>JAISPT010000021.1 GCA_031274715.1 Azonexus sp. | reverse complement strand
GCATCTTCCAGGGCTTCCCAGCAAACTTCCAGCAGCAGACGCTGTTGCGGATCCATCAGCCTGGCTTCGCGCGGCGAGATGTTGAAAAATTCAGCGTCGAAGCGGTCGATATCTTTTATGAAACCGCCCCATTTCGTGGCCGATTTGGCGACCACGCCCGTCTTGGGGTGGTAAAAATTATCTATAGCCCAGCGCGACTCAGGCGTCTCCGATATCGAGTCCAGCCCTGCCACAAGGTTTTCCCAAAATTGACGAGGGTTGTTGGCATCGCCCGGAAAACGGCAGCCTATGCCAACGATGGCTAAATCATTGCTTCGCGCATTCTTGTCGTCAACAACGGCTTCGTTGCTGCCGATTGCATTCGAATTTTGTTTTTTCATCATTGAGACTCCATGCCGAACAAATCAATAATCAGAGAAACCAGACTCCAATGGGGGGGGGTACGGTGACAAGCTGACGCGCCCCACATGCTCTTGCTACTTCCCACACTTGCTGGCTGCACTGTGCCGCTGGTACGGGCGCGGTACCAGTGCCGAAAGTCATCGTTTCATTTGGATACAAATGCGGACGTGAAGGAGGTGGATGTGATTGCAACCAACGCCACAAAACCCCTGCCAAGCCGACGTGAACATGCGGGCATTTTTGTAAGCATCCCCGCGCCAGCCTTCCCCCTTGCCAAGGAGGAAGTAAGCTAAGGGAGCCTGTCGGACTTTGGATCGCCGAAAGCGAAAAGCGACCGCAGCGGGCATCTCACGAAAACACGAGGAGGGTCATGCTCCCTTGGCAACGCAGTACCGCAACAGCCGCTCCGCCGGAAGTGTCCGGCCGCCGCCCGATCAGCGGCATTTTGTTCATCCTGAGCGCGATTGCCTGGTCGCTGCTGGTGCTGGTTTCGCTGTGGCTCCAGCGCGAGCAGCTCAATCGCACCGCCGAATCCCTGGCCAAGCTCGACGCGATCACCAATTTGCGCAAAGACATGGCGATCCGGAAATGGGCTTCCTATGTCGGCGGCGTCTACATCAAGGACGACAAGGTGCGGCAACTGGAGACTTTCGGCGAGCAGGAGATCATCACCGGATTGCGCAGCAATGGCGAATCCATGAAGCTCGTCACCCTGACGCCGATGCATCTGTTGCTGGCGATTCAGGAAATCAGCCAGAAGGAATATGGCATCCGCGAGCGCCTGACCTCTCAGCAGTTGCGCAACCTGGCGAATGCGCCCGACGAATGGGAAGTCAAGGCGCTCGACGCGCTCAAAAACGGGGGCGAGATGATTTCGGAAGCCGTTCCCAGCAAGGGCGGGCACGGTCTTTCCCGCGTGATGATCCCGATGCGCATGGAAAAGGAATGCCTCGAATGCCATCGCGACACACTGGTGCCGATCGGCGGCCTGCGCGGCGCGGCCGCCATATCGGTTGACCTCAACGCCTACCGGACAGCGCAGGAGCCGACCTGGCGCACCATTCAGTACTGGCATTTCGGCATCTGGTTGATGGGGCTGGCGACGATCAGCTTCGTCTGGCTTGTTGCCAGCCGGCGGGCTCAGGAACAAACCCGCCAGGAGGAGGAGCGCCGCGAAAACGAAACGGCCTTCGCCGCCATGGCCGAGGGGGCGATCATCACCAACGCCCACAGCGAGATCATCTGGGTGAATAACGCCTTCTGCCGAATCTACGGCTACCGCCGCGACGAGGTGATCGGCAAAAATCCGCGACTGCTCCAGTCCGGACGCCACGACAGGGGTTTCTATGAGGAGTTCTGGCGCCAACTAACGCAGCGGGGTCATTGGCGCGGCGAAATCTGGAACAAGCGCAAGACCGGTGAAATTTTTCCGGAGGAAATTTCCATTCAGGCTTTGCGCGGTCCCGACGGTGCGATCCGGCGCTTCATTTCCATTTTCTCCGACATCACCGAACGCAAGCGCAATGAGGAGGAGTTGCTCAAGCATCAACAGCGCCTGCAAGCCTCGGAAGCGCGCCTGCGCGAATTGGCAACTTTCCTGCAAACCCTGCGCGAGGAAGAGCGCACGCGCATCGCCCGCGAATTGCACGACGAACTCGGCCAGGCATTGACGGCGCTGCGGCTTGACCTCGGCTGGCTGCGCGGCAAATGCGACAGCCTGGGCTCGCCAGCGGCTGGCCGGGTCGCGGCTGCCTTCAGCGTCGTCGAACAAAGTATTGTCTCGCTGCGCCGGATTTCCGAGGACTTGCGCCCGGCAATGCTCGACAGCCTCGGCCTGGCGGCGGCCGTCGAGCACCATGTCACGCAATTCGAGCAACGCACCGGCATCCGTTGCCGTCTGGCCATGAATCGAGAGGAATTCGACCTCGACGGCAAAGTCGCCACGGCCGTTTTCCGCATCGTTCAGGAGGCGCTGACCAATGTCGCCCGCCACGCCAAGGCCAGCGAAGTCTCGATAACGCTCGACGAGACGGATGGCGCCATCGAACTGGTGGTGACGGACAACGGCAGCGGCATCGTCGCCGCCGAGAACAAAAAAACCTTCGGTCTGCTGGGTATGCGTGAACGCATTACCATCCTCGGCGGCTCATTTGACATCAGTAGCCGCCCTGGACAAGGCACGCGCATTTCCTGCCGGCTGCCCTTGCAGAGGGACACACAAACGTGATCAGAATTCTCATCGCCGATGACCATGCCATTCTGCGCGCCGGTCTGAAGCACCTGCTCTCCGAAGCAACCGACATCGTTGTCGTCGGCGAAGCCAGCAACGGCAGCGAAACCGTGGCGCTGGTGCGCGAAGTGGATTGCGATCTCCTCATGCTCGACATGTCCATGCCGGGCCGCAGCGGTATCGACCTGATCCGCCAACTCAAGGCCGAACGCCCCAGGCTGCCGATTCTGATTCTCAGCATGCACAAGGAAGACATTTTCGCGGTACGCACCCTGCGCGCCGGGGCGGCCGGTTACCTGTGCAAAGACAATGCCGAATCGCAACTCGAAGCCGCCATTCGCAAAGTGGCCGGCGGCGGCTTGTACATCAATCAAGCAGTGGCGGAACGGTTGGCACAGGAAGTGGTCAGCGGTAACACCACCGTTTTGCCGCATACCCACCTTTCGGACAGGGAGTATGAGGTATTCCGCGACATCGCCGCCGGTCTCGGCCTGACTGAAATCGGCCAGCGCCTGAATCTCAGCGTCAAGACGGTCAGCACACATAAGGCGCACATCATGCAGAAGATGGGCTTTTCCAACACGGCTGCACTGATCCAGTACGCCATACGGCACAGCCTGCTCGACTAGCCGGCCAAGCTCCACGAATTTCGTGGAATAGGAATTTTCCTATAGTGCAAATCAGCCGTCACCGGCTGGCTTCTTTTTTGCTCCGCAACCATACTGTGGCTCATGCGGCATTCGGTCGTATTAACCGAGTGCCACAGCGAGCAGGAGCCCGGCAAGCGCTCCTGCACAGTTGCATTTGACGACAGGAGCCAGAAATGAAAAGACTCGAGTTGAGGGCCGGTCCGCTGTTGCTGGCGGCGGGTTTGGGGCTTGTTGCAGCGGCCAGTTGGGGTGCGGAATCCCTGCAAGATGTCATGAAGCGCAGGAACCTGTCGCAGCAGGACGTGCTGGCGGCAGCCAAGACCTACGTGCCAACCGGCAAGCGCGATGAGTTCCTGGCCTTCAGCTCCGGCGGCCAATCGGGACAGGTCATCGTCTACGGCATTCCTTCCATGCGTATCCTCAAGTACATTGGGGTGTTCACACCAGAACCCTGGCAGGGTTACGGCTTTGACGAGGAATCGAAGGCGGTGCTGGCCGGCGGCAGGATCGGCGGCAAAGACATCACCTGGGGCGACACGCACCACCCGGCCATCTCCGAAACGGACGGCAAGTACGACGGCCAGTTCCTGTTCATCAACGACAAGGCCAATCCGCGCCTGGCGGTAATCGATCTGCGTGACTTTGAAACCAAGCAGATCGTGGTCAACCCGATCTTCAAGTCGGAGCACGGCGGCGCTTTCGTCAGCCCGAACACCGACTACGTCATCGAGGCGGCCCAGTATGCGGCCCCGCTGGAGAACAATAAGTTCCATCCCCTGGAAGAATTCAACGACAAGTACCGTGGCGGCGTCACCTACTGGAAGTTCAACCGCGAGGAAGGCCGCATCGATCCGAAGCAGTCCTTCTCGATCGAACTGCCGCCCTATAGCCAGGACCTTTCCGACTTCGGCAAAGGCCCATCCGACGGCTGGTCCTTCACCAACTCGTTCTGTTCCGAGCGCTACGTGGGCGGCATCGAGAAAGGCCGGCCGCCCTATGAAGCCGGTTGTTCGGCCAAGGACACCGACTATCTGCATGTGATCAACTGGAAAAAAGCCGTCGAGTTGTTCAAGCAGGGCAAGACCAGGAAGATCAACGGTCACGACGTGATCATGATGGATACCGCCGTCAAGGAAGGCATCCTGTTCCTGGTCCCGGAAGCGAAGTCGCCGCACGGCGTTGACGTCACTCCGGACGGCAAGTACATGATCGTCTCCGGCAAGCTCGATACGCACGTCTCGGTGTTCTCCTTCGAGAAAATCATGGCGGCCATCAAGGTCGGCAAATTCGAGTCCAAGGATCCGTATGGCATTCCGGTCATCAACATGCAGGATGCGCTGCATACCCAGGTGTCGCTCGGCCTCGGCCCGCTGCATACGCAGTACGACTCCAAGCCTTGCATTGCCTACACCTCGCTTTATGTCGACAGCCAGGTCGCCAAGTGGAACTACTGCGAAGGCAAGGTGCTCGACAAGATTTCCGTGCACTACAACATCGGCCACCTGATGACCATGGAAGGCGATTCCATGGATCCCAAGGGCCATTACCTGGTCGCCTTGAACAAGCTGGCGATTGACCGCTTCAACCCGGTTGGCCCGCTGCACCCGCAGAACCACCAGTTGATCGACATCAGCAACGACAAGATGCAACTCTTGTACGACATGCCGTTGCCGCTGGGCGAGCCGCACTACGCGGTGGCGATCGCGGCCGACAAGCTCAAGCCGGGCGTTCGTTACAAGGTCGGCACCAACAGCCGCACCGACAAGCCGAGTCCGGGCGCCGTGCGCGCCGGCGAAGAGCACACCGATCGCAAGGGCAACAAACTTGAAGTGTTCGGCACCGCGATCCGCTCGCACTTCACGCCGGAAACCATCGAGGCAGAGGTCGGCGACGAAGTCACCATTCATCTGACCAACCTCGAACGGGCCGAGGACGAAACCCACGGTTTCACGGTATCGACCTACAACGTCCATGCTTCCCTGGAGCCGGGCAAGACCATCACGGTGAAATTCAAGGCTGACAAAGAAGGCGTCTATCCGTACTACTGCACCGAGTTCTGCTCCGCGCTGCACCTCGAAATGCAAGGCTACCTGCTGGTCAAGCCCAAGGGCTGGAAGCCGACCAAGACCGCAATGGCCAAGCAGTCCTACACCGAAGAGGACTACAAGAAGCAGTTGAAGAAGATTGCCGACACGCAGGCGGTGATCGATTCCGTGGTGGCCTATATCAGCAGCACCAACTACAAGGACTTCCCGGAAGCAGCCGCCATGGTTGAAGACGCCTTCGACCAAGCCGGCAAGATCGCCGACGTCAAGGCCAAGCATGAAGCCGCCGCCGCCAAGAAGGACTGGGAAAACGCCTGCCTCTGGGCCGAACAAGTCTGGCAATACCAGGTCAAGACCGCCGACCTTGGCTTGCGCGCCAAGACTTTCCTGGAACAGAACGGCGCGAAAAAGATCAAGTGAGGCAAGCTGAACGCGCATGAGCAATACGGCGGGCGGGCACAAGCCTGCCCGTTCTTTTGATCTCAAGGAGAGAAAATGAAACCCCAGCCGCTGATCCTCGCGACGTTCATGGCGCTTGCCGCCATGCCGGTCTTTGCCGCCGATAGCGCCGCGCTTTTCAAGGACAAGACCTGCTGGTCGTGCCACGGCAAGGACGCCAAAACGCCGATCCTGCCCGAATATCCCAAGATTGCCGGGCAAAACGCCAAGTACGCCGAGGCGCAAATGCACGACATCAAAAGCGGTGCGCGCGCCAATGGCAACACCGCTGCGATGAAAGCCGTCATGACGCTGGTCAATGACGAGGAAATCAAAGCTCTCGCCGACTATCTTTCCAAACTGAAGCCTTAACCGGCATTCCGATCAATAGCCAAAAGCAGTTTGCATGCTGCCCCGAACGCGATCCAGTAGTCACTCCCAAAAGGAAGGCAAACCATGAAAAAGCTCATCGTCCTGACCGCCGCAATGCTCGGCAGTTCCCTGGCCCCGGCCCAGGCGCCGGCGCCGAAGAAATCCGGCATCGAAGCGCAAGGCTATCAGTGGAACGCCCAGGAAGGCGAAAAGATCGAAGCCCTGAAAAAGAAGGGCGATATCAAGAACGGCGAGGAAGCCTATGAAGTCTGCGGCGCCTGCCACCTGCCTTCAGGCGCTGGCCGGCCGGACGGCACCTTCCCGCAGCTTGCCGGCCAGCACGCCACGGTGCTGATCAAGCAGATGGCCGACATCCGCGAAGGCTTGCGCGACAACCCGACCATGTATCCATTCGCCAAGACGCTGACCGATCCGCAGGAACTGGCCGACGTCGCGACCTACATCCAGAGTTTGTGCATCCCTACCAACCACGGCAAATATGAAGGCGCGGACGCCTCCCTGCAAATCGCCAAGGGCAAAGACCTGTACGAGAACGAATGCAAGGAATGCCACGGCGTCAACGGCGAAGGCAACAAGGAAAAGTTCTATCCGGTCATTGCCGGCCAGCACTACAAGTATCTGCTGCGCCAGATGACCGATATCCGGGATGGCAAGCGCCGCAACGCCAACCCGGACATGGTGAAGATCATCAAGAAGTACGACGACAAGCAGTTGGTTGCCATTTCCGCCTTCCAGTCCAATCTGTCGATGCCGGGCGCCATGTGCAA
>JAISPT010000058.1 GCA_031274715.1 Azonexus sp. | reverse complement strand
AAGAAAACGCCGTTGTCCGATTTCTCCAATCCGCGCAAGGCCGGCATCATCGCCGTCGATCTGGTCGACGACGACTACCTGATCGGCGTCGAATTGACCACCGGCCAGAGCGACATCGTGCTCGTCTCAGATGCCGGCAAGGCGGTCTGGTTCGACGAGGAGGACGTTCGCCCGATGGGTCGTGGCGCCCGTGGCGTGCGCGGCATGAAGCTACAGCCGGAACAGACGGTGATTTCGCTGCTGGTCGCCGAATCCGATCAGCAGACCGTGCTGGTCGCCACCGAGAACGGCTTTGGCAAGCGCACCGTGCTCGCCGACTTCCGTCATTCCGGCCGCGGCACCCAGGGCGTCAAGGCCATCGCCGATTCCGAGCGCAACGGCGTGGTGATCGGCGCCAAGCTGGTCGATGACAGCGACGAAGTGATGCTGATCACCACCGGCGGCGTGCTGATTCGCACCCGCGTCTCGGAAATTCGCGGCATGGGCCGGGCGACCCAGGGCGTGACGTTGATTTCGCTCGATGCCGGCGAGAAACTGGCCGGCCTGGAGAAAGTGGCCGAGTCGGTTGTCGAGGGTGATGCCGCCGATGTTGCCGATGAGGCGGCGGTTGATGAATCGGCCGACAACGCGGCCGATAACACCAACGACAACAGCGCCAACGGAGAAGCCTGATGACCCGCGCCTGGAACTTCAGCGCCGGTCCGGCTGCGCTGCCCGAGGAAGTCCTCCACCAGGCGCAGGAGGAACTGCTCGACTGGCACGGTGCCGGCTGCAGCGTCATGGAGATGAGCCATCGCGGCAAGGAATTCATGTCCATCCTGGCTCAGGCCGAGGCCGATCTGCGCGAACTGATGGGTATCCCCGAGCACTACAAGGTGCTGTTCCTGCAAGGTGGGGCGACGCAGCAATTCGCGCAGATTCCGCTGAACCTGCTGGCCGGTCGCTCGGCCGACTACATCGTGACCGGCTCGTGGTCGAAAAAGGCGTTCAAGGAAGCGCAGCGAGTGGTGGCAAATGCGGGTACGGTGCGCTGCGCGGCGAGTACCGAGGAGAGCGGCTTCACCCGGCTGCCAACGGCCGAGGAGATCAAGCTCGATCCTTTTGCCGCCTACCTGCATGTGTGCACCAACGAGACTATCCACGGCGTCGAGATTCCTGCCGAGCGTATTGCCGACACTGGCGTGCCGCTGGTCGCCGACATGTCCTCGCACATCCTGTCGCGGCCGGTGCCGGTGGAGAAATTCGGCCTGATCTACGCCGGCGCGCAAAAAAACATCGGCCCCTCGGGCGTGACGCTGGTCATCATCCATCGCGACCTGCTGGGCATGGCGCCGCTGACCGTCCCGACCTTGATGGATTACGCAGTGATGGCCGAGAACGGCTCGATGCTGAACACGCCGCCGACCTTCAGCATCTATATCGCCGGTCTGGTTTTTCAGTGGCTGAAGCGCCAGGGCGGACTGGCTGGCATGGCCGCCATCAACGCTGTCAAGGCCGAGATGCTGTATGACTGCATCGACGGTTCCGATGGCTTCTACACCAATCCGGTCGCCGCCGATTGCCGTTCGCGGATGAACGTGCCCTTCACGCTGGCCGACGCCCGGCTCGATGCGGTGTTTCTGGATGAAGCCAAGGCCGCTGGGCTGCTTGGGCTGAAGGGCCACAAGTCGGTCGGCGGCATGCGTGCTTCGCTCTACAACGCTGTTTCCGTGGAGGCCGTGCGGGTGCTGATTGAGTTTATGAATGATTTCGCCAAAAGCAACGGGTAAACAGCGTTAGGCACCTAAGGTTACGCCATGGAAATAATTGTTTTTGTCGTGCTAGCTGTCGGTGCATGGATTGCAATATCCAGCCATCTCGCCAAAAAGCGGCGAGAAGCCTTATTTGCAAAGTATGGTGATGAGGAAGTTGTAGACATGATTATGAAGCGCATGTTCTGGCAAGGTCAGACTCCTGCGCAACTTACTGACTCACTCGGCTGTCCCGTTGATATCGACAGAAAAATTATGAAGACAAAGACAAGAGAAGTGTGGAAATACAATGAGACCGGCAAAGGGCGATACGCTCTTCGCATTACCATCGAAGATGGAGCTGTCGTGGGATGGGATAAGAAATCTTAATTGGAGCCAAGGATTTTGTTATTACGTTCTTTCTCGCGTAGAAACGCGCCTAACTTCAAACGATGAACGACGATTTACAAAAAAACTTGGCCGGCGTGCGCGCTGACATCGACCGCATCGACGGCGAACTGTTGAAGCTGCTCAACGAGCGCGCCCGTTGTGCGCAGCGGGTCGGGGAAATCAAGGCGGCGCACGGTGAGGCTGGGTACATCTATCGGCCGGAGCGCGAGGCGCAGGTGCTGCGCCGCTTGCAGGATGCGAATCCTGGCCCGCTGCCGGGCGAGAACGTCACTTTCTTTTTCCGCGAGGTCATGTCGGCCTGTCTGTCGCTCGAACAGCCGCTGGCCATCGCCTTTCTCGGCCCGCTCGGCACCTTCTCGGAATCGGCGGCGACCAAGCATTTCGGCCATGCTGCCAAGCTGCAACCGCAGGCTTCGATTGACGATGTCTTCCGCGAGGTCGAGTCCGGCCATGCCCATTACGCCGTAGTGCCGGTCGAGAACTCGACCGAGGGCGCGGTCGGCCGCACGATGGATTTGCTGCTCGGCACGCCGTTGAAAATCTGCGGCGAGGTTGTGCTGCGCATCCACCAGAACTTGCTGTCGCGCGAGACCGACCTCGGCGCCATCCAGCGCGTCTATTCGCATGCTCAGTCGCTGGCGCAGTGCCATGAATGGCTCAACCGCATGCTGCCCGATGCCCAGCGCATCTCGGTCGGCAGCAATGCCCAGGCAGCGCAGCGGGCCGCCGAAGAAACTGGCACAGCGGCGATCGCCGGCGAGGCGGCGGCGGCACGCTACGACCTGCCGAAGCTGGCCGAGAACATCGAGGACGAGCCGAACAACACCACGCGCTTCCTGGTTCTCGGCCGCCACGACGCCGGTCCGTCGGGATGTGACAAGACCTCGCTGATCATGTCGGCGCCGAACCGTACCGGTGCCCTGCACGAACTGCTGCTGTCGTTCTCGCACGCCGGCGTCTCGCTGTCGCGGCTGGAGTCGCGGCCAGCGCGCAACGCCTTGTGGGAATACGTCTTTTACGTCGATATCGACGGCCACCGCGAGGAAGAGGCGGTCAAGCGCGCCCTCGACGAACTGGGCCGCCGCGCCGCCTATTTGAAAATCCTCGGCTCCTATCCGGTTGCCGTTTATTGAGGAAGCATCATGAATCTCGCCGAACAGGCGCTGCCCTACGTGCGCGCCATCTCGCCCTACCAGCCGGGCAAGCCGATTACCGAACTGGCACGCGAAATGGGCATCCCGGTCGAGCGCATCGTCAAGTTGGCTTCCAATGAGAACCCGTTGGGCATGAGTCCCAAGGCGTGGGTGGCCGTCGAGGCGGCCATCGCCGGCGTCGAGCGCTATCCCGACCAATTCGATCTGATCGCCAAGCTCGCCGCGCGCTGCGGCGTCGATGCCGGGCAGGTGGTGCTCGGCAACGGCTCCAACGACGTGCTCGACCTGACGGCTCGCGTCTTCCTGGCGCCCGGCCGTTCGGCGGTATTCGCCCAGCACGCCTTCGCTGTCTATCCGCTGGCCACCTTGTCGGCCGGTGCCGAACTGATCGTCACGCCGGCGAAAAACTACGGTCACGATCTGGCCGCCATGCGCGCCGCCATACGGCCCGATACGCGCCTCGTCTGGATCGCCAACCCGAACAATCCCACCGGCAATTTCCTACCCTATGCCGAAGTGCGCGCTTTTCTCGAAGCGGTGCCCAGAGACGTGGCAGTGGTCCTCGACGAGGCTTACAACGAATACCTGCCGCCGGTCGACCGCGTCGATGTCGCTGGCTGGATCAAGGATTTTCCCAACCTGATCGTCTGCCGCACCTTCTCGAAAATCTACGGCCTGGCCGGCTTGCGTGTCGGCTACGCCCTGGCAGCGGCCGATGTCGCCGACCTGATGAACCGTGTGCGCCAGCCGTTCAACGTAAACAACCTGGCGCTGGCGGCGGCAGCGGCGGCCCTTGATGACGACGAATTCCTAGCCGCCAGCTACGAGTTGAACCGGCGCGGTATGGTGCAGATCGTTGCTGGCCTGCGGCGCTTGGATCTGGAATTCATCGAGCCGCATGGCAATTTCGTCACCTTCAAGGTTGGCGACGGTGCCGCGGTCAATCAGAAACTATTGTGCCAGGGCGTTATCGTTCGCCCAATCGGCGGTTACGGCTTGCCCGAGTGGCTGCGCGTGACCATCGGTAGCGAGGCGGAGAACGCCCGCTTCCTGGAAGCGTTGGAGAAGGCACTGTAAATGGCAGCCGGCCAGCCCGAGTTCGGCAAGATCGTCGTCTTCGGTACCGGCCTGATCGGCGGCTCCTTCGCGCTGGCCCTGAAGGAAGCGGGGGCGGTCGAAGAAGTCGTCGGCTTCGGGCGCACGCCGTCCACGCTGCGCATCGCCCAGCAACTGGGTGTCATCGACCGGGCCGGCATCAACCCGGCGCACGAGATCGCCGACGCTGACATCGTGCTGGTGGCGACGCCGGTGGCGCAAATGCCGGAGATTTTCGCCCGCATCGCGCCCTATCTCGGGCCTAACACTCTCGTCACCGATGGCGGATCGACCAAGGGTGACGTGGTGGCCGCTGCTCGCGCTGCTTTTCGCGGCCATATCGGCAAATTCGTGCCGGCACATCCGATCGCCGGGGCGGAGAACAGCGGTCCGGCGGCGGCACACCGGGATCTTTACCAGGGCAAAAAGGTGGTCGTCACGCCCTTGCCGGAAAACAACGACGAGCGCCTCGATCGCATCAAACGGGCCTGGGCCCGCTGCGGTGCCGACATCTATGAACTGACGCCGGAGCAGCATGACCGCGTCTTCGCCGCTGTCAGCCACCTGCCGCATCTGCTGTCTTTCGCCCTGGTTCATGATCTGGCGGTGCGCGAGGATGCCAACCTGTTTTTCACCTTCGCCGCTTCCGGCTTCCGTGATTTCACGCGTATCGCCGCCAGCCACCCGGAAATGTGGCGCGACATCTGCCTCGCCAACCGACAGGCGCTGCTTGGCGAACTGGATGCCTATCGCGCCCAACTCGACGAATTGCGTGCGGCGCTGGCTGCCGCCAACGGCGAGCGGCTTGGGGAAATCTTCGGCATCGCCCGCCAGGCGCGGCGAGATTGGGCCGGCGGGAACTGAGCCATACATCGGCTGCGCCTGCTGCTCCTCGGGCTGGTCATCACCCATTGGCAGATGGCGATCTATCGCTACCGCGAACTGGCGATTAAGGGAGTATCGCGTTTCTCCAGTTTTTTGCGTACTTGCAAAAAAATGATCGTGGGCTGCGATAGAATATAAAGTTTCATTGAGTAGTGGATTGGCATGATCCTCGTCACCGGCGGCGCCGGCTTCATCGGCAGCAATTTCGTCCTCGACTGGCTAGCGGCAGCCGACGAGGCGGTCGTCAATCTCGACGCGCTGACCTACGCCGGCAACCTGGAAAACCTGACCAGCCTGCACGGCGATGCGCGCCATGTGTTCGTGCACGGAGGCATCGGCGATAGCGAACTCGTGTCGCAGTTGCTGAATCGCCACCAGCCACGGGCTATCGTCAATTTCGCTGCCGAATCGCATGTCGATCGCAGCATCCACGGGCCGGAGGATTTCGTTCAGACCAACATCGTTGGCACCTTCCGCCTGCTTGAAGCAGCACGGGTCTACTGGGGTGGGTTGGGCGGAGCCGAAAAAGCCGCCTTCCGCTTCCTGCACGTGTCTACCGACGAGGTGTACGGCTCGCTCGGCAAAGACGATCCGGCATTCACCGAAATCAACCGCTACGAGCCGAACAGCCCGTATTCGGCGAGCAAAGCGGCGAGTGACCATCTGGTGCGCGCCTACCATCACACCTACGGCTTGCCGGTACTGACCACCAACTGCTCGAATAACTACGGCCCCTACCATTTCCCGGAAAAGCTGATTCCGCTGATCATCCACAATGCGCTGGCCGGCAAGCCGCTGCCGATCTACGGCGATGGCCAGCAGATTCGCGACTGGCTGTACGTTGCCGACCACTGCAGCGCCATCCGCCAAGTGCTGGCCGCCGGTCGTCCGGGCGAGACCTACAACATCGGCGGCTGGAACGAAAAAGCGAATCTCGACGTAGTGCACACGCTGTGCGCCATTCTCGACGAACTCGCCCCGCGCGCCGACGGCCGCCCGTACCGCGAGCAGATTGCCTTCGTTACCGACCGCCCCGGCCATGACCGCCGCTATGCCATCGACGCCGGCAAGATCGAGCGCGAGCTGGGCTGGAAACCGGCCGAAACCTTCGACAGCGGCATCCGCAAAACGGTGTGCTGGTACCTGGATAATCAGGATTGGGTGCGCAACGTGACCAGCGGCGCTTACCGCGAGTGGGTCGGCAAACACTACGGAGCGCCGTCATGACGCAACGCAAGGGCATCATCCTCGCCGGCGGTTCCGGCACGCGGCTCTACCCGGTAACGCTGGCCGTTTCCAAGCAACTGCTGCCGATCCACGATAAACCGATGATCTACTACCCGCTAAGCACGTTGATGCTGGCGGGCATTCGCGACATCTTGATCATCTCGACGCCGCAGGATACGCCGCGCTTCGAACAACTGCTTGGTGATGGTAGCCAGTGGGGCATCAACCTGCAATACGCCGTGCAGGCGAGCCCAGATGGCCTCGCCCAGGCTTTCACCATCGGTGCCGATTTCGTCGGCAACGGCGACAGCGCCCTGATCCTCGGCGACAATATTTTCTATGGTCACGAATTCGTCCACGATCTAGTGGCTGCCGGGCAGCAGAAGGAAGGCGCCACTGTCTTTGCCTACCACGTACAAGATCCCGAGCGTTACGGCGTTATCGAATTCGACGCGGCCGGCCAGGCGGTCAGTCTTGAAGAGAAGCCGGTGCAGCCAAAATCCAATTACGCGGTTACCGGCCTCTATTTTTACGACAACCAGGTTGTCGACATCGCTCGCAATCTCAAGCCATCGGCGCGCGGCGAATTGGAGATTACCGACGTCAATCGCATCTACCTCGAACGCAAACAATTGAACGTTCAAGTGATGGGGCGCGGCCATGCCTGGCTCGATACCGGTACCCATGAAAGCCTGCTCGACGCCAGCCAGTTCATTGCTACCATCGAGAAACGCCAGGGCCTGAAAATCGCCTGTCCGGAAGAGATCGCCTACCGCAAGGGCTGGGTCGATGCGGTACAACTTGAGCGTCTGGCTCAGCCGATGTCGAAGAATCCGTATGGTCAATATCTGGTCAGTGTGCTGAAGGAGCAGGTGTTCTGATGAAAGTGACGCCGACCGCGATCCCTGACGTGCTGCTTATCGAACCCCAGGTCTTTGGTGATGAGCGTGGGTTTTTCTTCGAGAGCTTCAATCAGAAGGTATTTAACGAAGCCATTGGACATGAGGTTGTCTTCATCCAGGACAACCACTCCAAGAGCATGAAAAATGTCCTGCGCGGCTTGCACTATCAGCTTCCACCTAAAGCGCAAGGAAAATTGGTGCGTGTCGTGCAAGGCGAGGTTTTCGATGTGGCCGTCGATATCCGCAGGGGATCAGCGACATTCGGGAAATGGGTCGGCGAAATCCTTTCTGCCAAAAATAAGAAGCAGATGTGGATTCCACCGGGTTTCGCGCACGGATTCCTGACGCTGAGCGAGACGGCAGAATTTATGTACAAAACGACAAATTACTACGCGCCGGAAATAGAGCGCTGCATCAGGTGGGATGATTCCGTGCTAGCTATCGAATGGCCGTGCCTCATGCCGATGTTGTCGAATAAAGATCGCGAAGGTATTCGCTTTTCTGAAGCAGAGGGGTGGTGAAGAATTGGCATCTGCTGGATACCGGTTCGAGCACCTGACGCGCATCTCGGCAGAGTGTCAGGGAAACTCTACATAAGTACCCATTCTGCGACCTAATTTGAGAAAATGGCACCATTGTCAAGGAGATTTATGAATTTAGATAGTAACAAGATTGCTATTATCGGTCTGGGATACGTTGGCTTGCCGCTAGCTGTGGAGTTTGGCAAGTATCGACCGGTGCTCGGGTTTGATATCAATCAGGCACGAATCGATGAACTCAGGGCAAGACGCGACAGTACGTTGGAGGTGACCGAGAGCGACCTCCGTGAGGCGAAGCTTCTCGAATACAGCGCTGATCAGGAGCAGTTGCGGGAGTGTGGTGTCTTCATCGTGACGGTCCCGACGCCGATCGATCAGGCTAACCGTCCTGATCTGACGCCTTTGGCCAAAGCCAGTGAAACAGTGGGCAAGGCAATGCGTCAGGGGGCTGTTGTCATTTACGAATCGACCGTCTATCCGGGGTGTACCGAAGAGATATGTGTGCCAGTGCTGGAGAGATTTTCCGGCCTGAAGTTCAACCAGGATTTCTTCTGCGGTTACAGCCCTGAGCGCATCAACCCCGGCGACAAGGTCAACACGTTGACCAAAATTCGTAAGATAACCAGTGGTTCGACGCCGGAAGCGGCGAAGGCGGTAGATTCGCTCTATGGCAGCATCATCACTGCTGGTACCTTTCCCGCTTCCTCGGTGAAAGTTGCCGAAGCTGCCAAAGTGATCGAAAACACACAGCGCGACCTCAATATCGCGCTGGTTAACGAGTTGTCGGTCATTTTCGAACGGCTGGATATCGATACTCTGGAGGTGTTGGAGGCCGCTGGCAGCAAATGGAATTTCCTACCCTTCAGGCCAGGGATGGTAGGTGGGCACTGTATTGGTGTCGACCCGTATTACCTGACGCACAAGGCGGAAGAGGTTGGCTACCATCCGCAAGTAATCTTGGCCGGGCGCCGGATTAACGATAATATGGCCCGCTACGCCGCTTGTAATGTGATCAGGTTGATGCTGAAGAACGGTATCGACGTTGCCAGAAGCACTGTTGGTGTACAGGGCATTACTTTCAAAGAAAATTGCCCCGACATCCGTAACAGCAAGGTGGCGGATTTGGTGCGCGAACTCCAAAATTGGGGTGTCAGGGTGGTGGTTGATGATCCTTGGGCGAATTCCGAAGAGGTGATGCACGAGTACGGTATCCAACTCGGAAAGATTGATGCGGCACATCCGGTAGATTCGCTGATCGTTGCCGTTGGTCACAACGAGTTCCGAAAAGAAGACGTACTCGAACTCAAGTTGCTGTGCCGTGGTGAGAAACCCGTTCTAGGCGACCTCAAATCGCTTTACGACCGCCATGCAGCGGTAGCCGCTGGCTTTACGGTCTTCCGCTTGTAAGGAATTGAAGCATGCGTATCTACGAAAAGATCAAAAATAGAAAGATCAGAATGGCCCTGGTCGGCTGCGGCCGGATTTCCGCCAACCATTTTGGTGCCATGGAGCAGCACGCCGATCAGGTCGAAATCCTCGATGTCTGCGACATCGACCCGGTTGCCCTTGAAAAAGCTGTGGCGCGCACGGGCGCCAAGGGGCATGTTAATCTGACGCAAATGCTGCAGACGACGACGGCAGACATCGTCGTGTTGGCCACGCCGAGCGGCCTGCATCCCGAACAGGCGATTGAGATTGCTGAATCCGGTCGTCATGTGATGACCGAGAAGCCGATGGCTACCCGCTGGCATGATGGGCTGCACATGGTCAAGGCTTGCGACGATGCCGGCGTTCGTTTGTTCGTCGTCAAGCAGAACCGGCGCAACGCCACGTTGCAGTTGCTGAAGAAGGCGGTGGAGCAGAAGCGTTTCGGCCGCATCTACATGGTGAACGTCAATGTCTTCTGGACCCGTCCGCAGGATTACTACGATAGTGCCAAGTGGCGCGGTACCTGGGAGTTCGATGGCGGTGCATTCATGAACCAGGCCAGTCATTACGTTGATTTGCTCGATTGGCTGATCGGTCCCATCGAAAGCATCCAGGCCTACACCTCGACGCTGGAGCGTGACATCGAGGTTGAAGATACCGGCGTGCTCAGTGTTCGTTGGCGCTCTGGAGCCCTGGGTTCGATGAATGTGACCATGCTGACCTATCCCAAGAACCTGGAAGGCAGCATCACCATCCTCGGCGAGAAGGGTACGGTGCGCGTCGGCGGTGTGGCAGTCAACGAAATCCAGCACTGGGAATTTGCCGAAAAGCTGCCAGAAGATGAGCAAATCGCTTCGGCGAATTACGCGACGACCTCGGTTTACGGCTTTGGACATCCGCTATATTACGACAACGTAATTAAGGTCATGCGCGGCGAGGCCGAGCCGGAAACCGATGGCCGCGAAGGTCTGAAATCGCTTGAAGTGCTGATCGCTGCCTATCTGGCAGCGCGTGATGGCAAGCGGATTGCTCTGCCACTGGACTACTGATCATGGCAGTCACGATTCATCACAGCGCTATCGTAGACGAGGGGGCGCAGATCGGCGACGGTAGCCGGGTCTGGCATTTCGCACACATCTGTGCCGGTGCACGCATTGGCAAGGGTTGCTCGTTCGGGCAGAACGTCTTTGTCGGCAACGATGTGACGATTGGTAACAACGTCAAAGTGCAGAACAACGTTTCTATCTACGATGCGGTGCATCTTCAGGACGATGTGTTCTGTGGACCGAGCATGGTGTTTACCAATGTCTACAATCCACGCTCGGCGGTTGCCCGAAAGAACGAATACCGCAAGACCATCGTCCGTCGTGGTGTGACGCTGGGGGCCAACTGTACGATCGTTTGCGGTGTGACTATCGGCGAGCACGCATTCGTTGCCGCCGGTGCCGTGGTCAATCGCGATGTCAAACCGTATGCCCTGATGGCCGGGGTACCGGCCCGGCAGATCGGCTGGGTCAGCCGTCATGGCGAACGTTTGCAACTGCCCCTGTCGGGTGATGGCGAGGCCGTCTGTCCAGCCACGGGGGAGAGCTACCGACTGCAGGGCGGTCAGTGTTTTGAGCAAGGAAAGGCATGAACAAAATCGAATTCATCGACCTGAAAGCGCAGTACAAGGCGCTCAAGGCATCGATCGACACGCGCATCCAGCGCGTGCTTGATCACGGTCAGTACATCATGGGGCCCGAAGTCCGTGAGCTGGAAATACGGCTCGAGGAATACACTGGTGCCAGGCATTGCATCACCGTCGCCAGCGGCACCGAGGCCCTGTTGATCTCCCTGATGGCGCTCGGCATTAAGCCGGGCGACGAAATCATCACTACCCCGTTTACCTTCGTGGCAACGGCCGAGGTGATCGTCTTGCTCGGTGCCACCCCGGTGTTTGTGGATATTGAGCTGGATACTTGCAACATCGATGCTAGCAAAATCGAGGCTGCAATTACCCCGAAAACCCGGGCCATCATGCCGGTCAGCCTGTACGGTCAGCCAGCCGACATGGATGAAATCAATGCGATTGCCGCACGCTACGGCAACATTCCGGTGATCGAGGATGCTGCACAGAGCTTTGGGGCTGAATATAAGGGAAAGAAGAGCTGCAACCTTTCCACTATCGGCTGTACCAGTTTCTTCCCGAGCAAGCCCCTGGGCTGCTACGGCGATGGCGGCGCCATCTTCACCAGCGACGACGCACTGGCGCAGGCTTGTCGGGAGATCCGCGTCCACGGCCAGAGCAGGCGTTACGTACATACCCGGATTGGTGTCGGCGGCCGGATGGATACCTTGCAGTGTGCAGTGGTGCTGGGCAAGCTGGAGCGCTTTGATTGGGAGGTTGAACGCCGACTTGAAATTGGAGCGCGTTACAACTCACTGTTTGACGGCAAGGTTCCAGTTGTCGCCCAGCGGTCGGACAGAACCAGTGTGTTTGCTCAGTACACCGTTGTAGTCGAAAACCGTGATTTGGTTCAGGAGAAACTAAAGTCTGCTGGAATTCCGACGGCAGTACACTATCCCGTGCCGCTGCACATCCAGTCGGCGTATTGCGATCTAAGCCGAGTGAATGGTTCCTTATTCCATTCCGAATGTATGGCACGTAAGGTGATGAGCTTGCCCATGAGTGCAGATCTTTCGCCAATTGAGCAGGGCTACCTCGTTAAGGCTGTGACTGAGGTGCTGGTCCTGTGATCAAGATCGTTACCATAGTCGGCGCAAGGCCCCAGTTCATCAAGGCGGCAGCCGTGTCGCGTGCTATTCGCAGTACGCACGTACGCAGCATTGAAGAAATTCTGGTTCATACCGGTCAGCATTACGATGAGAACATGTCTCAGGTGTTCTTCGATGAACTGGATATCCCGCATCCGAAGTTTAATCTCGAGATTTCCGGTGGTACTCACGGTGGGATGACAGGACGCATGCTCGAGGCGATCGAGAATGTACTGCTAACTGAGAAGCCGGATTGGATGCTGATCTACGGGGACACCAATTCGACGCTGGCGGGTGCGCTTGCTGCCGCAAAACTGCATATTCCTGTCGCGCATGTTGAAGCGGGTCTTCGCTCATTCAACATGCGGATGCCCGAAGAGATTAATCGCATCGTTGCAGACCGTGTTTCCAACTTTCTTTTTTGCCCAACTCAAACAGCAGTCGAAAATTTGGCAAGGGAAGGTGTCACGAAAGGTGTGTCGTTGGTTGGTGACGTAATGTACGACGTGTCGCTGTACTACCGGGATGTCGCACGTTCACGTAGTGACGCGCTCGATCGGTTCGGTCTCAAGGAAGGTGAATACGTGCTGGCGACCTGTCATCGTGCCGAGAACACTGATGACCCAAGCAGGCTTCGTGAAATCGGTTTTGCACTTGCGGATCTTGCGGTGGATCAACCTGTAGTACTTCCGGTCCACCCACGTACAGCCAAAATATTGGCGAGCCAGGGGCTTGCCGCAACGATGAAAGACGTGAAATTGGTCGATCCGCTGCCTTTCCTTGACATGATTCGCCTCGAACAATCCGCCCGCGTGATTGTTACCGACTCCGGTGGTGTGCAGAAGGAGGCCTTCTTCTATGACGTCCCGTGCGTCACGATGCGTGATGAAACAGAATGGCTCGAGACCGTGGAATTGGGCTGGAATATCCTAGCCGGGGCATGTCGGGAGAAGATTGTCTCTGCGGTCTCTGCGCCAACACGACCAGAAAGCAAGGGCAGCAGTCCTTATGGCGACGGCAAGGCTAGTGAAAAGATCGTCACGACACTTTGTTCCTGAACCAATGCGTGCGCTAGCTACTCTTTATCAGCATCGTCGTCTGTTGCTATCTACGGTGCAGCAGGGCCTCAAAGCGAGAACTTCTGGCAACGTGCTTGGTGCTGTCTGGTTAGTTCTGTACCCATTGCTGTTCCTATCGATGTATTCGGTCGTTTTCGCTCACATCCTGCGGGTTCGCGTCCCAGGACTCGGCACGGGTGACTACGTATTGATCATTTTCTGCGGCCTAGTTCCATTTTTAGCGTTTTCCGAGGCATTCGGCGTTGGCACACCTAGTCTAGTAGCGAACAGAGGGCTGCTGCGTAACACCCTATTTCCGGTCGAGTTGGTCGTAGCCAAGGATGTTCTTGTCGGTCACGCCAGCATGGGGTTGGGAATGCTACTGGTTTGGGCAGCGTGTATCTATGGTGGCCATATTCATATTTCGCATTTGGCCTTTCCTTTGATTTTTCTGCTGCAAATTGTCATGGCGCTCGGTCTGGTCTGGATCACGGCTACGTTGACCATCTTCTTCCGGGATCTACAGCAAGCGACCCCCATTATTATTCTTTTCATGATGCTGGTCTCTCCCATTGCCTACACAAACGATATGGTTCCGTCTGGCCTCAAGCCGATGCTCGACTTTAATCCGCTGGCACGATTGATGTCCCTCTATCGTTCAGTGTTGCTGGAAGGGCAACTGCCGGTGGTGGATTTATCAATTTTCGCGGGAATTGCCTTCATCGTCTTCTTTGTCGGCTTTGGCTTTATCTCACGTTTGAAACCGCTCTTCGCCGACTATGTCTGATATTGCGATTAGGATCGAGGGGGTTGCCAAATCCTTTCGACGCTTTCGGCATCCGGGGTGGCGTGCACTCGATGCATTTGGAATTCATGTGCCACGCAGCCGTTTTGATGTCTTCGATGCCCTGAAGGGAGTGGACATCGAGGTAAGGCAGGGCGAACGCGTTGCCCTGATTGGTCGCAATGGTGCCGGCAAAAGTACCTTGCTACGGTTGATCTCCGGGCAGATGCAGCCAGACTCCGGACACGTATTTGTGGCAGGCAACATTCAGGCCCTCATGGAACTGGGCACTGGCTTTCATCCTGACTTCACAGGGATTGAGAACATCCGCGCGGCGCTTGCTTTGCAAGGTGTCAGGGGTACCTCGTTGCGCACGCAGATCGATGAGATCATTGATTTTACCGAGCTGGAAGGTTTCATAGAGAGGCCAGTGCGCGAGTATTCGGCAGGTATGTATGCGCGTCTCGCGTTCGCGGTTGCAACCACGATCAAGCCTGAAATACTTATCGTCGACGAAATCCTTGGCGCTGGTGATGCTTATTTCGTTGGCAAAAGCATACAGCGCATGAAGGGTCTTACAGAAAACGGTGCCACAGTTCTTTTTGTCTCGCATGACATGAGCTCCGTCCAGTTGCTATGCGAGCGGGCAGTCTGGATTGATCGCGGCACAGTCAGGAAAGAGGGACCGATACTGCCGGTCAGTAAAGCCTATCTCGCCGCTGTGCGCGAGGACGAGGAGATCAGGACACGGGCTCGCAGCATGTCGTTGACGCGGCAGCAGGCTGCGGGCCTCGATCGTCAAAGCCGTGTAACGCTGTTCCGTTTGGTCGGCGCCGAGGGCAAGCCGCCCCGTAAGCCATTGGCTGTGTCGGCGATACGTTTTGGTTCAGGGGAGAGTGAGTTCGGTTGCATCGAGCCAAACCGGCCAGACGACGAGGGAAGTGGACCGATGCTCGATGCAACTCATATGAATTGGCGGGGCCCGGAGACGGTGTTAGGGCGTTCGTGTTGGACCTTCGGTAACTTTGGTGGCTTGTACGGCCATGCGCCGTGGCAAATTACCTGGCCATCGAGGCAAAGTACCTGGATCAAACTGGACGTCCGACGCTCTCCTACGGATCTGATCGCAATAGAGCAATTTGATCCTGAAACGAACAACTATGTTCGCCTTGCCGAGATCGAACCCGGTGCCTCGGACCAATGGGAATCCATAAACGCGGCGTGTCTTGAGCAGCCACTTGAGAAGATTGAGCGCGTCGCTGAAAAGCTCGATCTGCTAGAGCTGGCATCGGAAGATCGTTATGGATCCGGAGAGGCTGGTATCACTGCTTTTGGTTTTTTTGATGCAGATGGTAAACGTCGCCATACGCTAATTACAGGTGAAAATGCCTCAGCGGTCATTGCCTGCAATTCTCAGAGCGAGATAGTCGACCCGGTTGCGGTCGTCGCCATTTATCGTCCTGATGGTACCTGCGCAATGCAGGTAGTTTCAAATAGGGATGGCACCGCATTCGGGAAAATGTCCGGCAAAGCTCTGGTCAAGGTTATGTTTTCGCCGCTTCAGCTCGGCCCGGGTGACTACATCGTATCGATTGCCCTGTTCAAAGAGCTCAACATTGCCACACGTGTCGAGCCAAAGGCATATGATTTGCACGATCGATGTTACGCCCTCAAGATATTGCCGCCCCCTGGTGTGGGAGTAGAAATTGGCGTGGTGAATCAAACCGCCACCTGGGAGTTAACCTTGTAATGGCCGACGAAAAACTTTACGAGTCTGCGGCCGTTTGGGACCAGCAGCTCCAACTTGGACAGCGCAACCTCATTCAGGCTATTTGCGATTATTGGCCCGACGGCGTTCGGACTGTGCTTGATGTCGGTTGTGGCGACGGCAAGATTACCCATGTGCTTGCTGAACGTACCAAGGCTTCGTTTCATGGCTTTGATGGTAGCCGCGAGGCGCTCTCACGCCTCCGATTGCCATCTACACACGGCGACATAAGTAAGCTGCCGTTCGATGATCAAATTTTTGACCTTGTTTTAACCACAGATGTTTTCGAGCATCTTCCAGATGAAATCGAACACACTGCATGGCGTGAAATCTTTCGTGTTGCACGCGACTGGGTGTTTTTTGCCGTACCCTTTCGCGAAGAATTGCTCGATGCGACGACCATCTGCTCTCGTTGTGGAAAGCACTATCACGTCAATTGGCATCGCCGCGCGTACGACTTCGCGAACCTTTCCAACCGTACCCCAGCCGGTTGGGTTCTGACCGATATCGTATTGTCCGGGGAATCGTGGTCGCCAATGTTGCCGCCAGAAACTGCCTACCGCCGTGCAGAAATGGATGAATGGTCCGGCTGGACCGAGGCGGTATGTCCATCATGTGGTGAGCCTAGTTATCCTGCCGTGCCAACGATGCCACTTTCAGCAGATGTTGCACGCGCCTTGGGGCGTTACCTTTACGAAGCGGTGGTATCTGAGCGCCGATTCATTCGTTCTCATAGCGAAATCATCGGAATTTTCTGCCGTACCGGGCTTGATCTGCAGAAAAAATCCCTGGTGCCGGAAAATACCTTGGAGCTTTCGGCGGCAAGGTGGATATCCAGGGTGGGGGTGCTGGCTGGTAGCCTTGATCCCTACCCGCAAACCGCAAAAATGGTGACCGCAGTTGATGGCGGATGTATTGTGCAGTTTCCCGTTTATCCAGGTAATCTGCAGCGATTGAGCTTCGTCGGCTGTCGCCCCCAGCACGTAGCCTTGGTCGTCGAGGATGGCTGTGGCCTGTTGTTCAGTGGTGAAATTATCCTGACACCCGGCTGCCTAACCGAACTCGCGCTTCCGCGCGCAGTCAAGGCTGGATACTACGGATTACTCGTTCGTATTCCATCCTTCGAGCTTTTCGAGTCCATCTCCCTCGACGGAGCAGCACCTGCGGTTCGCCATATATTTCCGGATGAAGGCCAAACAACTTACTACGCAGTTCCGGATACAACGATACGTATTCAGGCGACACGACCGTTCTGGTTAGACTGTGCGTCGCTTATCGAGCCGTCGGGGCCAATTAGCCGTTTGAATATTTCCGCGGTTCGCGCGTTGGTTCAACTTGAGAGGGAGCTTGAGGCTGCAGGCTCCTCGAACGCTCAACTGCAGTCAGAGCTTGAGGCTGCACGATCCTCAAATGCTCAGCTGCAACTCGGACTCGAGCGACTGAAACAACGTTATGAGGTACGGTTTGGCGAACGTATCCGGCGATGCCTCCCTGATGCCTCGAAAACCTGATGGAGCATGAAACAGCATGAGTGCCAGCGCACATCCTCGAACCATCCTAATGCTTTGTCACGATCAACATCTCGATCGTCGTGTCGTCGCTCAAGCGCAGTCCCTCATCGCAGTGGGTTACAAGGTCACCCTTGTGGCGTTATCGTTTGATGCAGCGGGCAGCAGAGAGGTCACACCCGAAGGTATCGATCTTGTTCGTATTGGTCTTGCCAATATCGTTCCTGAAAACTCAAGCTACATTGGCTACGTTCGTCGCCAAAGTCAGCTGAATACTCTGCTGAACAGGACATCCAACCTGCTGCCAGTCCTGCGACCGATATTCTGCGTGATGTTCCGTGTCGCCTCCAAAGCAAACTCATGGTTTTACCGTGCCATCCTGGTGCTGCTGTACCGCAGCCGCTCCCTGCACGATCCTCTTCCCTTCCGTAGTGCATTCGTGAATGCTGCGGCGAATCTGGAAGGTAACGTCATCCAGGTTCACGACCTACCGGCACTTGAAGCGGGAGTCGAAATTTCGCGAGTGCGTGGCGTTCCCCTTGTCTATGACGCCCACGAGCTCTATCCAGAACAGAAGTCTTTTTCCGCAGTTCAGCGCAATATCTGTTCCGAAGCCGAGCGGCGTTTGATCAAGCATGCAGACCTCGTTTTTGCCGTAAACGAATCAATCGCCCGCGAAATGGCTGATCGTTATGGAATTGCCATGCCGAAGGTGTTGCTGAACGCGATAGACCCACCGGCCACCTTCGATCCAAACCTGCGCTACGATCTTCTTCGAGAAAAGACTGGCCTTGGCAAGGAAAGACGTATCTTGCTGTTTCAAGGGGGATTTGCACCAAATCGAAATCTTGAGAACCTTGTTGCTGCTTTTGCCAAAGTCAGTACTCCCGACGTCGACCTGGTCATGATGGGCTTCGGTCCGTTTGGCGAAAAACTCCGTATCATTGCTCGCAAGTATGGTTTACTCGATCGCCGGGTATTTTTTTTGCCGGCTGTGCCGCAATCCGAACTCCTGCAACACAGTGCGTCGGCCGACATGGGCATTATTCCCTATCCCCATGTCGATCTGAATTCTTATTACTGTACGCCAAACAAACTGTTCGAGTTTATTCAGGCTGGCCTTCCCATACTGGCGAATCAGTCGCCAGAACTTGAACGGTTTGTGGTTGAACAGGGTTTCGGCGTCGCGTGCCCCATGCATTGCGCGAAGGACATTGCTACCGCCATTGATTATGCTTTTGCGAGAGTCGAGATTTCTGAATGGCGCCACCACATACCGACACGCCGTGCGGAATTTGCTTGGCGCTCCCAATCCAGCGTCTATCTGAGCGCCATGCAAACCATCATCAGCTCTAGCAATAAAATGAATTGTCCAGGCCATCACGAGAAGGCGGTTGCATGAAAGACACCATCTATGCCCGCCTACGCAACACCTCAAGTGTTCTCGCTTCCATTTTCGTGGTCGTGCTCGTCCTTACCGGATGCAATCTGGATTTGGACTACCAAGAGATCCAATCCCACATTCCGTTCGCACAACAACCATCTCGACTTAAGCAAACCGATGTGGACCGTGCACAGCATTTCAGCGATCCTGATGGTGTTCCTTATCTTCAGATCGAGGGGATAGGGAAACAACGGCACCCGGCGTGGATCGCCCTCTATGCGCTTGCTTATGCTGGCGAGGAGGTATATGACAAAAGACTCACGGGGATTGAGGACAGGCGGAAGTTCCAGGCCTGTGTTGACTGGCTTGAAAAAAATCTACGTCAGGATAGCCAAGGTCAATGGGTGTGGCAGTACCATTTCGACAGCACGTACAACGACATTTCCATCAAGGCCCCGTGGTCCAGTGCCTTTGCCCAGGCAACTGGAATTCAGGCTCTGGTCGTTGCGTACAAGCGTACCGGCGATAACCGATATATCGAGTTGGCAAGACAGGCTGCGCAACCTCTATTCACGCCACTTGCCGCGGGTGGTTTCCTCTTTGAAGCAAATGGCGAGATCTGGTTCGAGGAAATTCCTGAGCCGGCTGATAACCCTGGTCATATCCTGAATGGCCACATGCGGGTACTCCTCGCACTCGCCGATCTTTACAAGGCAACGAATGACGAACTGATCGCGGAATGGCTTAAACGGGGCACCGATACCCTTTATCGTTGGCTACCGAAGTTCGACGCGGGCTATTGGCTACGTTACGACCTCAATCCCCGAAAAAATGACTTGCTGTTCAGATTCGCCAATCCTTACGGCTTTCTCCATCACGCACTCGCGATCGATAAGATCACGCTAAGGGATCCTGTTTCGAAGGCCGAGATATCGGTTGATGTCGGTAGCGAGACGGATACCAGCGGAAAGGCACGTATTGCCGGTACGCACTGGGGGCAGATTATACAGTTGGCCGGCCGTTCAGCGCGAAGGCTCGTTCCCGCCACACTTGACGACAAGCCTGATGAAATGCGGGCTCCACACACCTACTTCTACCTCTCCCTGCCCGACGAATGGAAGGACAATCTGCGCAACCAGTGGTACGAACTCATCATCGAGTATTACGACGATGCAGCAGCCAATATAACGGTCCAGCAACGATCAGTTGCACCTGGAAAAACATTCCGGGACTTGCGTGACGGTGACCTCCACCTCACGGGAGCAGGTCACTGGCGCAGATGGATCGTACCGATTCGGCCATCGGATCTCGGCTACTGGGTTGGAATGTCTTATGCCGAGAAGCACTACGGCTATCTCGATCAATTAGCGCAATTGGACAAACGTCTCCTACCCTGGTCAACGGTCGCAAAAGGCTATCTGGCCATGGCCGAGGACGCTGGTCACTCCGTACGACAAGTGACTCCAGACCCGATTTTGTTGCCAAAGCAGACGCCTATGCTTCCCATCTACTCCCTGGACGATAGAGGTGTAGTAATGCAGCACCTTGCCGATAGCTCCACGCGCTGGAATCCAGACGGAACTTTCGATCCATCAGGCGGGAAGGGAAGGCTAGTTTATTCCCCTTTTATCGTATCCGAGCAACTCATTCATGGCTCATCATTGTCCGGAGCCAAATATTCGACGATCGACAGGAGACGCATCGAAAGAAGGCCGGCCTTGGAGTGGATTCTTGGCGATAAGAACCACAGAATGGTGAGCGGGAAAAATATCTATTTATACGATTTTGATAACGCATACAACGATATTTTTACCCAGTCGCCTTGGCCGTCGGCTTTCGGTCAAGCGTATATTGTCAGATCTCTTATTTATGCGCTCCATAACGCAATTGGACCCAAAGAGCCCATCCTTTCTGCCATACGTGCTTCAGGGAATGGTTTTGCAGTGCGAATCGAAAACGGAGGAGTTACAGCAGTCGACCGCAGTGACCAGCCTTGGTATGAAGAGGTGCCAAATGGCACGCATGTCTTGAACGCGCACTTGGTCAGTTTACCTGAGCTTTCTGAAGCATCCCGCCTCCTCGGCGAGGCGGGCTTGAGGCGGCTCGCGGATTCTGGAATTCGTACCTTGAAGGAGAGGTTGCATTTATTCGATACAGGATATTGGCTTCGGTACGATCAAAATCCACGCAAAGAGCTTCTTATTCAACTCGACTGGATCGACGGAGAGCGTTCTCCGCAAGTCGACGAAGTTGTGTTGGAGAATCCCCAGACGGGGCATCAGGTCCGCCTTGATATTGGGGCACCCGGCGATACCGAGGGTGGTGTTCGTTTGTCCGGCACGGACTGGCAGGCGGGGCGAGTTGTCAACGGCAGAACCACTCGGGCTTTTGCCAACGGCTACCAGATCAGGTCTGAAGCTGTGGCGGGCGGCACCCGGCACAACGTTTTCCTTGTGTTGCAGTTGCCTGATCGGGCTTTTACCGATGTTTTTGATGTCTCTCCGCATCGTTTGGTTGTCAGATACAAGGATACGAGCAAAGGTACCTTTGCATTCAAGGTCCAGGCAGTCCACGAAGGTAGTCTCTTGGCGTTTGTACCCTTGCGGGGTGGCGTCTGGAGGCTGCAAGGCGATCAGCAGTGGAAAGAGGCAATTTTCACGATTCGCCCTCAGGACATGGGCTGGTACAAGGGGCCGGATTATCAGCAATACGAGGTAGAACAACTGCAACGTATTGCAAACCTGACCAACGATTGGTTTTTCTACCAGTATGCAGAGCGTCACCGGGATTTTCTGGCACTGCAGCGGAAAGGGGTATCCATAATCAACGAGAAGGCGTCATCGGTAGCCGCTCCGCCTATCGCCATGCGTATTGTGGAATCCGGCAAGACTCATCCGGGATATGGATTCGACAACTCGGTCGATGGGGATCCAAACAACGACTACACGGCGGGGATCGAGAGTGACGCAAGCCACGTCGTAGTCGAACTAGACCGCGAGGCATCGTTGGCGGCAATCCGCCTCCACTGGGAAAGCGATGAGAACCGCGCCACCTTTGTACGTGTCAGAGAGTCTCTCCCAGATGGCTCGGTGGGACGCACATTAGCCGAGGACTCACCAGGTCCGGGACAGGTGGTCACGTTGCGCCTCGAGCCGAACCAAGCGGTTAAACGGTTGCGAATCGATTTCGGTGCCTTTGTCGGGCAACCACGCATCCTGCTCCGGCAGATCACGGCTGTTGAGACTGAGTCTGCCGGCATCCCCCTGTCTCCGATGCAGCAGAACAGTGACCCCTATCTCGACGGATATGACCCCAATAACCCGCTCAGCGTTTTTCGTACCCCGATATCGAAAAGCATCAAGAGCTTGTCTGATCGTTTGTCACTGGGAGCAAATTCCGAATATGACAAGATTCTTCGATTCATGGACCATATCGCTCAGTTCAGAGTTGGAATAGAAGGGGACAGCAGTAACCCCGACACGACGGTCCAGTACAGGACCGGTGCATGTGGAAATTTCGCTGGCACCCTGCTGGCGCTTGCAGCGAGCCAGGGAATGCCGGGTCGGTATATTAATATGATGAACTATCCAAAAAATACGGGGCATACGGTTGCCGAAATATTTCACGATAACGAATGGCATCTGTACGATCCGACCTATAACGCTTTTTATATCAAAAAAGGAAAAGAGACGTCGCTTCCACTGTCGTTCCAAGAGTTGAGATTTCTATACGCTCACTCACCTGAAATGGTTAAGATAAGTGCGCGAACATATCGGCCTGGAATTGAATTATTCACCGGAAAAGATATTTTCACTAAAGCAAATCCGATTGGTCAAATCGGACCAGAGAGGCCGTATTATTTTCCTCTATTCATTGACTTGGAGCGGAACCCCGTTATTGAAGGAAAAAGTATTGGGCCAGCTTACCAAGGCGCAGATTACATAGGTGCGGCAGGAATCAATCAGAATCACCGATGGGTTATCGATGGACTGAATCCAAAAATGAAGTACGCATTCATCATCCATCCTGGGGGGCTCGGTGGCGAACTGACAACATCTGATCAATCTTTCAACTTGAATTTCTCTTTGGAGAATGGAAAACTTCTTGCTAAAGACAGTATTGCGCTTGATTTTTCGGCATCGCCCAGTGCTCCGGTTGAAGTGCCCTTTGAAGCGCACGACAAAAGCGTCGTGCTCTCGATCAGCCATCCCTACAGGGGGCCTAAGCTCCGGTACTTTAGCGTTCTTCGCTATGAAATCAAACGTCTGAACAAGGATTGATTTTATGTGTGGATTTGTTGGTTTGGCCGGGAACGTTCTTCGTGGAGGTCAGCATCACGAAGTTATCAAGGGGATGCTGAACAAGATCGGCCATCGCGGTCCGGACGGAGAAGGCTTACTGTTCTCGCGCAATATGTCCGTCGGCCTCGGCCATCGCCGCCTCGCCATCATCGATCCCGAGCGCGGCAAGCAGCCGATGACTACGGAAGATGGCAATTTGACCATCGTTTTCAATGGCGCCATTTACAATTATCTTGAATTACGGCGTGAACTGATTGGCAAGGGTCATCCCATTCGTTCGTACTCAGATACCGAGGTGCTGCTCTACGCTTATCGCGAATGGGGTGAAAACTGTGTCGACCGTTTTCTCGGTATGTTCGCGTTCGCAATCTGGGATGAGCGAAATCAGCGGCTGTTCTGTGCGCGCGACCGTATAGGCATCAAACCCTTTTACTATGCATTCGATGGCCGAACGCTTGTTTTCGGCTCCGAGATCAAGGCCATACTTGCCTCGGGCGTGGTAAAAGCCGAGGCAAACCGGCCGGGCTTGCAGGATTACCTGACTTTCCAGTTCTGCTTGGGCGACAAGACACTGTTCAAGGATATCAAGAAGCTTGAGCCGGGCCATTGTATGCTGGCCCAGCTTAACGGCAGCCAGATCTCGATCCACACCCGGCAGTACTGGGATCTCGAGTACGAGATCGACGAAAGGCACGACGAACGCTGGTTTGTGGACCATCTCGCCGCACTGATCGAGGATGCAACTCGCATGCATCTGCGGTCGGACGTGCCGCTAGGGGCGCATTTGTCCGGTGGATTGGATTCGAGCGCAGTCGTTTGTCTGGCTGCTGGTCTCCTGAAAGGAGAGCGGATCAAGACGTTCACCGGAGCATTCCCGGAAGGTCCGCAGTTCAACGAAACGGGCTACGCCAAAGAGGTTTCCGCCTTTGCGGGGACTGATTACAAGGAGATTTACATCCAGGGTTCAGAGTTGCCTGATGTTCTTCCCAGGCTGATGTACTACATGGACGAACCCCTGGCGGGGCCGGGTGTCATTCCGCAGTACTACGTGTCCAAGCTGGCGTCGGAGTACGTGAAGGTCGTCCTCGGGGGGCAGGGGGGCGATGAGTTATTCATCGGTTACACCCGTTATCTTGTTGCGTACCTCGAGAAATGCCTTGCCGGTGCGATCTACCAGACCGCCGACCAGCATCGGTATGCGGTCTCGCTGGAGTCGATCGTCCCGAACCTGCCGCTTTTGCAGACCTACCACCCAATGCTGCAGGGCTTCTGGAGCAAGGGGCTGTTCGATGCGCCGGACAAACGTTACTTCAGCTTGATTGACCGTAGCGAAGGCATGAACCATCTGTTCAGCGGGGATCTGTTCTCGACCGGCTATTCGCCCTTCGAGTCGTTCCAGCAAATCTTCAATCGGGACGGGTTGCACTCCTTGATCAATAGAATGACTTACTTCGATTTGAAAGGCTCATTGCCGGCACTACTTCACGTAGAGGACCGCACGAGTATGGCAGCATCAATTGAGTCGCGTGTGCCCCTCCTAGATCACCGTATCGTCGAGTTCATGGCGACCATTCCACCCAATATCAAGTTTGCCGGTGGCCGCATGAAGCATTTGTTCAAGGAAGCCGTTCGCAGCACCGTGCCGCAGAAGATCTTTGACCGACAGGACAAGATGGGTTTCCCGACGCCACTGGCTCAGTGGACGAAGGGTGTGGCACGTGAGTATGTGCGGGACATCCTGTTGTCCGATCGTGTCCGGGAACGAGGCATCTACAACATCGATGCCATCGGGCGCGCGATCGATAGCGAGCGCGAGTTTGGCCGCGTGGTGTGGGGGTTGCTGTGTCTTGAACTCTGGCATCGGATTTTCATCGACGGAGACATGAAAGTTAATGCCTGAGGAAGCACGGCCGAGAAGATCGCTGGTGATGCTGACCACTGACCGGCAGATTGACCGACGTATTCTTCTTGAGGCCGATAGTCTTGAAGCTGCCGGCTGGACTGTCACGATCCTGGCAACGCAAGTCGACTCGGCGAGGGGCGATGAGGATTCTCGCGTCGTCAGGCCGCCTTCTGGCAGTTCGGTTGCCACGCGTGAGAATCCTGTTTTCCGGGGGTATCGTTGGGTTCGGCGCGTCATTCCAATGGATGGTTTCGTCATGAGCGTGCTCAAGCGTTTTGCGTGGCGATACTTGATAGATCAAGAGGCGTTTTTCACCAGGCTCCTTGCCGATGCGGCCGAGCGCTATAGCCCGGATGTATTCGTAGCGCACGATCTGCCCATGCTGCCATTGGCTTGGCAGCAGGCTGCGCGTTGCGGTGCGAAACTCGTTTACGACAGTCACGAACTTTATTGTGAGCAGGAGTTTTCCAAGCATGAGAAGAAGTGCTGGGCGCAGATCGAGTCACGCTATATTGGCCGGTGCGATGCTGTTATCACGGTGAACGTGTCGATTGCAGCAGAACTCGAAAAGCGCTATGGGATTCGCGACGTGGGGGTTATCTACAATGCCGATCGTGCTTCTTCTCCGCCCGCGTATACCAAGCTCTTCCATACGATTTTCGCGCTTCCAGAGTCGACGCGAGTCCTGTTGCTTCAGGGAGGACTGTCAGCAGGACGTAACCTGGAGTCGCTGATCGAAGGGATGGCACACGTTCGCGACGATTCTATCGTGCTGGTCGTTCTTGGCGATGGTCCAATGTCAAAGATATTGGCCTCCAGGGTGCAAAGTCTTGGATTGTCCCGTCGTGTCTTTTTCCATGCTGCTGTTCCACAAGAAGATTTGTCTCGTTACACCGTAGCTGCTGATGCGGGAGTCATTCCTTATCTGGCCACATGCCTGAACAATTATTTCTGTACGCCGAACAAGCTCTTCGAGTTCATCGCAGCGGGGCTTCCCATCCTTGCAAGTGATCTTCCCGAGATTGCAAAAATGGTCAAGGGGCGGAGCATTGGCCTCGTGGGCGACATGAGTGGAGCAGTATCCATAGGTCGTTTGGTTGAAGAGTTCTTTTTTGACGAAGTGTGTCTTGCAGAGTGGCGGCGCAATGCTTCTTTGGCGCGGGAAGAGGTTTGCTGGGAAGTAGAGGGTGGGAAGCTTGTCGCGATTTACGACGCTGTGATGAAAATGCCACCGTCTTTCCTATCGGATACTACGAAAGCTGGCGAGCGGGCGAGATGAGTGTTGGAAATTTTTGGGGCTGCAGATTTGCCATTACTGAATTTCCAGGTGCCACGGTCGGTGGCAAGAGTTTTAGTTAGGATCGATTTCGTAAATGTGCGGAATACTCGGTGCAGTGTGGCCTCATGGTTCCACATTGAATGCTCCACAATTCGAGAATGCCATCAAGGCGCTACGTTTTCGCGGACCAGACGATAGTGGTCTGGAGCGCATTGAATGCGAGGCATCATCAGTAGCGCTTGGTCATACGCGCTTGTCGATCATCGATCTGTCATCGGCAGGTCATCAGCCGATGTCATCTGCGGATGGTCGTCATGTGATCGTGTTCAATGGCGAGATCTACAACTACCTGGAGCTTCGCAAGGAGTTATTGGCTTTGGGCCATGTCTTTTCGTCCAATTCCGATACTGAAGTCTTGCTGGCTGCGTGGCGGCAATGGGGGCGTGAATGTTTGCCTCGCTTGCTTGGGATGTTCGCCTTCGTCGTTCTGGATCGCGTGTCAAGTACGCTGACTTGCGTCCGTGATGCCTTTGGAATCAAGCCGTTCTTCTATACCAGGGAGGATGGTCGCTTCCTGTTTGCTTCAGAAATACCAGCGATAAAAGCGCTCAAGCAGGAAGCGGCGGAACTGGACTGGCAGCGGGCCTACGATTATCTGGTGCACGGGGACTATGACAGCGGTTCGAGAACCTTCCTGCATGGAGTTTTCCATTTATTGCCAGGGCATTTGCTGGAAGTCGGCCTGACCGACGGTGTCGTTTCCGAACCGGTGCGGTGGTGGTCGCCGTCCATTCAGGAGCGCACGGATATCAGCTTTGATCAGGCGGCCGAACTGGTTCGGGAAGGCTTTCTGAAGAGTATTCGTCTCCATCTGCGTAGTGACGTTCCTCTGGGGGCAGCGCTTTCCGGTGGTATTGATTCATCGGCGGTAGTATGTGCGATGCGTGTGGTGGAGCCCGATCTACCCATCAATACCTTCAGCTATATCGCTCAAGGCAGTTCCGTGTCCGAGGAGGTGTGGGTCGATCGAGTTAATGGGCACGTCAAAGCCATCCCGCACAAAGTGGTCGTCAATGCTCGTGAGCTTGCGGCTGATTTGGATGAAATGATCAGGGTTCAGGGCGAGCCCTTCGGCAGTACCAGCATTTATGCCCAGTATCGCGTTTTCCGGTTGGCGCGTGAGCATGGTGTTACGGTGACCCTCGATGGGCAGGGGGCTGACGAAATGCTCGCTGGTTACAACGGTTATCCGGGCCAGCGGATTCGCAGTCTGATTGAAAAGGGGGCTGTGGGGGAGGCCTGGCATTTCCTTAATGAGTGGGCAAAGTGGCCGGGCCGCAGCCGATTAGCCGGCGCTAAGCGTGCGGTGGCAGAAATGACGCAGGGGCATTTGTATGATGCATTGCGGCGCCTGAATGGCATGCACGATCTGCCGTCGTGGATCAATGACGGGGTGCTGGCGGAGCGGGGAATTATCCGCCGCTACCCGCGTCAGTGTTCGGCATCGAATGAGATCGGGCGGCGTGTCAGCGCCGAACTGGCGCTGTCCCTCACCCAACGCGGTTTGCCGGCACTATTGCGTCACGGGGATCGAAATTCGATGCGTTTCTCGGTCGAAAGCCGAGTGCCCTTCCTGGCGCTCGACATGGTCGAGCTGTTGCTGTCGTTGCCCGAGTCGTATTTGGTTTCCCCTACTGGGGAGACTAAATCCGTATTCCGTGCAGCAATGAGGGGTGTCGTTCCCGATGCGATACTCGATCGTCGCGACAAGATAGGTTTCGCAACACCGGAACAGGAGTGGCTTCTTTCCATGGCGGATATGGTACGGAGCTGGCTCAGGGAGGACCTCGGGTTGCCTTTCTTCAATCAATCCGAAGTGTTGAAGGCATTCGACCAGATCGTTTCGGGCAAGCGGGCCTTTTCCTGGCAAGTCTGGCGCTGGATCAATTTTTCGCGCTGGTATGCAAGCTTCTTCGCTTGATTTTTGGAATTTCACCGCGTGCAGAAAATCCTGATCATCTCCTTTTCGGTGATTCACAGCGATCCCCGCGTCATGCGTCAGATTCGTCTACTGGAAAACCGGTTTCACATCACAGTGGCTGGCTTTGGATGCAAGCCGGATGCCGCGGTCGAATTCATTGATCTGACACGTTCCTTGGCCGTGCGAGCAACCCGGGCTTGGTGGGGTGTCAAGTTACTGCTGGGCTTTTTCGAGAGCTATTACTGGAATCGGATCGAGGTCCGTTCGGCTCAGGACAAGATCAAGCCGCAAGTTTTTGATTTGATCGTTGCAAACGATATTGCGGCACTCCCACTGGCATTGCGTCTTGCTGACGGGAAGCCGGTTCTGATGGATGCGCACGAATATTCGCCGCGTGAATTCGACGATAAATGGATGTGGCGAATTCTGTTCGGGCGTTACCATCACGACTTGTGTCGACGCTATCTGTCCAAGGCCTCGGGAATGCTGACCGTCTGCCAAGGCATCGCCGACGAGTACGCCAGGCATTATGGTGTCGCACCAGAGGTGGTTCACAACGCGCCTCTCGATCAGAAATTGGCGCCGTCGCCGGTGCGGACCGGTCGAGTCCGCCTCATTCACCACGGCGCGGCGATCCATTCGCGTCGCCTCGAGACGATGATCGAGGTGATGAGTCATCTGGATGAGCGTTTTACGCTCGATTTCATGCTGGTCGAGAGCGATGCCGCCTATATGAACGATCTTCGGCGCAGGGCTTCAGCAGACGAGCGTATACGTTTCATCCCAGCAGTTCCAATGAGTGAAATCTGTGCAGCGCTGAATGGCTACGACATGGGAATTTATCTGCTGCCCCCGGTCAATTTCAACCACGAGCATGCTTTGCCGAACAAGTTTTTCGAGTTTATCCAGGCGCGGCTGGCTGTCGCCATCGGACCTTCACCCGAGATGAGCAGAATTGTCAAAGCCTTTGGTTGTGGGGTCGTTGCCGATTCGTTCAAGCCTGCGAATCTGGCTGCCGCGATCAGCGCTGTCAGTGAAAGTGATTTGATTCGCTACAAGTCAGCTGCCAATGCTGCCGCCGCTGAGGTGAATTACGAGGCGGGGGGCAAGGTACTGTTTCAATCCGTCGAGCGTTTGCTCGCGCAAGCACCGCATTCTTTGTGATGAAGATACTGTACCTCCACCCGGCTGGTGCATTCGGCGGCGCCTCCAAAAGCCTGATTGAGCTTTTTAGTCTGTTACGGGAGGCAAGGGTCGTCGGTACCGTGTTGACGCCCGCCGGGAGTGCGGCAAACGCCTTTGCCAAGGCGGGCCTGTCGATAGAAACGGTCAGGGGCTTGAGCCAGTTCGACAACACGCGCTACGGTCATTATCGTAAGCTGCGCTGGCTGATCGTGCTGCGCGAGCTTTTCTTGCTGCCGTTTTCGCTGCTTGCACTCTGGCGCCTGCGGCGCAAGACCTTTGATCTGATTCATTTGAACGAGGTGACCTTGCTACCGTTGGGCATCCTTGCCAAATGGTTGTTGCGTGTGCCGCTGGTGGTCCATGTACGTTCGCTGCAGCGCAAGCCTGGGGCAGGGTTACGTTCGCGGTGGGTGAATCGTCTGTTGCGTCGGCATGCCGATGCGGTGGTCCCGATCGATCACACGGTGTCTGCCACGCTGGCTCAGGACTTGCCGCTGAATATCATCCACAACGGCTTGAAGATCGCTGATCTGCCTGAGCAGGTACCTGTCGGAGATGGTGAGGTGGTCAAGGTGGGCTTCCTGGGGGTACTGATTCCTCTCAAAGGCATCTTTGAATTGCTCGAAGCTATGCGCATTCTCAAGGCACGTGGTGCTCGTATCCGGTGCTTGGTGGCTGGCGAGAATGCGCGTCAGCTCTCCGGATTCAAGGCTTGGCTGCTGGGGAGGTTTGGTTTTGCCAGGGATGTGCGGGCTGAGCTTGAAGCGTTTATTCAGCGGGAGGCTCTGGAGGATCGTGTCCAACTGCTGGGCTTTGTCGGCGATGTGCGGGAAGTCTATCCGCAGTTGGACATTCTTTGTTTCCCTTCGCATCTGGATGCGGCGGGGCGGCCGGTCTTTGAAGCCGCCTTCTATTCCATTCCGAGCGTTGTGGCCGTGCAAAACCCGATGCCGGATGCGATCCTGCATGGAGTCACCGGCTTGGCCGTACCCGAGCCGGATCCTGTGCTGATTGCAGATGCCTTGCAAAAGCTGGCTGAAGATATGGTACTGCGTCGCCGTTTGGGCCAGCAGGCACGAGTATGGGCCGAGCAGACCTTTTCGATCGAGGTCAATGCTGAACGCATGCTTGATCTGTATCGACGGGTTCTGTCGCCGTCAAAAGGCCATTGATTGATGAGAATCCTGGTGTTGTCCCAGTATTTCTGGCCAGAGAGCTTCATCATCAACGACATCGTGCGCGTTCTTGATGAGCAAGGGCATCAGGTCGTTGTTGCCACCGGAAAACCGAACTATCCCGATGGAGAAGTCTTCGAGGGCTATCGTGCTGGCGGGATGCAGCGCGAGCCTTTCCTGGGGAGCATCGAGGTTGTTCGCACGCCGATCTGGCCGCGTGGCCGGGGAGGGGCCAAGAACCTGATGCTCAATTATGTGTCGTTCGTACTTTCTGGAATACTTTGTTTTCCCTGGCTGCTACGTCAGCAGCGCTTCGATGCCATCCTTGTCTTTGCGCCTTCTCCTATTCTGCAAGCCATTCCCGCCATTCCCTTGAAATGGCTCAAAAGAGCAAAGCTGGCACTTTGGGTTCAAGATCTGTGGCCTGAAAGTCTGGCCGCTACCGGTTATGTCACGAATCGTCATGCGTTGACCGTGGTAGGCTGGCTAGTGAAAGGTATCTATCACTGCTGCGACACGCTGCTGGTCCAGTCGAGAGCCTTTTTCGAGCCGGTGTCGCGATATGCGCCCGCTGGCCGGATTGTCTACTTTCCAAATTCGATGGATGTCCGGGCAAAAGCTGTCGGGGTGCCGATTCCGGTTGCCTTGATAGATCAGTTGGCGAGTCATTTTTGCGTGCTCTTTGCCGGCAATTTCGGCAAGGCGCAGTCCTTGAATACGTTGTTGCAGGCAGCAGCCCAGTTGCGGGGGGTTCCGGAGTTCCGCTTGGTTCTCGTAGGGAGTGGCAGCCAGTTGGCCTGGGTGGAGTCACAGTTGCAGGAACAGGGGTTGGAGAATGTCATTCTGGCCGGGCGTTTCCCCATGGAGGTCATGCCGGCGATTTTTGAACGTGCCGCAGCTTTGCTCGTTTCTCTGACGAGCGAAGAAATTTTTGCTCAGACAATTCCCAGTAAAATCCAGGCCTATTTGGCTGCAGGTCGGCCCATTTTGGCCAGTCTGAATGGTGAGGGGGCGCGTGTGATTCAGGAATCCGGGGCAGGTTTTGTATCTCCCGCCGAACAGGCAGGGCCGTTGGTCGAGAATATCAGACAGATAATGGCACTCAATGTGCCTGCTCGGGAAGCGATGGGGCGTGCAGGTCGTGAATATTTTGATGCAAACTTTGAGATGAATATGCAGGTTCGGAAATTGGAGGAAATTCTGTCGTGAGTAGTGTTGGTCTGCGGTTTTCCGATTTTTTTGGGATGAAAAATGTCCCTCTCTTTTTGATTCTTGGTATTTATTTGCCAGGGTCGATTTTTGGTCTGTATTTGTTTCGTGACCAAGAGGCCTTGGATTTTTTGTTGTTGTTGGTTTTGTTCTTGCTGATTTATGTTTCTTCTTACGGGTTTTTGTCGAGGCTCAGTGGGCGTGCCTCAAGGCTCTTTTTTCAGGGTTTTAAAATTCCTAGTTATTTCTGGTATGTTTTGGCCGGTTTGGCAGTCTCAGTCTATCTGCTAAGCATTGTTTATGCGGTTTTTATTGCAGATGCTATACCTCTTTTTGTCGCGCTTCAAGGCGGGAGCTTGATAGATATTGCACAGGCTCGTAGTCAGTTTCTGGCTGGATTGTCTGGATATGAAAGTTTAGTGCGATATTTCGTATTTATACTCGGGCGTTCTGTCATGCCTTTGGTTTTGGTGGCTAGTTTTTTTTATGCGGCCAAGTTTAGGTATTTGTTGTTTGGTTCGTTGATTTTTTTGTCCATGCTTTCGATGGAAAAGGCCGGGCCAATATTTGTAATTTTGCCTTTGGTTTTTTATTTTTTATTTGTTGGGAAATGGAAGTCGTTTCTAGTGCTTCTTGGTGTGATGGTACTCAGTGTGTCTGCTATTTCCTTTTTGGCATTGGGCGGAAATTCTGACACTGGTTTTAGAGGAGGTGAGCAAGTGGACGAGCTTGTTGTCTCTCAAGAGGTTCCAATTAAGGAGGCACAAGGAGATTCCTTACGGTTTTCTTTGTATGATTTCTATAGAAAGAAAACGACGGGAGTGTTGGAATATTATTCTATTGAAAATAGGCTTGTTTACGTGTTAAATAGGATTGTGTGGATTCCTTATGTTACGGCTTATGATTGGCTTCGGGTTCAACGTGAAGTTCTGGAAGGAAGGCTGACCATGGGGCGTTCGGTAAGTTTTATCCATCTTTTGTATGGTGAGCCAAAAATGCATCTGGAGAAAATGGTCTACGTTTATCAATTTGGGCCGTCGCCTGGTGGAGAAGGGGCGGCTAATACGGTTTTTTTTGTGGATGCAAAGCTGGCTTTTGGTTGGGTTGGTGTTGTGGTTTATTGTTTGTTGTTCACTTTTTTTGCGGCAGTCATTTTCTCTTCTCGTAACCCGGTTCTGATGATTTCAAGCCTTACGTGTTTTGTTGTAGCTTCAGTGAGCTCTCTTACTGCGACTCTGTTATCTGGTGGATTGTTTATCTATTTGATTCTCGCGATGATTCTTAGGGAAAATGGGCAGGATGTAAGCAGCCGGGAGGCTCTTTCTGCACAGGCCAAATGAAAGTTAGCATCGTCAGTTCAACGTTCAAAACGGCATTTGGCCAATTTATTGGCTTGGGATTGGGTGCGGTTGCGGTCAAGATTTTGGCTGTATTGGCCGGGCCTGCCGGCGTCGGGTTGTACTCGATCTTGCGCCACTTGCAGCAGACCCTGTCTTCCATCGCTTCGATCGGTGGACAGAACGCCGTCGTGCAGGGGCTTTGCAGCCATTCCGGCGACGAGCGGCAGCGTTTTTTCCTGTCCTCGTTCTACCTATTCGTATTTGCCAACCTGCTGGTGTGCGTGGGAGTTCTGTTTTTTGCCGACGTCATTGCGGCCCAGGTTCTCGGCGGGGAGCATGTGTCTGCCGTGCGTTGGTTGGTGATTCCCGTCACGCTGGGTACTTCACTTTTCTTCTTGCGTGGCATTCTTACGGCCGAACAACAATTCGGGGCCTTGAGCCTGGTCAACGCGCTGAACGGACTCGGAGCCGTGCTGGTCGCGTTGCCGGTTGGGCTGGCGTATGTCCGCGGTTACCCCAATATCTTGTTGTTGCTGGTTGGCGGTGGGCTTTTTCCCGCTGCGCTGATGGCTCTTGTCTATGTGTCGCGGCTGGGATATTTCCGACAGGATGCGGCGCTTGCCATCGGCAACCTCCGCCGGAATGCCGCCTGGCATTTTCTACGCGTGGCCGTGCCTTCGCTGCTCTCCTTGTTTATGACTATGGGCTGTGTGCTGATCGTGCGTGCCTACATCGTGCGTCTGTATGGCCTGGAGGGGGCGGGGCATTTCGATGCCGCCTGGAGCATCAGCGCCATGTACCTGACGCTGTTTCTCGTCTCGTTACAGAGTTATCTGCTGCCGGAACTCAGTCAGATTGACGAGTCTTCTGCGCTGCAAAGTGCCTTGAACAAAGTGTTCCGCTTCTCGCTGATATCCTCCTTGCCATTAATCGTCGCGCTGGTGGTACTCAAACCACTGGTCATCAACATCCTGTTCAGCCAGGCCTTCATGTCTTCTCTGGATATCCTACGCTGGGCATTGCTGGGGGATTTTGTGCGTGTTTTGGGATGGATCATCTCAACGACGCTTTTGTCGCGGGCCGACATGAAGGGTTTCGTGATTGGCGAGGGATTGTGGAGTGTGGTGTTCACGCTGTCGGCCGTACTCTTCCTGTCGAGCGGTATCGAGTGGGTTGGTTTTGCCTATTTGCTTGCCTATATGATTTATTTCGCTTTTTTGACTTGGCGCCTGCGCACCAAGCATGGCGTGACGCTCGGTGTGCCGGCGGTGCTTCAGTGGCTGATTGGCTTTGCCATCGTGATTGTTTCGGCCTGGCTTTCCTGGCGAGATACTAACAGTCTGAATTGGTCGCTGTTGATGATCGCACCGGCGGTGCTGTTCAGTTTGTCGATCATGCGGGCCGATGAGCGCAGTTATTTGTGGTATCTGCTGACGCGCCATTGGCGCTGATATTGGTATTGGCTGCAGTCAAATTCGTCGAAGGGATGTTCATGAAAGTTCTGGTTGTTGGCGCTTCGGGAATGCTCGGAAATGCTGTGTTCAGAGTTTTGAGTCAGGATCCGACCTGCGACGTGCGGGGAACGCTACGTAGCCCTACCGTATTGCGGTTTTTTCCGGCTTCCACCCATGCTCGGCTTATCGGCGGGGTGGATGTCCTGGATCAGGACAGCCTGCTTGCCACGTTTGCCCGGTATCGGCCCGAGGTGGTGATCAATTGCGTTGGTTTGATCAAGCAACTGGCGGATGCCAAGGATCCGCTCTCAGCGTTGCCGATCAATGCCATGCTGCCACATCGCTTGTCCAGGCTGTGCGCCTTGACGGGTGCTCGGTTGATCCATGTCAGCACCGACTGTGTTTTCTCTGGACGCAAAGGAGGCTATCTCGAAACCGACCCTTCCGATGCTGAGGATCTCTACGGCAAGTCCAAATACATCGGAGAACTGCACGATCAAGCTCACGCCATCACGCTGCGTACCTCGATCATTGGCCACGAATTGAACTCCAGCCATGCGCTCGTGGATTGGTTCCTGTCGCAGCGGGGGCCAGTCCGTGGATTCAGCAAGGCGGTCTTCTCCGGATTGCCTACAGTAGAGCTCGCTCGGGTGATGAAGGATTTCGTGATTCCGCACCCGGAACTCAGTGGTCTGTATCATGTCGCCGCCGAACCGATTGCCAAGCTGGATTTGCTGCGCCTGGTTGCTACCCAATACGACAAGGTGATCGAGATTCGTCCCGATGACGAGCAGGTGATCGACCGTTCGCTGGATGGGGCGCGCTTTCGCAATGCAACCGGCTATACGACGCCGTCCTGGCCTGTGTTGATCCGGCAGATGCATGAAAAGCAGGATTGGCGAGATGCTTGATTGGGCAATGATAGATTCGTGATTTTCCAACGATGACCGTTTGCAGGGTACTTTGATGTTCGACGACAAGGTTTTGATGATTACCGGAGGTACGGGTTCCTTCGGGAATACTGTTCTCAGGCGCTTTCTCGATACGAGCGTGCGTGAAATCCGCATTTTTTCCCGCGACGAGAAGAAGCAGGAGGACATGCGCATCGCGCTGGCCAACGACAAGGTGAAGTTCTACATCGGTGACGTGCGGGACTACGATAGCATTTCTCAGACCATGATCGGGGTCGACTACGTCTTCCACGCTGCGGCCCTGAAGCAGGTGCCCTCCTGTGAGTTCTACCCAATGGAGGCCGTCCGGACCAATGTGCTCGGGACTGAGAATGTACTCAATGCCGCCATCGCGCGCGGGGTCGCACGGGTCGTGGTGCTGAGTACCGACAAGGCAGTCTATCCGATCAATGCGATGGGGATTTCCAAGGCCATGGCCGAGAAGCTGATGGTCGCAAAATCCAGGACAGTCCCGGCCGGTGGCACAGTGCTTTGTGCGACACGCTACGGCAATGTGATGGCGTCGCGCGGTTCGGTCATCCCACTGTTCATCGAGCAGTTGCGTGCTGGCGAGCCGCTGACGGTGACCGATCCGGAGATGACGCGTTTCCTGATGTCGCTGGAGGATTCGGTCGATCTGGTGCTGCATGCATTCGCCCATGCCGAGCAGGGGGATTTGTTCATCCAGAAAGCACCGGCGTCGACGGTTGGTGATTTGGCCCAGGCGCTGAGGGAATTGCTGAGTCGGGACAATCCGGTCAAGGTAATCGGCACCCGGCACGGCGAAAAGCTCTATGAATCACTGGTATCGCGTGAGGAAATGGCCAAGGCGGAGGACATGGGGCGCTATTACCGCATCCCGGCGGACAACCGTGATCTCAATTACAAAAAGTATTTCGTCGAAGGGGAGCAGCGTATTAACGAACTAGACGACTACACTTCGCACAACACGCACCGGCTCGACGTGGCTGGTGTCAAGAGGTTGTTGCTGAAACTTGACTACATTCAGGAGACGCTGCGTGCTTAAGGTGATGACACTGGTTGGCACCCGACCGGAACTCATCAAGATGAGTCGGGTGATCGCCGAGCTCGATCAGCAGATTGATCACGTGCTGGTGCATTCCGGGCAGAACTATGATTACGAGTTGAATCAGGTGTTCTTCGACGAACTCGAAATCCGCAAGCCGGATCATTTTCTCGGTGCGGCCGGTGAGACGGCAGCACAGACGATTGCCGAGATCATCGCCAAGGTCGACCAGGTGTTCGAAAGCGAGAAGCCAGACGCGCTGTTGCTGTACGGCGATACCAATACCTGTCTGGCGGTTATTCCGGCCAAGCGGCGCAGGATACCCGTGTTCCACATGGAGGCGGGTAACCGCTGCTTCGACCAGCGTGTGCCGGAGGAATTGAATCGCAAGGTACTCGACCACTTGAGCGATATCAACATGGTGCTTACCGAGCATGCGCGACGCTATTTGATCGCCGAGGGAATTCGACCGGAAACCATCATCAAGACCGGCTCGCACATGGAAGAGGTGCTTGACTACTACAGGCCACGTATTGAGCAGTCCGATGTGCTGGCCCGCGAGAGACTGGAAGAAGGTCGTTTTTTCATTGTCAGCACCCATCGCGAAGAGAATGTCGACACGTCGGAGAATCTACGCGACCTGCTTGACACCTTGCGTGCGTTGGCCGATGAATACCGTCTGCCGATCATCGTCTCGACGCACCCGCGTACGCGCAAGCGGCTGGAAGCGCTGGGCGAGTCGCTGGCGCATCCGCTGATCCGCTTCGTCAAGCCTTTCGGTCTGCTCGACTACATAAAGCTGCAGATGTCGGCCTTTTGCGTTCTGTCGGACAGCGGCACGATCACCGAAGAGGCATCGCTGTTGAACCTGCCGGCGATCACCCTGCGCAATGCCCACGAGCGCCCGGAAGGCATGGATGAGGGCGTGTTGATCATGAGTGGCCTGAAGCGCCAGATGGTGCTCGACGCGGTCAAGGTTGTCGTTTCCCAGCACGACCGTACGCGACGGGTGATACCGGTAGTGCCGGACTATCAGGCTGGGCAGGTGTCCAAGCAGGTGGTGCGGGTCGTTCTGAGCTATACGGACTACATTAACCGGACGGTCTGGCGCAAATTCTGATCCGAATATGGCGGAAGACCTATTTCCAGCGGCGCGCTGTGATGGTGCTGCCGCCCGATATCTGATTACCGGTAGTACTGGCTTTGTCGGGAATCGGGTGCTGGCCGCGCTGACCCGGCGTGGCGATGCCTGTCGTGTACTGCTGCGCCACGGCTGCAGTCCGCAAGTCGTACAAGTTGCGCAAGGCAATTTGGCTGACGTGCCCGCGCTGGATGCGGCCTGTGCTGGTATTGACTGCGTGATCCACTGCGCCGGCTATGCCCATGCTTTTGCCGCACGTTCCGATGACGAAGCGCGCCAGCACTGGCAGGTCAATTATGAAGGCACACGCAACTTGGTCGAAGCCGCTGGCCGCGCCGGGGTACGCCGCTTTGTCTTTCTGTCGAGTATCAAGGCCATGGCCGAACCGGGTGAGGTTTGTGCCGACGAAGATTTTCTCGGCGAGCCAGAGAGTGACTATGGTCAGGCCAAACGTGCTGCCGAAACGGCTGTGCTGGTGGCGGCTGAGCGCTACCGCATGCATGTTGTCAATCTGCGCCTGAGCATGGTTTATGGTGCCGGCGGGCGCGGTAACCTAGAGCGGATGGGGCGGCTGGTCGGTCGGGGGCTGTTTCCTCCCCTGCCTGAAACCGGCAACCGGCGCTCGCTGGTCCATGTTGATGATGTGGTCGCCGCCATTCTGGCGGTAGCGGCCGATCCGTGTGCGGCGGGCCGAACCTACATCGTTTGCGGTCCGGAGGCTCCGTCGGGGCGGCAACTGTTCGATGCGTTGCGAGCCGCGTCCGGCCTGCCGCCCCGTCATTGGGAATGCCCACGGGGCGTGATGCAACTAGCGGCTTCGGTCGGGGATGGCTTGGGGCGGATTCTCGGACGGCACTTGCCACTCAATGGTGAAGTATTGCAGCGCCTCCTGGGGTCGGCTTGTTATGACGGCTCGCGAATCAGCAGTGAAATTGGGTGGCGGCCGACGGTCCGCCTTGCCGATGGCTTGCGGGAGATGCTGGGGAAATGAAACGCGTTTTCGATGTGTCCCTCGCCTTGTTGGCCATGCTGGTGCTTGGGTTGCCCTGGTTGCTGGTGGCATTGGCTGTGCGTCTGACCTCACCCGGGCCGGTATTGTATTGGTCCGATCGGGTCGGGCGGCTTAACCGGCTGTTTAAAATGCCCAAATTTCGCAGCATGCGGATCGATACGCCGGCTGTTGCCACGCATCTCTTGCAGAATCCGGAAGCCTGGTTGACGCCAATCGGCTCGTTCCTGCGCAAATCCAGTCTCGATGAACTGCCGCAGTTGTGGAGCATTCTCAAGGGGGACATGAGTTTTGTCGGTCCGCGCCCAGCCCTGTTCAATCAGGACGATTTGATCGCGTTGCGCACAGAGGCGGGAGTCGATCGGCTGTTGCCGGGCTTGACGGGCTGGGCCCAGGTCAATGGTCGGGATGAATTGCCCATTCCGCAAAAGGTGGAGCTTGACGCCGCCTATCTTCGACGTCGCTCGTTCGCCTTCGACGTGTATATTCTTTGGCTGACTGCGATGAAGGTCATTCGTCGCGAAGGTGTCTCGCACTGATGCCGGGATGCCCCTCATACGTCACAAGACAATGAAAAGAACGCTTCTACTCTCCAATCCACGCATACTCGCTGCATTTTTGCATGATGTGCTGGCAGTGGCGTTGGCCTGGATGCTTGCTTTCTGGCTGCGCTTCAATTTTGATGTTCCTGCCGAGTATGAGCTGGTAGCCCGTTCGTCATGGATCTGGCTGCTTCCGCTATTTGCCGGGTTGTTTTACTTGTTTGGTCTCTATCGTGGCCTGTGGCGGTTTGCCAGCATATCTGATTTGCATCATCTTGTTGCGGCGATTGGGGTTGGAACCCTGATGGCAACGGCGATTATCGTTCTCTTCACCATACCGAATATTCCTCGATCCGTGCTAGTGCTGCATCCGATACTGCTGGCCGTGATCATGGGAGGGAGTCGCTTTGCCTACCGGAGCTGGAAGGAGCATCGTCTGTACGGGCCGACCAAGTTGCGGGGTAGCCCGGTGATCATTCTGGGAGCTGGCGAGGCAGCCGATTCCCTGTTACGAGAGATTCATCGCTGCGGCCAATGGTATCCCGTGGCCATCATGGATGACAGCTCTGGCAAGAAAGGGCGTCGCCTGCGTGGATTGCCGATCATTCATCCGATCGATTCGATCAGTAAGGTGGCGCCCAGCCTCGGTGCCCAGCACGCCATCATCGCCATGCCTGGTGCCCGTCCCGGCAAGCGCCGGCGGGTTGCCGAACTGGCGGCAGCGGCAGGGTTGACGGTGATGACCGTGCCTTCCTACGATGACTTGCTCTCTGGTCGGCTGGCGGTCTCCAACATCCGCAAGGTGGAACTGGAAGATCTGCTGGGCCGGGAAGCCGTCAAGCTTGATGACGAAGGTTTGTCCGGACTCCTGCGTGGGCGCGTCGTGCTGGTCAGCGGGGCCGGTGGTTCGATCGGCTCAGAATTGTGCCGGCAGATCGCGCGTTTCGAGCCGGCGCGCCTGGTGCTGTTGGATTCCTCAGAATTCGCGCTGTACACCATCGACGAGGAGTTGCGCGACAAGTTGCCCGGGCTGGCCCGTCAGTGCTGGGCGGCAGATGTCCGTGACGTTGAGCGGGTAGCCGAAATTTTTGCCGCCGAGCAGCCGGCGGTTGTATTCCACGCTGCCGCTTACAAGCACGTGCCACTGATGGAGGATGTCAATGCCTGGCAGGCGGTGCGGACTAATGTGTTGGGTACCTTGACCATGGCCCGGGCGGCGCAGAAGGCCGGGGTGGAAAAATTTGTCCTGATTTCGACCGACAAGGCAGTCAACCCGACCAATGTGATGGGAGCGACCAAGCGCTTAGCCGAGCGCCTCTGTCGCGCTGTCCATGCCGATGGCGAGACGAAGTTCGTCACGGTTCGCTTCGGCAATGTGCTGGGCAGCAATGGCAGCGTAATTCCGAAGTTTCGCGAGCAGATCGCCAAGGGCGGGCCGGTGACTGTCACCCATCCGGAGATCACCCGCTACTTCATGACCATTCCCGAGGCCGCTCAACTCGTCCTGCAGGCCGGTTGCATGGGGCAGGGGAGCGAGATTTTTGTGCTCGACATGGGCGAGCCGGTCAAAATCATCGATTTGGCACGCGACATGATCTGCTTGTCCGGTTTCAGCGACGAGGAAATCCACATCGAATTTACCGGCTTGCGGCCGGGCGAAAAACTCTACGAAGAGCTGCTGGCCGACGATGAAGCGACTTTGCCGACCCCGCATCCCAAGCTGCGCATCGCTCGCCTGTCCGATGCGCTGGCGACCGACGAATATGCCGAACTACTCGCTTGGCTGAACGCCGGTGTGCGTCCCGGCGAGGAGGTCAGGCAGGGCTTGCGCCGCTTTGTTCCGGAATATATTTCGAAGCCGACCAGCTGAGTACCGAAGAAGCGCTTCGGCCTTTTCCCCGGGGCGGGTAGACTGAACAATTTTCTGCTCCGCCAAGATCATGGAATTCCTCGACCTGCCCCAGTTGTTGTCCGCCGCCGGAATCGTCCGTCTGCCGGGTTCGAAAAGCATTTCCAACCGCGTCCTGCTGCTGGCTGCCTTGGCCGAGGGCGAAACGGAGGTGTGCGATTTGCTGGCCTCCGACGATACTGAGCGCATGTTGGAGGCGCTTAGGGCACTTGGCATCGGTGTCGCCCACCTAGGGGGCGAAAACTGGCGAATCAGCGGTTGTGCCGGGCGTATTCCGGTGCGTCAGGCGGAACTGTTTCTCGGCAATGCTGGTACAGCCTTTCGCCCGATGACTGCGGCGCTGGCGCTGGCTGGTGGCGATTATGTGCTGAAGGGCGTGGCGCGCATGCACGAGCGGCCGATCGGCGATCTGGTCGATGGCTTGCGCCAGCTTGGCGCTGATATCGCCTACCTCGGCAACGAGGGTTATCCGCCGCTGCACCTGAGGCCGGGCAGTATTCACTCGGGCGGCGTGCTGCGGGTGCGCGGCGACGTTTCCAGCCAGTTTCTAACCGGCTTGCTGATGGCTTTGCCGCTGACCGGTGAGGTGGCGACCGTCGAGGTGGTTGGTGAACTGATTTCCAAGCCCTATATCGAGATTACGCTGGCGACCATGGCCCGTTTCGGCGTCGTCGTGCAACGCGAGGGCTGGCAGCGCTTCACGGTGCCGGCCGGCAGCCGCTATCGTTCGCCGGGTACCGTTTATGTCGAGGGCGATGCCTCGTCAGCTTCCTATTTCCTGGCGTTGGGCGCCATCGGCGGCGGACCGGTACGGGTCGAGGGGGTTGGTGGCGACTCGATCCAGGGTGACGTGAAGTTCGCCGAGGCGCTGGCGCAGATGGGCGCGCGGATCGAGACGGGGCCGAACTGGATGTCGGCGCGGGCGCCGGTCGGCGACCTAGTGGCCGTCGATCTCGACTGCAACCATATTCCCGATGCGGCGATGACGCTGGCCACTGCGGCCTTGTTCGCCAAGGGCACGACCATGCTGCGCAATATCGCCAGCTGGCGGGTCAAGGAAACCGACCGCATCGCGGCGATGGCGACCGAGTTGCGCAAGCTGGGTGCTGTGGTGGAGGAGGGGGCGGACTTTATCCGCGTCACCCCGGCCATCCTGCGGCCAGCGGCCATCGACACCTACGACGACCACCGGATGGCGATGTGCTTTTCGCTGGCCGCCTTCGGCACGCCGCTGCGCATCAATGATCCGCAATGCGTGGCCAAGACCTTCCCCGATTATTTCGACCGTTTTGCCGCCGTGACTCGGGCGGCGCCGGTGATCGCCATCGATGGTCCGTCGGCTTCCGGCAAGGGAACGGTTGCCGCCCGCGTGGCAGCGGCGCTGGGCTATGCTTATCTCGATTCCGGTGCTCTGTATCGCTTGACCGCGCTGGCGGCCCGCCGCGCCGGCGTTGATTGGGCCGACGAGCCGGCGGTGGCGGCGATCGCCACCGGCCTTGAGGTGACGTTTTCCGAGAATGACGTCTGCCTGCAAGGGGTACCGGTCGGCGACGCCATTCGTACCGAGGAAATATCCGCCGGCGCCTCGCAGGTCGCCGCCCTGCCAGCTGTGCGCGCCGCCCTGCTGTTTCGCCAGCGGGCCTTCAATACGGCACCCGGCTTGGTCGGCGATGGGCGCGACATGGGCTCGGTTGTCTTCCCCCGGGCACCGCTGAAAGTGTTTCTCACCGCGACGGCCGAGGCGCGTGCCGAGCGTCGTTATAAGCAGTTGATCGAAAAAGGTTTCTCTGCTAACCTCCCCGCCCTTCTGCTTGATTTGCAGCAACGCGATGCCCGTGATTCCGGGCGTAGTGTGGCGCCCCTCAGGCAGGAGGCGGATGCCAAGCTGCTCGACACCACGTCGCTGACCATTGAAGAGGCGGTTGACCAAGTGTTGCGCTGGAGCCGGGAGTCCGCGCTGTAAGGTCCCTGCCGCCCATCCGGGCGGCGGTATGTTCAACTCCAACCCGCTGCGGATTTCACAATTCGTGGCAAGAAAGTCCCTCCATCAATGGAATCTTTTGCTCAACTTTTTGAAGAATCCCTGGCTCGCCAGGAAATGCGTCAAGGCGAAGTCATCACCGCCGAGGTGGTGGCCATCGATCACAATTTCGTCGTGGTCAATGCCGGCCTGAAATCGGAATCCTATGTTCCGCTCGAAGAATTCCTGAACGATCAGGGTGAAGTTGAAGTCAAGGTCGGCGATTTCGTGCAAGTCGCCATCGAGATGCTGGAAGACGGCTACGGCGCCACGCGCCTCTCGCGCGACCGCGCCAAGCGCATCGCCGCCTGGAACTTCCTGGAAGAAGCCCTGAACAATAACTCCCTGGTCACCGGTACCATTACCGGTAAGGTCAAGGGTGGTCTGACCGTCATGTCCAATGGTGTCCGCGCCTTCCTGCCGGGTTCCCTGGTCGACATGCGCCCGGTCAAGGACACCACGCCCTACGAGGGCAAGACCATGGAGTTCAAGGTCATCAAGCTCGACCGCAAGCGCAACAACGTCGTGATGTCCCGCCGTGCCGTGCTCGAAGCCACCGCCGACAAGGATCGCGAAAAGCTGCTCGAGAATCTCAAGGAAGGTACCGTCGTCAAGGGTATCGTCAAGAACATCACCGACTACGGCGCTTTCGTGGATCTGGGCGGTATCGATGGCCTGCTGCACATCACCGACCTGGCTTGGCGCCGCGTCCGTCACCCGAGCGAAGTGCTGAACGTCGGCGACGAAGTGACCGCCAAGATTCTCAAGTTCGACGCTGAGAAGAATCGTGTCTCGCTGGGCATGAAGCAACTGGGCGACGATCCGTGGGTCGGCATCGCCCGCCGCTATCCGGCCGGTACCCGCCTGTTCGGCAAGGTCACCAACCTGACCGATTACGGTTCCTTCGTCGAGATCGAGCAGGGTATCGAAGGCCTGGTGCACGTTTCCGAAATGGACTGGACCAACAAGAACGTCCATCCGTCCAAGGTCGTTTCCCTGGGCGACGAAGTCGAAGTCATGATCCTCGAGATCGACGAGGAGCGCCGCCGTATTTCGCTGGGTATGAAGCAGTGCCGGCCGAATCCGTGGGACGATTTCGCGATGAACCACAAGAAGGGCGACAAAGTCAGAGGCGCGATCAAGTCGATCACCGACTTTGGCATCTTCATCGGCCTGCCCGGTGGCATCGATGGCTTGGTGCACCTGTCCGACCTGTCGTGGAGCGCCACCGGTGAGGAAGCCATCCGCAACTTCAAGAAGGGCGACGAAGTCGAGGCAGTCGTGCTCGGCATCGACGTCGAGAAGGAGCGCATCTCGCTGGGCATCAAGCAGATGGAAGGCGACCCGTACACCAACTTCATCGCCACCCACGAGAAGAACAGCATCGTGCGCGCCACCGTCAAGTCGGTCGACGCCCGCGGCGCCGTGCTCACCCTGGATGGCGAGAACGAAGGTTACCTGCGTGCTTCCGAGTTCTCCCGTGATCGTGTCGATGACCTGACGCAGCACCTCAAGGTGGGCGACGAGGTCGAGGCCATGATCATCAACGTGGATCGCAAGACCCGCGGTATCAACCTGTCGATCAAGGCCAAGGACAGTGCCGAGCAGCACGAGGCGATGCAGAAGCTGTCTGCTGAGTCTTCCGCCGCCGCTTCCGGTACGACCAACCTGGGTGCCCTGCTCAAGGCCAAACTCAACCAGCAAGGCTGATAAGGCACAGGCATGACCAAGTCCGAGCTCATCGCCCGGCTGGCGGAGAGGTTTCCGCAGTTGGTGGCGAAGGATGCTGATTTTGCGGTCAAGATGATTCTCGATGCGATGTCCGAGGCGCTGGTGCGCGGGGATCGCATCGAGATCCGCGGATTCGGCAGCTTTGCGCTCAACTACCGGCCGCCGCGCACCGGCCGCAACCCCAAGTCGGGGGAGAAGGTCAGCGTTCCGGCGAAGTGGGTTCCCCATTTCAAAGCGGGCAAGGAGTTGCGCGAACGGGTCGATCAGCCGGTCTGACGTTGTACCGACGCATTGTGGTAGATTCGGGCAGTGAGTCATTTCACTGCCCTTTTTCATTCAATGTCATGACAATACTGACCTGGGCCATACGGCTCGTCATTTTTTTCTTTCTGGTCGTTTTTGCTGTCCAGAACACCGCCCCGGTAACGCTCAATCTGCTTCTTGACCAGGTTTGGCAGGCGCCGCTGGTTATCGTGCTGCTGACTTTCTTCGCTGCCGGCGCTGTGCTCGGTGCGTTGTCGCTGCTCGGCGTGCTGTACCGCCAGCGGCGTGAGATTTCGCGCCTGCGTCAGCAACTGGCCAGCAAAGCGCCGCAGGAATCGATGCCAGAGCTACCGCCGGTTTCATGAGCGAGCTCTTCGAATACTGGCAACTGCTGCTGATTCCCGTTTTCTTCGCCCTCGGCTGGGCGGCGGCGCGGGTCGATATCCGGCAGGTGGTGCATGAATCGCGGGTACTGCCGCGTTCCTATTTCCAGGGCCTGAATTTCCTGCTCAACGAGCAGCCGGACAAGGCCATTGATTCTTTTCTCGAAGTCGCCAAGGTCGATTCGCAGACCGTCGAGTTGCACTTCGCCCTTGGCAACCTGTTCCGCCGCCGTGGCGAGACGGAGCGGGCGATCCGCATGCACCAGAACTTGATCGATCGGCCCGACCTCGACGATGGGGTGCGCCTGCATGCGCTGGCCGAACTTGGCCAGGATTTCCTCAAGGCCGGCTTGCTCGACCGTGCCGAGGAAATCTTCAACAAGCTGATCGGCACTGCTTTCGAGGAGGATGCCAAGCGCAATCTGCTGGAAATCTACCAGGTCGAGAAGGAATGGCTGAAGGCGGTGGAATTGGCGCGCGAACTGCCGGACGTCGCCTCGCAGCAGGAGGTGGCCGAGTTTTATTGCGAACTGGCGGCCGGCGAGATCATGCGCTCGAAGCCCGACTCGGCACGGAGCTATCTCGAATCGGCGATGCAGCAGAATCGCAAGTGCGTGCGCGCCAGCCTGTTGCAGGGCGACCTGCTGCTGCAGGAAGGCAAGCCGCAGGCGGCCATTGAGGCCTGGCAGCGGATCGAGCAACAGGATCCGGCCTACCTGGCGCTGGTCGCCCAGCGCCTGCTCGACACCTACCGCAAGCTGGATCGCCGCGACGAAGGCATCGCGCTGCTCAGCGGCTATCTCGAAGGCTATCCGTCGCTCGACCTGCTCGATGTCGTTTATCAACTGGTCCTCGAGAACGAAGGTACTGACGCGGCCTACCGCCTGGTGCGCGCCGAGTTGCAACGCAATCCGACCCTGCTCGGCCTGGAAAAACTGATGAGCGCGCGTTTGCCGTTGGTCGCGCCAGAGCTTCGTCCCGACATCGATCTGGCCAAGACCATCATCCAAGGGTATACCCAGCGGCTGTCGCGCTATCGGTGCGATAATTGTGGTTTCAAGGCCCGCCAATTCTACTGGCGTTGCCCGGCCTGCGGTGGCTGGGAAACTTATCCGCCGCGACGCAGCGAAGAGTTCGATCAAACCCTGTAGGAATTCCCCATGAAGATAACTGTTATTGGCAGTGGCTACGTTGGACTGGTCAGCGGCACCTGCTTGGCCGAAGTCGGCAACGATGTCCTGTGTCTGGATATCGATCCGGAGAAGATCCGCATTCTCGAAGAAGGCGGTATTCCCATCTACGAACCCGGCCTGCAGGATATGGTGCGGCGCAATGTCGCGAACGGCCGCCTGCATTTCACCACCGACGTCGAACGGGCGGTGCGCCACGGTGTTGTCCAATTCATCGCCGTCGGCACGCCGCCGGATGAGGATGGCTCGGCCGACCTGCAATACGTGCTGGCGGCGGCGCGCAACATTGGCCGGCTGATGACCGACTACAAAGTTGTGGTCGACAAGAGCACGGTGCCGGTTGGCACCGGGGCCAAGGTCAAGGCGGCGCTGCAAGAGGAACTGCAGAAGCGTGGCGTCGATATTCCCTTCAGCGTTGTCTCCAACCCGGAATTCCTCAAGGAAGGGGCGGCCGTCGACGATTTCATGCGGCCCGACCGCATCGTCGTCGGTGCCGAAGACGAGCAGGCCGTGCACCTGATGCGCACGCTGTATGCGCCCTTCCAGCGTAACCACGAGCGCCTGATCGTTACCGACGTAAAAAGCGCCGAACTGACTAAATACGCCGCTAACGCCATGCTGGCGACGCGCATCAGCTTCATGAACGAACTGGCCAACCTGGCCGAGGTGCTCGGTGCCGATATCGAGATGGTACGTCAAGGCATCGGCGCCGATCCGCGCATCGGCTACCACTTCTTGTATCCCGGCTGCGGCTACGGCGGTTCCTGCTTCCCCAAGGATGTCAAGGCCCTGATCAAGACGGCCCAGGACGATGCCGGCATCCGCCTAAAAGTGCTGAACGCCGTCGAGGAAGCCAACGAGGTCCAGAAGCATGTGCTGACTGGGAAGATCAAACGCCGCTTCGGCGATCTGACGGGCCGACATTTCGCGCTGTGGGGGCTGTCCTTCAAGCCGAACACCGACGATATGCGCGAGGCGCCCAGCCGCGAGTTGATCGCTGACCTGTTCGCCGCCGGCGCTACGGTCACCGCCTACGATCCGGTAGCCATGGACGAAACGCGGCGGATTTTCGCCGACGAGCCGCGCCTCGCCTACGCCGAGCAGCCGATGGCGGCGTTGGCTGGGGCCGATGCGCTGATCATCGTCACCGAATGGAAAGAATTCCGCGCCCCGGATTTCGCCGCTATCCAGCAGACATTGAAGCATCCGGTCATCTTTGACGGCCGTAATCTTTACGATCCAAAGGCCGTGCGCGACATGGGTATCGAGTACTTCGCCATCGGACGCTGATTCATGCTGGAGAAGATTGCCCAGGTGCGCCTGCTAGTTGTTGGCGACGTGATGCTGGACCGCTACTGGTTCGGCGAAGTCGACCGCATTTCGCCGGAGGCGCCGGTGCCGGTGGTCAAGGTCGAGCGCCAGGAAGAGCGCCTCGGCGGTGCCGCCAACGTGGCGCGCAATGCCGTCTCGCTGGGGGCGGTGGCGGCGCTGCTGTCAGTGGTCGGCGACGATGATGCCGGGCGCAGCTTGGCCCGCCTGCTCGATGCAGGAATGATCGACGCTGGCTTGCACGTCGACGGTGACCTGGCGACCATCGTCAAGCTGCGTGTGATTGGTCGCCAGCAACAGTTGCTGCGCATCGATTTTGAAACGCCGCCGTCGCACGAAATCCTGCTTGCCAAGCTGGCCGATTTCGAACGCCGCGTCGCCGATGTCGACGTGGTGGTGTTGTCCGACTACGGTAAGGGCGGCTTGACCCATATCGCCGAGATGATCCGCATCGCCCGCGCTGCCGACAAGCCAGTGCTGGTTGACCCGAAGGGCGACGACTGGTCCCGCTACGCCGGGGCGACGGTCATCACGCCCAACCGCGCCGAGTTGAAGCAGATCATCGGCAGTTGGCGCAGCGAGGAGGAGTTGGCCGACAAGGCTCGCCGGTTGTGCGGCGAACTCGGCATCGAGGCCCTGCTGGTGACGCGTAGCGAAGAGGGCATGACCCTGTTTGCCGACGACGAGAGGCACCACCAGACGGCGCAGGCGCGGGAAGTGTTTGATGTTTCCGGCGCCGGCGATACCGTGATCGCCACGCTGGCCGTCATGGTCGCCGCCGGGGCCGACTGGGCCGAGGCCATCCGCGTCGCCAACATTGCCGCTGGTATCGTCGTTGGCAAGCTGGGGACGGCCGTCGTTACTCGCGAAGAAATCGCCCACGCCATCTAAAGAAGCAAGGAAGCCGCATGTATACCATCGTCACCGGCGCGGCCGGTTTTATCGGGGCCAACATCGTCAAGGCGCTCAACGAGCGCGGCGTAACGAACATCATCGCTGTCGACAACCTGACCAAGGCCGACAAGTTCAAGAACCTGATTGACTGCGAGATCGCCGATTACCTCGATAAGCACGATTTTATCGAGCGCATCCAGGCTGGCCATTTCGACGGCGAGGTCGAAGCCATTTTCCATGAAGGCGCCTGCTCCGACACCATGGAAAGCGATGGCCGCTACATGATGGAAAACAATTTCCGCTATTCGAACATCCTGCTCGACTGGTGCCAGGATCAGGACGTCCAGTTTCTCTATGCCTCGTCGGCGGCTACCTACGGCGCTGCCAGCGTGTTCCGCGAGGAGCGGCAGAACGAAGGGCCGCTCAATGTCTACGGCTATTCGAAGTTTTTGTTCGACCAGATCGTCCGCCGACGGTTGGCCAGAGGGCCGTCGTCGCAGATCGTCGGCTTCCGTTACTTCAACGTCTACGGCCCGCGCGAAACGCACAAGGGGCGCATGGCCTCGGTCGCCTTCCATCACTACAACCAGTTTATGGCCGAGGGCAAGGTTAAGCTGTTCGAAGGTTCGCACGGCTACAAGAATGGCGGCCAGATGCGTGATTTTGTCTTCGTCGGCGATGTCGCCAAGGTCAATCTGTTCTTCCTCGACCATCCGGAGAAATCCGGCATCTTCAATCTCGGCTCCGGCCGGGCGCAAAGCTTCAACGACGTCGCCGTTGCCGCTGTCAACGGCTGCCGTCGGGTGCGTGGCGAAGCGGTCTTGACGCTGGCCGAGCTGCGGACGCAGGGTTTGCTCGAATACGTCGCCTTCCCCGAGGCGCTGAAGGGCAAGTACCAGGCCTTCACGCAGGCCGATCTGAGCCGCCTACGCGCGGCCGGCTACGCAGCACCGATGGCGACGGTCGAGGAGGGCGTCGGCCAATATATCGAGTGGTTGCATCGGCATGGCTAAACCCTTAGGGGATTTTGTCGGCAATACGCCGCTGGTTCGTCTGCTGCGCCTGCCGGGTGCGGAGAACGAACGGCGTGGCAATGTCCTCTTCGCCAAATTGGAAGGCAACAATCCGGCTGGCTCGGTCAAGGACCGGCCGGCGCTGTCGATGATCGTCCGTGCCGAGGCCAGGGGCGACATCCAGCCGGGCGACACGCTGATCGAGGCGACTTCTGGCAATACCGGTATCGCCTTGGCCATGGTCGCGGCCATCAAGGGCTACCGGATGATCTTGGTAATGCCCGAGAACCAGAGCGTCGAGCGCCGCCAGAGCATGCGCGCCTACGGCGCCGAACTGGTGCTGACGCCTAGAGAGGGTGGCATGGAATTGGCCCGCGACGTCGCCGAGAAGATGCGTAACGAAGGCCAGGGTATCATCCTCGACCAGTTCGCCAACCCGGACAACCCGCTGGCGCACTACGAAGGCACTGGCCCGGAAATCTGGCGCGACACCGGCGGGGGCGTTACCCATTTCGTCTCCAGCATGGGTACCACCGGTACCATCATGGGCACTGGCCGCTTCCTCAAGGAAAAGAACCCGGCCATCCGAATCGTCGGCTGTCAGCCGGAGGAGGGCAGCCAGATTCCCGGTATCCGCAAGTGGCCGCAAGCCTATCTACCGAAAATTTATGTCCCGGACCATGTCGATGCCATTGAATACGTCAGCCAGGCCGAGGCCGAGGCGATGACCCGCCGGCTGGCCGTCGAGGAAGGCATCTTCGCTGGTATCTCCTCCGGTGGCGGCATCGTCGTCGCCCTGCGCTTGGCGCAGGCGCTGGAGAACGCAGTCATCGTCAGCATCATCTGCGACCGTGGCGACCGCTATCTGTCGACCGGCGTCTTTCCAGCATGAAAGGTGCGGCATGAAGCCGGTGCTCGTCTTCGATATCGAGACCATTCCCGACGTGGCCGGCCTGCGCCGGCTCAACGATCTGCCGGCCGAACTTTCCGACGCCGAAGTGGCCGAACTGGCCTTTCAGCAACGCCGAGCCAAGACCGGCAGCGATTTCCTATCCTTACACCTGCAGCGGGTGGTCAGTATTTCCTGCGCCCTGCGTACCAGTGAGGGCTTCAAGGTATGGTCGCTGGCCGAGCCGGAACTTGACGAAGGCGCCATCATCCAGCGCTTTTTCGACGGCGTCGAGAAATTCACGCCGCAGATCGTGTCCTGGAACGGCGGCGGTTTCGATCTGCCGGTGCTGCATTATCGCGGCATGCTGCATGGCGTTTCGGCGCCGCGTTACTGGGATCTCGGCGACGGCGACTACGCCGATTCGCGCGATTTCAAGTGGAACAATTACATCAGCCGCTACCACACCCGTCACCTCGATTTGATGGATTTGCTGGCTCTGTACAACCCTCGCGCCAATGCGCCGCTCGATGATTTAGCCAAGCTGTTCGGCTTTCCCGGCAAACTCGGCATGGACGGCGGCAAGGTCTGGGAAGCCTGGCAGGCGGGGCAGGCAGCCGCCATCCGCGACTACTGCGAGACCGACGTGGTCAATACCTATCTGGTCTACAACCGTTTCCGCCGCCTGCGCGGCGAATTGACGGCGACCGAGGAAGCGGCCGAGATCGATTTCGTCAAGGCACAACTGGCCCGGATCGGCGCTCCGCACTGGCAGGAGTTTCTTGCCGCCTGGCAATGACCAGGGTGCAAGCACAAGCCCCGGCCTTCAGGCCGAGGTCCAGCGAGCCAAGCGTGATTTGTGGGCGCCGCAGGCGCCCCAAACTCGTGGCGAGGAAGCTCCGGGCGAAAGCCCGGAGAGACTCACCGTCCGGCGCGACGGTATAATGAAAAATTCTCAAACCCAACCGCAGAGAGACAAAAATGGCACTCAACAACGTTCCTTCCGGGAAATCCATTCCCGACGATTTCAACGTCATCATCGAGATTTCCGCCCACTCGGAGCCGGTCAAGTACGAAGTCGATAAGGAAAGCGGCGCGATCTTCGTCGATCGCTTCATGG
>JAISPT010000077.1 GCA_031274715.1 Azonexus sp. | reverse complement strand
GTGGGACGGCTGGCGCTTGCGGCGCTGGGCCAGTGGTTGCGGCAGCGTCCGGCGGTTGCGAAGCCGGATGAGGCGGCCCTGTGCGTGGGTCGCGGTGGCCGGCGGCTCGGTGCCCGGGCGGTGCAGAAACGGGTGGTCTACTGGGCCCGGCGTCAGGGCATAGGCGTCAACGTCTACCCCCATCTGTTCCGGCACTCATTTGCCACGCATTTGCTGGAATCCAGTGGCGATCTGCGCGGGGTGCAGGAATTGCTGGGTCACGCCGATATTGCCACCACCCAGATCTATACCCACCTTGACTTCCAGCATCTGGCCCGCATTTATGAAGCTTCCCATCCACGGGCGCGCAAGAAGGGCTGAAATCCGCCGCCCGCCCCGCGGAGGGTCACGAATGGCGTTGCGGCCCCGGTAACGGGTACAGGAGTTTCATGAGCGACCAATTTGCCTTCGATCCGCACAGCACCACCATTGTTGCCGTGCGCCGCGCCGGCGCGGTTGCCATGGGGGGTGATGGTCAGGTCACGCTCGGTAATACCGTCATGAAGGACAATGCCCGCAAGGTGCGCCGCCTGTATAACGACAAGGTGCTGGCGGGTTTTGCCGGTGGCACGGCGGATGCCTTTACCCTGTTTGAGAGATTCGAAGGCAAGCTGGAAAAATACGGCAACCTCACCCGGGCAGCCATCGAACTGGCGAAGGACTGGCGTTCGGATCGTTTTTTGCGCCGTCTGGAAGCGTTGTTGTTGGTGGCCGATCCGGAACGGATTTTCATTGTGTCGGGCAATGGCGATGTCATCGAACCGGACTGCGATGCCGCCGCCATCGGTTCCGGCGGCGCTTTCGCGCTGTCGGCCGCCAGGGCGCTGCTGGAAGGTTCCGAGCGCAGCGCGCGTGACATCGTCGAGCGTTCGCTCAACATCGCCGCCGATATCTGCATTTACACCAACCGCAACCTCGTCATTGACGAACTGCGTCCGGCCTGAGCGGCCGGCACATCAGCGAGCTAACATGTCATCATCCCTGACCCCCCGTGAAATCGTGCAGGAACTCGACAAACACATTGTCGGGCAGGCTGACGCCAAGCGCGCCGTGGCCATTGCGCTGCGTAATCGCTGGCGCCGTATGCAGGTGGATGAGCCGCTGCGCCAGGAAATCACGCCGAAAAACATCCTGATGATCGGGCCGACCGGCGTCGGCAAGACCGAGATCGCCCGGCGCTTGGCGCGCTTGGCCAATGCGCCGTTCATCAAGATCGAGGCGACCAAGTTCACCGAGGTCGGCTACGTCGGACGTGACGTTGAGACCATCATCCGTGACTTGGTCGAGATGGCCATCAAGTCGCACCGCGACCGTGCCATGCAGGCCAACCGTGCCCGCGCCGAGGATGCCGCCGAGGAGCGTGTGCTCGATGCTCTGCTGCCGCCGGCGCGCAATCCCGGTTTTTACGCCGAGGAAGCAGCGACCGGCGACGGTGCCACGCGCCAGAAATTCCGCAAGAAGTTGCGCGAGGGCGATCTGGACGACAAGGAAATCGACATCGAACTTGCTGCGCCGATGATGCAGGCTGAGATTTTTGCGCCGCCGGGCATGGAGGAGCTGACTCAGCAGATCCAGGGCATGTTCCAGAACATCGGCGGTGGCAAGAAGAAGTCACGCAAGCTGAAAATCAAGGAGGCGCTGAAGCTGTTGACCGACGAGGAGGCGGCCAAGCTGGTCAACGACGAGGAGGTCAAGCTGGAGGCGGTCAAGGCTGTCGAGCAGAACGGCATCGTCTTCCTCGACGAGTTGGACAAGATCGCCAGCCGTTCCGAGACGCAGGGCGCCGATGTCTCCCGCCAGGGCGTGCAGCGCGACCTGCTGCCGCTGGTCGAGGGGACCACGGTGTCGACCAAGTACGGGATGATCAAGACGGATCACATCCTGTTCATCGCTTCCGGCGCTTTCCATCTGGCCAAGCCGTCCGACCTGATTCCCGAGTTGCAGGGCCGTTTTCCCATCCGTGTCGAACTTGATTCGCTGTCGGTGGCCGACTTTGAATGCATCCTGACCCAGACCGATGCCTGTCTGACTAAGCAGTACCAGGCCTTGCTGGCAACCGAGGGGGTGGCGGTCGATTTTGCCGCCGACGGTATCCGCCGCTTGGCCGAGATCGCTTTCCAGGTGAATGAGAAGACCGAGAACATTGGCGCCCGCCGCCTGCATACGGTCATGGAAAAGTTGCTTGAAGAAGTGTCGTTCGAGGCCGGCAAAGTTGGGCTCGATCAACTGCAGGTCGATACTGCCTACGTCAACACTCGCCTCGGCGACGTGGCGGCCGACGAGGATCTGTCGCGCTACGTGCTGTAAAGACATTCCCCGATCGGGCGGGCGCCGCCGGCGCCTGCACAATTTCCTTTCCCTTCCTCCCGAGACCGTTTGTTGGCCGAGCAAAGCCTGACTTTCCGCCTGCTGGCCATCCTGTTCCCGATTTTTGCCATCGTTGCCGCCGGCTTTTTCTACGGCCGCAAGCACAGGCCGGAAATGGCCGTGGCCAACCGCCTGAACATGGATGTCTTCGTACCGGCGCTGGTCTTCGCGGCAATGGCCGGGAAGTCTTTTGACCTTGCCGCCTACGCGTCGCTGGCGCTTGGCGGTTTTCTGGTGCTTGCCCTTTGTGGCCTGCTCGCCTGGCCGTTCGCCCGACTGAGTGGCGTGCCGGCGAAGACGCTGGTGCCGCCAATGATTTTCAACAACTCCGGCAACATCGGCCTGCCGCTAGCGGTGTTGGCCTGGGGCGAGGAAGCGTTGGCGGCGGCGGTGATTCTGTTCATGGTCGAGAACACCTTGCATTTCTCCCTGGGCGCCAAGTTGCTCAATCCGCAAACGCGCATCCTGATGCTGTGGCGCATCCCGGTGGTGTTCGCCGCGCTCGCCGGCTTGGCCGTGGCGATCCTGAAAATCCCAGTGTGGGCGCCGCTGGTCATCGCCATCAAGATGCTCGGCGACGTGTCGGTGCCGCTGCTGCTGTTTTCGCTCGGCGTGCGCATGACCGACGTCAGTTTCGGCGAATGGAAGCTGTCGCTTGGCAGCGCCATTCTGCGGCCACTGGCCGGCATGGCCGTGGCCTATGGCATCGCTCTGTTGCTCGGGCTGCACGGGCGCGATGCGGCAATGCTGCTGGTATTCGGTGCGTTGCCGCCGGCTGTACTTAACTTCCTGTTCGCCGAGCGCTATCAGCAGGAGCCGCAGCGCGTCGCTTCAATCGTGCTGATCGGCAACCTGGCGGCGCTGCTTTTCCTGCCGCTGGCCCTGATCTTGGTCCTGTAGGCTTTGTCGCAATCCGAGCGGCCGCTGGTGGCGGGATGGAAGGCCGTATTGCTCCCCCCGCGTTGCTGGCTGCCGATGATCAGCCGCCCAGGCGCTCCAGGCGCCGCCGGTCGTGCTTGGTCGGCCGGCCGTGGATGTCGGCCGCTGGTTCGACACTGAACTTGCGCTGCATCTGCGCAGCCTCGCGGGTGGCGATGCTATCCGGTGTTTCTTCGTAGAGCTGGCGCGCCGCGCTGGCCGGCCCGCGTTTTTCCGACAAGGCGAGAACCGTCACTTGCCAACGGCTATCGCCATTGCCGATATCAAGCCGGTCACCGATCTTGACGTCGCGCGCCGGCTTGGTCATTGTGCCGTTCAGCTTGACCTTGCCGCCGCCGACCGCGTCGCTGGCCAAGCTGCGCGTCTTGAAGAAACGCGCGGCCCACAGCCACTTGTCGACGCGGACGCCGCTCACTGCGGCAACACGGATTCGCCGGCGTAAAGTTGTTCGACCGTCTCGCGCTGGCGGATGACGTGGACTGCCGCGCCGTCGACCATCACCTCGACGGCGCGCGGCCGGGTGTTGTAGTTCGAAGCCATGGCCATGCCGTAGGCGCCGGCCGACATCACCGCCAGCAGGTCGCCCGGTTCGATGGCGAGCGGCCGGGCCTGGCCGAGGAAGTCGCCGGTTTCGCAGACTGGACCAACCACGTCGTAATCGTGGGGGGCGCCGGGGCGCGGCGTTACCGGCAGGATGTCGTGCCAGGCTTCGTACAGCGCCGGGCGCAGCAGGTCGTTCATGGCCGCATCGATGATGGCGAAATCCTTGGCTTCGCCGTGCTTGAGGTATTCGACACGGGTCAACAGCAGGCCGGCGTTGCCGACCAGGCGGCGGCCCGGTTCGAGTACGACCTGCAGGCCGCGACCGGCGAGCTTGTCGAGCAGCGGATTGAGGTAGGCGGCGGCGGTTGGCTGCACCTGGTCCTCACGGTATTTGATGCCAAGGCCGCCGCCCAGGTCGATGTGATGGATGGCGATGCCTTCGGCTGCCAATTGGTCGATCAGGGCCAAGATACGGTCGAGGGCCTCGGCAAAGGGCGAGGGATCGAGCAATTGCGAGCCGATGTGGCAGTCGATGCCGGTCACTGCGATATGCGGCAACGCCGCCGCGCGCCGGTAGAGGGCCAGGGCATCGTCATAAGCGACGCCAAACTTGGCTTCCTTGAGACCAGTGGAGATGTAGGGATGGGTCTTTGGATCGACGTTAGGATTGACGCGTAGGCTGATCGGGGCCTGCTTGCCGAGTTGACCGGCGACTTCGTTGAGGCGCTCCAGTTCCGGGACCGATTCGATGTTGAAGCAGAAAATACCGGCTTCCAGCGCCTGCCGCATTTCAGCGACGGTCTTGCCGACGCCGGAGAAGACCACCTTGCGCGGGTCGGCGCCAGCCGCCAGCACCCGTTGCAGTTCGCCGCCGGAGACGATGTCGAAGCCGGCGCCGAGGCGGGCGAAGAGGTTGAGGATGGCGAGGTTGGCATTGGCCTTGACGGCGTAACAGACCAGCGCGCCAGCGCCGGCGGGGTGGGCGGTGAGGACGTCATGGAATTCGCGCAGCGCAGCTTCCAGCGCGGCGCGCGAATAAACATAGGCAGGCGTGCCGAACTGCTCGGCGATGGTCGGCAGGGCGACGGCTTCGGCGTGCAGGACGCCGTTTTTCAGGACAAAGGAGGTCATTGGTCTGGGTGGCTGGAGGGCGTGCTAACATCCGCCGCAACGGGCTGCTTACTGCCGCTGAGCAGCGGCTGCGGCGCTGGGCCGGGCGGCAGTTCGAGCAAGCCCTTGGTACCGCAGGCGGCAAGGCTCAGGACAATCAGCAAGGCGGCGATTCGGGACATGTGCGGGGCGCTGGCGGCAAAAATGGAATGGTATCACGATGGATGATAGGGAATTCGGCAGCCAGGCCGACGCAGTGCTGGCCCGGATCGAGGCCGCGCTCGAAGCTTCGGGGGCCGCTGTCGATTTCGAGTTGGCGGCGGGCGGTGTGCTGGAAATTGAGTTCGCCGACGGCAGCAAGATCATCGTCAATCGTCATGGCGTGACCCGTGAAATCTGGGTTGCCGCCCGCGCCGGCGGTTTCCATTTCCGCTGGGACGGCGGTGTCTGGCGCGATACGCGCGATGGCTGCGAACTGTTCGACAAGCTGTCGCAGCTCGTCAGCCAACAGGCTGGCGAGCTGATCAGCCTGATCTGATCAGTCGCTCGGCGGCAAGTTCAGGTCGGCCGCTGGTGGGGCGACTGGTTCTTCCTCCTCGGCCGGAATCTTGCCCATATTCTCGGCGTAGACGTAATTGCGATCGCGTCCCTCGCCGAAGGCGACCAAGCCGTCCGGTTGGGTCGGTAGCTGGACCGGGACATCCTTCAGGGCCCGCTGCATGTAGCCGATCCAGATCGGCAGCGCCGTCGAGCCGCCGGTTTCGTTGCTGCCGAGTTTGCGCGGCTGGTCGAAACCAACCCAGGCGCAGCCGGTCACCGTCATCTGGTAGCCACAGAACCAGGCATCGACGTATTCGTTGGTGGTACCGGTCTTGCCGGCCAGATCCTGCCGCTTCAAAGTCGCCGAGGCACGGGCGGCGGTACCGTAGATGGTGACGTCGCGCAGCATCATGTCCATCATGAAGGCGTTGCGCGGGTCAATGACACGCAGTGTCTCGTCGCCAGCAGCACGGATGCTGGCGGCCTGGGCGAGCATCTGACCCTTCTCGTCGCGGATCTCGCGCACGATGTAGGGATTGAGTTTGTAGCCGCCGTTGGCGAACACTGAGTAGGCCGTCACCATTTGCCACGGCGTGACCAAGCCGGCGCCCAGGGCCATGGTCAGGTAGGGAGGGTGGCGCTCGGCGTCGAAGCCGAAACGGCTGATGTAGTCCTGAGCGTAGTGAGGGTTGATCGATTGCAGCAGACGGACCGAGACGAGGTTCTTCGATTTGGCCAGCGCCGTCCGCAACTTCATCGGCCCTTCGTACTTGCCGTCGTAATTGCGTGGTGCCCAGGCTTGCGAGCCGGTCTGGCTGGCGGGAACGACCAGCGGGCTGTCGTCGACGATGCTGCCTGGGCCATAGCCCTTTTCCAGCGCGGCGGAATAGATGAAGGGCTTGAAGCTGGAGCCGGGCTGTCGCCAGGCCTGCGTCACATGATTGAACTTATTGCGATTGAAATCGAAGCCGCCGACCAGAGCGCGGATCGCGCCATCCCGCGGCGACAGTGAAACGAAGGCCGATTCCACCTCGGGCAACTGGCTGATCTGCCACTGGCCTTTGTCGTCCTTCAGCAGGCGGATGATGGCACCGCGGCGCAGGCGCTTGTTTGGCGGCGCCTTGTCATCGAGCATGCGGGCCGCGAATTTCAGCGCGTCGCCGCTCAGCGTGACCGTCTCGCCGCCTTTGCGATAGACCTTCAATTCGCTGGTGCTGGCCGACAGTACGAGTGCCGGGACCAGATTGTCGGCGTCGTGGATATCCTGCAGCGCTTCATCCAGACCTTCGTCCTGGTCGGATTTGAAGTCGGCCATGTTGAGGAAGGATTCGGCGCCGCGATAACCGTGGCGGCGGTCGTAGTCCATGATGCCCTTGCGTAGCGCGTTGTAGGCGGCCTCTTGTTCGCTCTTGATCAGAGTGGTGTAGACCTTCATGCCGCCCGAGTAGACGTCTTCCGGGAATTGCTCGGCCGCCAGTTGGCGTGCCATCTCGGCCGCGTACTCGGCATGGACCGCGAATTCGGACAGTTCGCGCTTGATTACCAGCGGTTCCTTGAGTGCGGCTTCGTGCTGGGCGGCATCGATATTGCCGAGTTCCAGCATCCGGCGCAGCACATAATGCTGACGCTGTCGGGCGCGCGTCGGGTTGACCACCGGGTTGTAGGCCGACGGCGCCTTCGGCAGGCCGGCCAGCATCGCCGCTTCGGCGATGGTGATGTCTTTCAGCGACTTGCCGAAATAAATCTGGGCAGCGGCAGCGAAGCCGTAGGCGCGCTGGCCCAGATAAATCTGGTTGATGTAAAGCTCGAGAATCTGATCCTTGCTCAGATTGTGCTCGATCTTGAACGACAGCAGGGCTTCATACAGCTTGCGGGTGAGGGTCTTTTCGTTGGTCAGGAAGAAATTGCGGGCGACCTGCTGGGTGATGGTCGAGGCCCCTTGGCGCATGCGGCCGCCGAGCACATTGGCGCTGACGGCGCGCGCGATGCCGAGATAGTCGATGCCGCCATGCTGGTAAAAGTTACCATCCTCGGCGGCCAGGATGGCCTGTTTCATTAGCGGCGGCACGTCGTCGATCGCCACCACGGCGCGGCGTTCCTCGCCGAACTCACCGATCAGGTAACCGTCGGCGGTGTAGACGCGCAGCGGAATTTTCGGCCGATAATCGGTTATGACTTCCAGCGACGGCAGCTTCGGGTAGGCGAGGATGAGGATGATCAGGGCGATGGCCACGCCGATCGCCACCAGGCCGAGCAAAACGGCGATCGGATAGAGGATCAGGCGCAAGGTCAGGGGCAGGGGAGACAAGGTGAAAAAGCCCGTGCGAAGTAGAGTGGCGCGAATTATACGCCGACCGTTTGGATGCCCGTAAAAAAGCTTTACATGTCCTATGGTTGTTGCTAGCATCTGAAGTGAATTATTGGTTATTTGGCTAACTTCGCATTCCGTAAGGACTTTTGGGGGGTCTGGGTGGGTTTCGATATCTCAGCGTTGTTAAATCCCAAGGCGCGCCCCTTGCTCGGACTGGACATCAGTTCCTCCGCCGTCAAGATGGTGGAGTTGGCGGCCAACGGAAAAGACGGTTATCGCGTCGAGCGCTACACCATCGAGGTGTTGCCCAAGGACGCGGTATCCGATGGCAATATCGCCAATCTCGACAGCGTCGTCGATTGTGTGCGACGCGCTTGGAAGCGCTTAAATACCTCGACGCGTAACGTCGCCATGGCACTTCCAGGGTCGGCGGTGATCACCAAGAAGATCATTGTCCCGGCTGGCCTGCGCGACGACGAACTGGAAGTCCAGGTCGAGGCGGAAGCCAACCAGTACATTCCCTTTGCTATCGACGAAGTTAATCTGGATTACCAGGTAATTGGACCGGCGCCGTCCTTGCCCGATGAATTGGAAGTGTTGATCGCCGCCTCCAAGAAGGAGCGTGTCGAGGATCGCGTGGCCGTGGCCGATGCGGCCGGCCTGAAAGCGGTGGTGGTCGACGTCGAGTCGCTGGCCACCCTTTCGGCTTATGAACTGATCGAGCCCCAGTTGCAGGACTCGGGCAGGAATCAGGTGGTCGCCCTGATCAACGCCGGGGCCAACGTGATGGATTTGACCGTGATGCGCAACGGTCAGCAGGTATATACGCGTGAGCAGGCCTTCGGTGGTGCCCAACTGACCCAGGATATTTCCCGCCATTATGGCATGAGCTACGAGGACGCCGAGGCGGCCAAGCGGGCCGGCAATCTGCCGGAGGGCTACGAAGCCGAACTGCTCAATCCTTTCATGGAGAGCTTGGCCCTGGAGGTTTCCCGGGCCTTGCAGTTCTTCTTTACCTCGACGCAATTCAACCAGGTTGACCACATCATCCTCGCCGGCGGCTGTGCGGTCATTCCTGGAATCGACGAGGTCGTGGCGACGCGCACCCAGGTCAATACCCTGATTGCTAATCCTTTCGCCAACATGGTGTTGTCCGACCGGGTCAGGGAGAGAAGCCTGCTGGCCGATTCGTCGTCGCTGATGGTGGCCTGCGGCCTGGCCTTGCGGAGGTTTGATCCATCATGATTCGCATCAACCTCTTGCCGCATCGGGAAGCGGCGAAAAAAGCCCGGCGCGAGCAGTTCTTCGTGCTCGTTGGCTTGGTCAGCGTGCTTGCCCTGTTGATAATATTTGCCGTGTATACCTTCATCGGTGCCGCTATCGATAATCAGGTTGGGCGCAACGATTTCCTCAAAAAGGAAATTGCCGCACTCGACAAGGAACTCGACGAGATCAAGCGCCTCAGGGAGCAGACACAAGCCTTGCTGGAGCGCAAGCAAGTGATCGAGAACTTGCAGCGCGATCGTGGTGAGACGGTCCATCTGCTTAGCGAACTGGTGAGGCAGGTTCCAGAGGGCGTTTATCTGAAGTCGCTCAAACAATCCGGAGTCAACGTCAATATTACCGGCTATGCCCAGTCCAATGCCCGGGTTTCGGCCCTGATGAGGAATCTGGAGGCGTCGCCCTGGCTTGAGCAGCCGCGGCTAATCGAGTCCAAGGCGGTCGTGCTCAACGGCCGACGGGTCAACGAATTTGGCATGAACTTCGTCCTGACCCGGGCCAAGCCCGACGATGGGAAGGAGAAGAAATGAAATCGCCAGAGATTACTGTGCCGAAATTTGATTTCCAGGCGCTGGCTGCCGATTTCCGCAATCTGAATCCGAATGATCCTGGTGCTTGGCCAGTCGTACCGAGAATTGCCGCGTTGGTGGGGATTTTCATCGTCGCCTTGGTCGCCGGCTGGTGGTTCCTGTGGAGCGAGCAACTGACGGAACTGGATACAAGAGAACAGGAAGAGGTCGGGCTGAAGCAGCAGTATCTGGAAAAGAAAAAGCAGTCCGTCAATCTGGATCTCTACCGGGAGCAATTGGCCGATATCGACCGTTCTTTTGGTGCCTTGCTGAAACAGTTGCCGAATAGGTCGGAAATCGATGCACTGCTGATTGAAGTGAACCAGGCAGGTCTTGGACGGGGGCTGCAGTTCGAGTTGTTCCGGCCAGGCCAGGAACAGATCAGGGACTTCTATGCCGAGCTGCCGGTGGCGGTCAGGATCAACGGTGCCTATCACGATATCGGCGCTTTTGCTGCCGACATCGCCAAGCTGCCACGCATCGTTACGCTCAACAACATCGTGATCGCGCCGCAGAAGGACGGCTTGCTGTCGCTTGATGCGACGATCAAGACCTTCCGCTACCTGGATGAAGCGGAAGTCGCCAGTCAGAAAAAGGCGACAGCGGCGAAAAAAGGAGCGAAGAAGTGAAACGGATCGTGCTCGTTGCCCTGTGTGGACTGCTGGGTGCCTGCTCCGGTGGAGACCAGGAAGAATTACGGCAATGGATGGTCGACAATTCAGCCAATCTACGCGGCAATGTGCCGCCCTTGCCGCAGGTCAAGCCGTATGAGCCGGTGCCTTACGATGCCGAGGGTAGCTTGGATCCGTTCAAATCGGCAAAAATCGAACCAGACGCCAAGTACAAGCAGGCGGCCGGCAAAGGGGGGGCGTTCCAGCCCGATTTCGAGGCTCGCGAGTTGCGTAACAGCCTGTTGGAAAAATATCCGATCGAGTCGCTGAAAATGATCGGTTATATGAATATCAATAATCGCCCGCTGGCCGTGATTCAGGTCGACAACAAGGTCAAGCAAGTCAGGGTAGGTGATTATATCGGCCTCGATTTCGGTATGGTCACCCGGATCACCGACAAGGGAGTCGAGTTGCGTGAACTGATTCAGGATTCTGCCGGTGACTGGAGCGAACGCACCAGCTCGCTGTATCTGCAGAGCAAGGAGGGAAGCAATAAATGAAAATGATTAAAACAGCGCTGCTTGCAGCCTCGGCCTGTCTTGCCTTGATTACGCCGCTGCGGGCACAGGAAGAAGCGAATGCCATCGAGGCGATCAATGTAGCGCAGCAGGGTAACGACATCGCTGTCCGGATCGATTTGAGACAGCCGATGGCGGCAGCACCGGCCGGTTTCAGCGTGGCTAGCCCGGCGCGCGTGGCGCTCGACTTCCCGGCTACGGTTAATGCCTTGGGTAGAAACAGCCAGGTGCTGAATGTGGGCGACCTGCGCAGTTACAACGTCGTGCAGGTTGGCGACCGGACCCGTCTGGTGCTGAACCTGATCGGCAATATGAATTATTCGACCCGCCTGGATGGTAACTCGCTGTACGTGACGCTGACGCCGATTACCCGGGTCGGCGAATCGCCTACCCAGCGGGTGACCACCTTTGCCGAGGAAAGTGTGGTCGGTGCTCACCATGCCCTGCGTGATATCGTGTTTCGCCGTGGAAAGGATGGCGAGGGGCGGGTCATCGTCGATCTCAGCGATGCTGGTACGGGTATCGACATCCGTCAGCAGGGGCCTAATCTGATCGTCGATTTCATCAAAACCACCGTGCCGGAGCATCTCCGCCGCCGCCTGGATGTGACCGATTTCGCGACTCCGGTGACTAGTGTTGAAACCCGTACCATGGGTGACAATGTGCGTATGACCATTAGTCCGAAAGGTCTGTGGGAACATAACGCTTACCAGAGCGATAACCAGTTCGTGGTTGAGGTCAAGCGCATCGTCGAGGATCCGAATAAGTTGGTGCAGGGATCGAAGATTGGTTACCAGGGGCCGCGTGTCAGCATCAATTATCAGAATGGCGATGTCAGGGCGCTGTTGCGTCTGATGGCAGAGGAACTGGGGCTCAATGCGGTGATCAGCGAAACGGTGACCGGTACGACCACACTGGTGCTCAGGGATGTGCCGGCCGATCAGGTGATCGACATCATTTTCCAGCAGAAGGGGCTGGATATGCGTAAAAAGGGCAACATCATGATGATTGCCCCGCGCGACGAGATCGCTACCCGCGAGAAGCTGGAATTCGAGTCCAGGCAGCAGATCAATGAACTGGAGCCGCTGCAGTCGGAGCAGTTTGCCCTGAACTACCACCGCGCCAATCAAGTTGCCAGGCTGCTGGCTGGTCTTCCGCCGACTGGTGCTGGCGGTGCCGGTGGCGCTGGCAATACGGCCTTGCGGATGTTGAGCAAGCGCGGTAGCACGATCTCGGATATTCAGTCCAACTTGTTGTTCGTCACCGATATCCCGAGCAAACTGGAGGAAATTCGGGCTTTCATCAAGGCGATTGATGTCGGCGCTCGCCAGGTGATGATCGAAGCCCGGATAGTCGAGGCCAACGATCAGTTCAACCGCAATATCGGTGTCAAGCTGGGTTTCATCAATTCCAAGCCGGTCCAGCTTGGCGGTTCCGGCATCTTTACCGCTGGCGGTCGGATGGACCCGGCGAATGTCACGGGAAGTATCTCGGGTACTGGGGTAACATACAGTGGGACGCCTGCCACCTTGGTCCAGAATCCGATGGGCGGCGTCAATCTACCATCCTATAGCTCGATTGGCGGAACCCTGGCGCTGTCGCTGTTCAATTCCACCGCTACGCGGATTCTGAATCTTGAATTGGCTGCACTGGAAACTGATGGCGGGGGCAAAATCATTTCTAGTCCGCGCGTGATCACAGCGAACAATGTCACGGCCAAGATCGAGGATGGGACCGAGGTGCCATACGTGACGACGCAAAATGGCGTTGGGGTGGCGACGCAGACCGTCAGCTTCAAGTCAGCCAAACTGTCGCTGGAGGTCACGCCGCAGATCACGCCGGAAGGGACGGTGCGCATGTCGCTGGTGGTGAAGAAGGAGGAGCCGGACTGGACGCGCGCCATCCTCGAGAATCCACCGATCAAGAGTTCGACGGTTGAAACCGATGTCGTGGTCGAGAATGGTGGTACGGTGGTGATCGGCGGCGTGTTTGTAACCACTAATCAGGGAACAACCGAAAAGGTGCCGCTGCTCGGCGATATTCCCTTCTTCGGTTGGTTGTTCAAGTACAGAAATGATGTCAGTGAGCGTCGCGAACTGCTGGTGTTCATTACGCCGCGCATCATGTCGGACAAGCTGCGTTTGAACTGAGTTTTTTAGAGATTGGCGAGAAGGGCCGGCTTTGCCGGCCTTTTTTTGTCCGTGCCGGGGACTCGGATAAAATCAGGACGTGGAACATTTTCAGAATATTTACCTGGTCGGCCTGATGGGAGCCGGCAAGACCACGGTCGGGAAGCAACTGGCCCGACGTCTGGGGCGGCAGTTTATTGATTCCGATCATGAGATCGTGGCCCGGACCGGTGTTGCCATTCCCATCATTTTCGAGATTGAGGGCGAGGATGGTTTTCGTCGGCGCGAGGCGCAGGCCATTGCCGAACTTGCCGAATTGCGCGGCATCGTGATGGCTACCGGCGGCGGGGTGGTGCTCCGGCCGGAGAACCGGAGCCGCTTGCGTGATACCGGCTGGGTTGTTTACCTCAACGTGCCGCCAGTCATTCTGTATGAGCGTACTCGCCATGACCGCAATCGCCCGTTGCTGCAGGTGGCCGATCCTTTGGCACGCCTGGAGGCCTTGCATGCCGAGCGCGATCCGCTGTATCGCGAAGTTGCGCATTTTGTTGTCGAGGGCTCGCATCTAGTGGCTAGCGGTATTGTAAATCTTCTACTCCGGGAATTTCCCCAAATGAGTCCAGCATGATGCAAACCTTGAACGTCACGCTCGGCGAGCGTTCCTATCCAATCCACATCGGCTGCGGTTTGCTGGCCGATGCCGCATTGCTCAGCCCCTATCTCAAACAGAAAAAAGCCGTCGTCGTCACCAATGTGACCGTCGCCCCGTTGTATTTGGAGGCTCTGCTGGGTGCCCTGGCGCAGTCTGGCGTCGCGGCGCAGCCCGTGATCTTGCCGGACGGCGAGCAATACAAGACCTGGGAGACGCTGAACCTGATTTTCGATGCGCTGCTCGGCTCCCATTGCGAGCGCAGCACCACGCTGATTGCCTTGGGCGGTGGCGTGATCGGTGACATGGGGGGATTTGCCGCGGCCTGCTATCAGCGCGGCATGCCCTTCATCCAGGTGCCGACGACTCTGCTGTCGCAGGTCGATTCGTCGGTCGGCGGCAAAACCGCGATCAATCATCCGCTTGGCAAGAACATGATCGGTGCCTTCTACCAGCCGCGTCTGGTGTTGGCCGATCTGTCCACCCTCGATACCTTGCCGGAGCGCGAATTGGCGGCGGGTTTGGCCGAGGTGATCAAGTACGGTTTGATTCGCGACCCCGATTTCTTTGTCTGGTTGGAAAACAATCTCGATGCCTTGATAGCCCGCGACAAGGAAGCGCTGGCCACTGCCGTGGCCCGTTCCTGCGCCAACAAGGCGGAGGTCGTCGCGGCCGACGAGCGCGAAACGGGTGAGCGGGCGCTGCTCAATCTCGGTCATACCTTTGGCCACGCCATTGAAACCGGCTTGGGTTACGGTGCGTGGTTGCACGGAGAGGCAGTGGCGGCTGGTACTTTGATTGCCGCCGAATTGTCGGCGCGTCTGGGGTGGTTGACGGCTGGCGATGTACGCCGTATCGAGCAACTTTTTGTCCGCGCCGGCTTGCCGGTGAATGCGCCGAAATTGGGTGCGGCGCGCTACCTCGAGTTGATGCGGCACGACAAGAAGGTTCAGGACGGCAAGCTGCGTTTGGTGTTCCTTGAACAGATCGGCCGAGCCGTTGTGGCGGACACCGTCAGCGAAGCCGATATCGCAGCGGCGATAGAGGCGCGTTGCACCTGAATGGGGCGTTAGCCATAGCCCGCGCACAGAATTGGTGCGATGCAGCATCTTGAGTTGACAAGAGGTTGCCAGTACATTTGACTGCTGTGAGTCCTCCAAGCTGAAGCTTGGGCTTCCTTGCCACGAGTTTGGTGCGCTTTCGGCCCCAGGGTCGCTCCCTGCCTTGTGTGGCATGTTTTGTGCATGACGCGTGGTCTCATATTCTTGTCCAGGCCGAGGCGTCGAATGTTGATGCCCGGCTTTTTTGTCATTGGCCGCAAGAACCCGGTCATTTATCTGAAGGAACGCGCGTGATGGAACCGGCAGTGCCTGAGCGGCAGGGGTTGTACGACCCGACCAACGAACACGACGCTTGCGGCGTGGGCTTTGTGGCCCATGTCAAGGGGCAGAAGAGTCACGGCATTATCGAGCAGGGTTTGCTGATCCTGAAAAATCTGGATCATCGCGGTGCTGTCGGTGCCGATCCGCTGCAGGGCGATGGGGCCGGTATCCTGATCCAGATACCGGACTCGTTTTATCGTGAGGAAATGGCCAAGCAGGGTGTGACTCTGCCGCCGGCCGGGGAGTATGGTGTCGGCATGGTTTTCCTGCCGCAGGAAGCTGCCTCGCTGGTTGCCTGCGTCGAGGAAATCGAGCGCTCGGTCAAGGCCGAAGGCCAGGTTCTGCTCGGCTGGCGCGACGTGCCGGTCAATCGCCAGATGCCGATGTCGCCGACGGTCAAGGTCAAGGAGCCGGTGATCCGCCAGGTCTTCGTCGGTCGCGGTCCGGACGTCTTTGTCACCGATGCACTGGAGCGCAAGCTGTACATCATCCGCCGCCGCGCCGCCAACGCCATCCGGGCGCTGAATCTGAAGCACGGCCAGGAATTCTACGTGCCGTCCTTTTCTGCCCGCACCGTCAACTACAAGGGTCTGTTGCTGGCCGACCAGGTGGGTGTGTATTACCTCGATTTGCAGGACAAGCGCGTCGTCTCGGCGCTGGCTCTGGTGCACCAGAGGTTCTCGACCAATACCTTCCCGACTTGGGATCTGGCCCATCCGTTTCGCTACATTGCCCACAACGGTGAGATCAATACCTTGCGCGGCAACGTCAACTGGTTCAAGGCGCGCGAGCAGGCGATTTCCTCGCCGATCCTTGGCGAGGACCTGAAGAAGGTATGGCCGCTGCACTATCCCGACCAGTCCGACTCCGCCTCCTTCGACAATGCCCTCGAACTGCTGGTCATGGGCGGCGGTTACTCGCTGGCTCAGGCGATGATGCTGATGATCCCGGAAGCCTGGGAAAAGCACACGATGATGGACGAGAATCGGCGCGCTTTCTACGAATACCACGCGGCGATGATGGAGCCGTGGGACGGTCCGGCCGCCGTGGCCTTCACCGATGGCCGCCAGATCGGCGCGACGCTTGACCGCAACGGCTTGCGTCCGGCGCGCTACCTGGTCACCGAAGACGACTTGGTGGTCATGGCCTCCGAGTCCGGCGTGTTGCCGATCCCGGAAAAGAAGATCGTCCAGAAGTGGCGCTTGCAGCCGGGCAAGATGTTCCTGATCGACATGGAGCAGGGGCGCATCATCGACGACAAGGAACTGAAGGATGGGCTGGCCAATGCCAAGCCCTACCGCGAGTGGATCAACAAGATCCGCATCAAGCTCGACGAGGTGCCGTCGACCGGCAATGAGCCGCGCGGCGCTTCCGCCGCTTCCCTGCTCGACCGGCAGCAGGCTTTCGGCTACACCCAGGAGGACGTCGAGGTCATCCTGGAGCCAATGGTGCAGAACGGTGAGGAGCCGACCGGCTCGATGGGCACCGACTCCGCCCTGCCGGTGCTGTCGAAGAAGAACAAGACGCTGTATACCTACTTCAAGCAGTTGTTCGCGCAGGTGACCAATCCGCCGATCGACCCGATCCGCGAGGAACTGGTGATGTCCCTGGTGTCCTTCATCGGACCGAAGCCGAATCTGCTCAACACCGCCGACATCAATCCGCCGATCCGCCTCGAAGTCGCGCAGCCGGTGCTGACCAGCGCCGAGATCGAGAAGCTGCGCCATATCGAGCGCCATACCTCGGGCAAGTTCCGTTCCTTCGAGTTGGACATCTGTTATCCGCTGGCCTGGGGCAAGGACGGCATCGAAGCGCGTCTCGCCTCGCTGGCGGCCGATGCTGAGGACGCCGTACGTTCCGGGGCCAACATCCTGATTGTTTCCGACCGCAGGCTCGATGCTGGGCATGTCGCCATTCCAGCGCTGCTTGCTACCTCGGCCGTCCACCAGCACCTGGTCAAACAGGGCCTGCGCACCAGCACGGGTCTGGTCGTCGAGACCGGCTCGGCGCGCGAGGTGCATCACTTTGCTTTGCTCGGCGGCTTCGGTGCCGAGGCCGTGCATCCCTACCTGGCGCTGGAAACCATCGCCGCGATGGCCAAGGGTGATGCCGAGAGGGCCGAGAAATTCATCAAGAACTTCGTCAAGGCGATCGGCAAGGGTCTGAACAAGGTCATGTCCAAGATGGGCATCTCGACCTACATGTCCTATACCGGCGCCCAGATTTTCGAGGCCATCGGCCTGAAGAAAGACTTCGTCGAGAAGTACTTCACCGGCACGCCGTCGAATATCGAGGGCATCGGCGTTTTCGAGGTCGCCGAGGAAGCCATCCGTCTGCATCGGGAAGCTTTCTCGGCCGATCCGGTGTTGGCCGGCATGCTCGATGCCGGCGGTGAGTACGCCTACCGCGTGCGCGGCGAGGATCACCTGTGGACGCCGGATTCCATCGCCAAACTCCAGCACGCGACCCGTTCCGGCAAGGTTGAGACCTACAAGGAATATGCCCAACTGATTAACGATCAGAGCAAGCGCCACCTGACCCTGCGTGGTTTGTTCGAGTTCAAGCCGCAGGGCGCGCCGATTCCACTCGCCGAGGTCGAGCCGGCCAAGGAGATCGTCAAGCGCTTTGCCACCGGTGCCATGTCGCTCGGCTCGATTTCGACCGAGGCGCACACGACGTTGGCGCTGGCCATGAACCGCATCGGCGGCAAATCCAATACCGGCGAGGGTGGTGAAGACGCCAAGCGTTTCCAGTCGCTGAAGGCCGGCCAGAAACTGTCGGAAGTCATCGGCGCGTCGCGCATCGAGCGTGACTACGAATTCAAGGCAGGCGACTCGCTACGCTCGGCGATCAAGCAGGTCGCTTCCGGCCGTTTCGGCGTCACCGCCGAATACCTGGTCAATGCCGACCAGATTCAGATCAAGATGGCTCAGGGCGCCAAGCCGGGTGAGGGCGGCCAATTGCCGGGGCACAAGGTATCCGAGTACATCGGCTTCCTGCGCCATTCGGTGCCGGGCGTCGGCCTGATTTCGCCGCCGCCGCACCATGACATCTATTCGATCGAGGATCTGGCGCAACTGATCCATGACCTGAAGAATGCCAACGACCGCGCCTCCATTTCGGTCAAGCTGGTTTCCGAAGTCGGCGTCGGTACCGTCGCCGCCGGCGTTGCCAAGGCTAAAGCCGACCATGTGGTGATCGCCGGCTTCGATGGTGGCACCGGCGCCTCGCCGGTGTCCTCGATCAAGCATGCCGGCACGCCGTGGGAACTGGGTCTGGCCGAGACACAGCAAACCCTGGTGCTGAACCGCCTGCGCTCGCGCATCCGCGTCCAGGTCGACGGCCAGATGAAGACTGGCCGCGACGTGGTCATCGGTGCCCTGCTCGGCGCCGACGAATTCGGCTTCGCCACGGCGCCGCTGATCGTCGGCGGCTGCATCATGATGCGCAAGTGCCACCTCAATACCTGTCCGGTCGGCGTCGCCACCCAGGACCCCGAACTGCGCAAGCGCTTTACCGGCCAGCCCGAGCATCTCGTCAACTATTTCTTCTTCGTCGCCGAAGAGGTGCGTGAAATCATGGCCCAGTTGGGCATTCGCCGGTTCGACGAGCTGATCGGCCGCGCCGACCTGCTCGACATGCGTGCCGGCATCGCGCACTGGAAGGCCAAGGGACTCGATTTCTCCCGCGTCTTCCACCAGCCGGCGGTGCCGGCCGAGGTGCCGCGCCGCCATACCGAGACGCAGGACCACGGCCTGGAGAAGGCGCTCGACCACAAGTTGATCGGCGAGGCCAAGAAGGCGCTGGAGAAAGGCGCCAAGGTGCAGATCGAGACGTCGATCATTAACGTCAACCGCACCTGCGGCACCCTGCTGTCGGGTGAAGTGGCGCGCCGCTATGGCCATGCTGGCCTGCCGGACAACACTATTCACGTCAAGCTGACCGGCACCGCTGGTCAGTCCTTCGGTGCCTTCCTGGCGCGTGGTGTGACGCTGGAACTGACCGGCGAGGGCAACGATTACGTCGGCAAGGGCCTGTCGGGTGGCCGTATCATCATCAAGCCGAGCCCGGATTTTCGCGGCGATACGCAGCACAACATCATCTGCGGCAATACCGTGATGTACGGCGCGACCGAGGGTGAATCCTTCTTCGCTGGCGTCGGCGGCGAGCGCTTCTGCGTCCGCAACTCCGGCGGCACTGCCGTCGTCGAAGGGGTCGGCGACCACGGTTGCGAATACATGACCGGCGGCACCGTCGTCGTGTTGGGCATGACCGGCCGCAATTTTGCTGCCGGCATGTCGGGCGGTATCGCCTATGTGCTCGACGAGGACGGCAGCTTCAAGCAGCGCTGCAACCTGGCCCAGGTGGCCCTGGAAAAAGTGCCGCCGGCTGCTCGTCATGTCGCTGGCGAGCCGCTGCATCGCGGCCTGGCCGACGAAACGCAACTCAAGGATCTGGTTACGCGCCATGCCGAGACCACCGGTAGCCAGACCGCCCGGCGGATTCTCGCCAACTGGGATGGCTGGCGCGAGAAGTTCGTCAAAGTCTATCCGCACGAATACAAGCGCGCGCTTACCGAAGCCGCCGCACGGAAGGAGGCCGCATAATGGGCAAGCCGACGGGTTTCATCGAGTACGAACGGCTGTCCGAGGCCCACGATCCGGTGGAGAGCCGCCTGCGGCATTACCGGGAATTCGTCCACACCCTGAATGACAGCGACGCCAGGATCCAGGGCGCGCGCTGCATGGATTGCGGCGTACCGTTCTGCAATACCGGCTGTCCGGTGAACAACATCATTCCTGACTGGAATGACCTGGTGTACCGCGGCAACTGGAAGCAGGCGCTGGAGGTGCTGCACTCGACCAACAACTTTCCCGACTTCACCGGCCGCATCTGCCCGGCCCCCTGCGAAGCTGCCTGCACGCTCGGCATCAACGCGGCGCCGGTGGGCATCAAGTCGATCGAGCACTTCATCATCGACAAGGGTTGGGAAATGGGCTGGGTTGTGCCGCAGCCGGCCAGGAGCAAGACCGGCAAGAAGGTCGCCATCGTCGGCTCCGGCCCGGCCGGCCTGGCCGCCGCCCAGCAGCTGGCGCGCGTCGGTCACGAGGTGACGGTGTTCGAGAAGAACGACCGCATCGGCGGCCTGCTTGGCTACGGCATTCCTGACTTCAAGCTGGAAAAGACCGTGATCGACCGCCGCGTTGCCCAGATGGAAGCCGAGGGCGTCGTCTTCAAGACCCGGGTCATCGTCGGCAGCAAGAATGTACCGGCCGGCATCATCAATGATGCTACCGAGTTCGTCTCGGCCGAAGCTTTGCAGAACGATTTCGACGCGGTAATTCTCGCCGCCGGCGCGGAAGTGCCGCGCGACCTGCCGGTGCCGGGGCGCGAGTTGGAGGGCATCCACGCCGCGTTGGAATTCCTGATCCCGCAGAACAAGGAAGTGCAGCAGGGCAAGAAGAACCCGATCAACGTCAAGGGCAAGCACGTCATCGTCATCGGCGGCGGCGATACCGGTTCCGATTGCGTTGGCACCTCCAACCGCCATGGCGCTGCCTCGGTGACCCAGTTCGAACTGTTGCCGCTGCCGCCGGAGCAGGAAAACAAGGCCCTGACCTGGCCCTACTGGCCGTATAAATTGCGCACTTCCTCGTCGCACGAGGAGGGCTGCACGCGCGACTTCGCCGTCGCCACCAAGGCTTTTATCGCCGACGGCCAAGGCAAGGTCAAGGCTCTGCAAGCCGTGCGCGTCGAGTGGCAGGACGGCAAGATGAGCGAAGTCGCCGGCTCGGAATTCGAGCTGCCGTGCGATGCCGCCTTTTTGGCGATGGGCTTCACCAACCCGGTCGGTGCGCTGCTCGACGCCTTCGGCGTGGACAAGGATGCTCGCCAGAATGCCAAGGCGATGACCGATGGCGAGGGCTGCTATCAGACCAACGTGGCCAAGGTTTTCGCCGCCGGCGATGTCCGCCGCGGTCAGTCGCTGGTTGTCTGGGCGATCCGCGAGGGCCGCCAGGCCGCCCGCGAAGTTGATACTTTTCTGATGGGGGCGACGACTCTGCCGCGCTGATGCGGCGGATCGCCCCAAGGGGCGAGTGTGTTGAAGGCGGGCCGTAGGCCCGCCTAGGCGAGGACCGCCAGGTTGTCCGCGAGGTTGGTGTTTTCCTGATGAGGGAAACCACTCTGCCGTGCTGGTGTGGCGGATCGCCCCGGAGTGGTGCTTGCGCAGGTCCGCGCGGGCGTGTCCAATCGCGCTTTCCAGGGTCATCAACCATGAAAAGAGGGAGCAGATTGAATAACAAGAAAAAAAGCCGCGTACTTGCCTGCGCGCTCGCTTCTGTGGCGTGGACGGCGCATGGCGCGCCCATCCCGGCAACCGAGGACGGGAAATTGGGCCTGTACTCGGCGCGGGATTTTCGCATCACCGACGGAAGCTGCGGCGACTGCCAGGCCGTTCCGCAGGCGTTGTGGTATTTCAACAACGAACCGCTGGCCGTGCCTGTGCAGCACGCCGCCGATTTTTCCCGGGGCACGCGGGCGCAGGCCGATGTCGCCGCATGGGCGGCAAATAACCCTGATCTGGCCGCTCAACCGGTGGTCTGGCTTGGTTCGAGCAGCGTTATTCCACAGGCGCAAATGTCGGTGGATGGCAAAACCGTTACGCTGGACGAAGGCAACACGCTGGATTTCAACATCGTTCCCAAAGTCCCGAGCAACCTCTCCTACTGGAACGACGACACCCAAAAGTTCTTCTCTCAACGTCCGGTGCGTCTGCGTGGAGAAAGCGGGGAAACCGGCTTCGTCGCCCGTACCGTGTGGCCGCTGGACTATCGCATCAGCGCTGGCGGCATGGCGAAACCATTGGATGCCGACGAGTCGCTCAAGTCACTGGTGCAGTACGAAAATGGCGGTGCGCAAAGCGCCTACCAAGCGCGTCTGTTGTGGGAGAGCAGTCCCGGCGCTGCCGAAAACGCGGCGGGCAAGGCCGTCGTCGGCCTGATGCTGAACGGCGCCCAGGGCGACGACGATGAAGCCCACGGCGGTCACTTCGGCGTCGTCACTGGCCGCTTCGAGGCCGACGGCAACTGGTCGCGCTGGCTGGTCAATAATTTCTACAACCTCGATTCCATCAGCGAGAAAGCCATCATTGCCGCCGCGACGCCGGTGGACAAATACCTGATGGATTTGAACAGCGGCCAAAGTTACTACCGCCCGTCTTACATGCTGGTCGCCACCTTCAAGAGCGACCGGCCCGCAGCGCTGTACCAAGGCGCGATCAACCGCGTGTACCAGCATCTCTACCGCCATGATTTCGTCTACGACCACTCGCGTGACAACTGCGCCGGCATCAGCATCGACACCTTCCGCACACTGGGTTGGCGCGTGCCGGAACGCGGCGTGGAAGGCTACGCGAAAGCCACCGCCGCTTGGTTCTATGTCGCGGCGAGCGAGCGTAGCCTGGGCCAGGGCCGCAAGCTCTATGACTACCTGACCACGGAAACCTCGCGCCTCTACCCCGCTGTCACCTTCGACGCGATGGGCAACGACTTGCTGGCACTGGCACAAGGCCGTGTCAGCCGCAAATTGACGCCGCTTGAGCAGCAACTGGCGCAGGACATCGAGGCCATCTGGTTCGTCCGCATCCCGCAAATTCCTTCCAGCCGCGCCTACGGTCTGGCGCCCGTCTACGGCTTTGACCAGTATATGAAGCAAGCGCCGGCAGACCGTAGTGAATGGAAAATCATACCGGTCGCCGACCGGCCGTTTCCGGACAAGCTGCGTGACGGGCTGGCGCTCAAGCATAAAACTCCGTCACCGGTGCCGCTGCCGGTTGCCGGAGCGGGGCTGGGCCTCTGCCTGATCGTGGCATGGCTGGGGCGTCGCTGGCTGAAACGCAGGCAATCAAGAGATCCTTCGACCTTGGAGCAAGTCGCCGAATCGTCCTGCGGCTAATCAGCTGCGGCTAATCAACTGCGGCTGAAGGCGAAGCGGTGCAGGCTGGGGCGCTTCACTGATGTTGCTCCTCGCCCCGGCGCCCGCTGTCGCCGGCCAGTACGATGGCGCTGGAGCGCATGGCAATACTGTGGGGCTTCGCCGTTCGTCTCATTCATGTATCGAGGACCGGACAGCGCATGGGCGCTGCTGGCCGAGCGGCAGGTTGAACCGGCCGGCCGCGTTCCCGCTTCGACAGCCTGCGGCAATCGTGTGAAAATGGCGGGCACAAGGGGGGAAACACATGTCGGCAGAATTGCAAACCGCTTTCCAAGTCTCGGCGCCCACCGGGGGCGTCGATACCCACATGCTGCTCATCCTGGCCATTATGGTGGCGGCCGGGGCGCTCGGTGGCATTGCCAACTATTTCCTGGCTGACCGTCCGGGCGAACCGGGCCGGCGCGGCTGGTTGAGGTATCCGATCCTCGGCGTCGTCGCGGCGCTGACCGTGCCGCTGTTCCTCAACATGATCTCCAGTACCCTGCTCGAAGGGGCGCGTACCAAGCCGGTCGATTTCTTCGCCTTCGCCGGCTTCTGCCTGATCTACGTGGTCGCATCAAGGCGCCTGATGGAAAACGTCGCCCAGCGCCTGCTCGGCCAGCTCGATCAGGTCCGCCGCGAAGTCGGCCAGTTGCAGCGGCAACAGCAGGAGGAGGCCGCGGCTCGCGTCGAGCCGGCGGTCGCAGTCGAGCCGGAGCCGCGCGAGGTACTGTCCTACAACGACGTCGAAATTTTGCGCGCACTGGCCGAGGAGAGCTTTGTCTATGGCAATCTCGCCGCCATCTGCGAACGTACCGGCCAGGCCCGCGACTTCGTCAGCCATCGGCTGACGGTGATGAAGGCCCTGGGCGTCATCGAAACCCGCATCAACGACAAGAACGTCCTGCACTGGGCGGTTTCGGCCCGCGGCAAGGCCGTGCTCGGCGAAATCCTAGCCGGCCAGGAAGACAGGAAATCCGCATAAAACCCGGCTGGCTGTTAGCCGGTGCTCGATTGAAAACTCGCTTATGAACATCGTCATCCTCGCTGCCGGCCAGGGCAAGCGCATGCATTCGAACCTGCCCAAGGTGCTGCACCCAATCGCCGGCAGGGCGCTTGCCCAGCACGTGATCGATACCGCGCGCGGCCTCTCGCCGGAAAAACTGATCGTTGTCTACGGCCACGGCGGTGATGTCGTCTGCGCCACGCTGGCCGCGCCCGACATCGCCTGGGCCGAGCAAGCGCAGCAACTGGGCACCGGCCATGCCGTTGCCCAGGCCTTGCCGCATCTCGGCTCGGCTGCCCAGACCCTGGTCCTCTACGGCGATGTGCCGCTGACCACGGCGGCAACGCTCAAGCGCTTGCTACAGGCCGGCAAGGATGGCTTGGCCATCCTCACTGTCGATCTCGCCGACCCGACCGGCTACGGCCGTATCGTCCGCGACGGCGCTGGCCAAGTGCGGTGCATCGTCGAGCAGAAGGACGCGACAGAGGCCGAGAAAGCGATCCGCGAGATCAACACCGGCATCATGGTCATGCCGACCGCCCGTCTGGCCGACTGGATGGGCCGGCTGAAGAACGACAATGCCCAGGGCGAGTATTACCTGACCGACATCGTTGCCCTGGCAGTGGCCGAGGGGCTACCGGTGCGCACCGCACAGCCGGATGGCGAGTGGGAGGTGCTTGGCGTCAACAGCAAGGTTCAGTTGGCCGAGTTGGAGCGCCAGCATCAGCGCAACCTCGCCGGACAATTGCTGGTTGCCGGCGTGCGCCTGGCCGATCCGGAGCGTATCGATATCCGCGGCGAACTCAAGCACGGACGCGACGTATTCATCGACGTCGGCTGCGTTTTCGAGGGCCGGGTCGAACTGGCCGACGCTGTCGAGGTCGGCCCCTACTGTGTGCTGAAAAACGTCAAGGTTGGCGCCGGCACGCGCATTGCCGCCTTCTGCCATTTCGAGGATGCGGTGATCGGCCCAGACAGCGTGCTTGGCCCCTATGCCCGGCTGCGTCCCGGCACCGAGCTGGGGCCAGAGGTGCATGTTGGCAACTTCGTCGAGATCAAGAAGAGCGTCGTCGGCGCCCAGTCCAAGGTCAACCACCTAGCCTATATCGGCGACGCCGAGATTGGCCAACGGGTCAACGTCGGCGCTGGCACCATCACCTGCAATTATGATGGCGCCAACAAGTTTAAGACAGTGATCGAGGATGATGTCTTCATCGGTTCCGATACCCAGCTCGTCGCGCCGGTGCGCGTCGGACGCGGTGCGACGCTCGGGGCCGGCACGACCTTGACCAAGGATGCGCCGGCCGGCGAACTGACCGTCTCCCGCCCTCGGCAGGTCACCTTGAGCGGCTGGAAACGGCCGCAGAAAGCGAAGCAGTGATGGACGCCTGGTTCCTCGTCTTCATCTTCACCGTCGCCATCCTGATTGCCGTTGGCGGCGCGCTGGTGCTGGTCGGTTATCTCGGCACACTGCCGGCCTCTTTCGATTTTGGCTGGCTGTACTGGTTGCCGGCGATGCTGCTGCCGGTGCTTGGCCCACTGTGGTTCGCCGGCCGCCATTGGAGCGATTTCGCCCGGCCCGGCAAGCAACTGCTGTTCGGGGTGCTGTTGCTGGCGCTGGCAGTCGGCTTGCTCTATGGCGCCGGGCCGTATTTCGTCGACCGGATGGCGGCCGGCGTCAAATAATTAAACGATTTGCTAACGCTCAGGGAGAACAAGATGTCGAAAATTACCACCGAGGCACTCCGTTCCATCGCCCTGGTCGGCCATGGTGCCGCCGGCAAGACGTCTCTGGCCGAGGCCCTGCTGCACGCCACCGGCGCCATCGCCGCGCGCGGCAGTGTCGACAAGGGCAACACCGTCTGCGATTACGATCCCCAGGAAAAGGAAGCCGGCCACTCGCTGCAGTCGGCGGTGGCCGGTTTCAGCCATGAAGAAACCCGCGTGCACCTGATCGACACGCCGGGCTACCCGGATTTCGCCGGCCAGGCCATCGCCGCGCTGGCCGGGGTCGATACCGCGCTGATCGTGGTCAATGCCCAGACCGGCATCGAACTGATGACCGAGCGCATGATGCGCCATGCCGCCGAGCGCAAGCTGTGCCGGATGATCGTGATCAACAAGATCGACGCCGAAAACCTTGATCTACCGGGTCTGGTGGCCGACATCCGCGAGCGTTTCGGCAAGCAGTGCATGATTCTTGACCTGCCGGCGCACGGCGGGGCGGATGTCGTCGAGGTGTTCGAACACGATGCCGGCGATGCCGATTTCGCCTCCGTCGCCGCTGCCCACCAAGCGCTGATCGACCAGGTCGTCGAGGAAGACGAGGATCTGCTCGCCCGCTATCTGGAAGACGGTGTCGACCCGAGCGTCGCCGATCTGCATGCACCGTTCGAGAAGGCGCTGCGCGAAGGGCACCTGATCCCGATCCTGTTCACCTCGGCCAAGACCGGTGCCGGCATTCCGCAATTGCTGCACGTGCTGGCCTCGCTGGCGCCGAATCCGGCCGAAGGCAACCCGCCGCTGTTCTATCGCGGTGAGCCGGGTGCGGTGATCGAGCCTTTCGCCGCCCGGCCGGATGCCGGGCTGCACGTGCTGGCCCATGTCTTCAAGGTGGTGGCCGATCCTTACATGGGCAAGATCGGTATCTTCCGCGTGCATCAGGGTACGGTGAGGAAGGACATGCAGTTGTTCGTCGGCGACGGCAAGCGGCCGTTCAAGGTCGCCCACCTCTACCTGTTACAGGGCAAGGACACGGTCGAGGTCGACGAACTGCTGCCGGGCGACATCGGTGCCATCGCCAAGGTCGACGAAATCGCTTTCGACAGCGTGCTGCACGACTCGCACGACGAGGACCACATCCATCTGGTGCCGCTCGAATTTCCCAAGCCGATGGCCGGGTTGGCCGTGGAAACCAAGAAAAAGGGCGACGAACAGCGCCTGTTCGACATTCTCAACAAGCTGGCCATGGAAGACCCCACCTTCGTTGTCGAGCGCCATCCGAGCAGCAACGAGACGGTCATCCGCGGTCTCGGCGAAATTCACCTGAAATCCAAGCTGGAGAAAATGGCCAGCCAATACAAGCTGGAAGTCGATACCCAGCCGCCGCGCATTCCCTATCGCGAAACCATCACCGCGCCGGCCGAGGCGATGTACCGGCATAAGAAGCAGTCGGGCGGCGCCGGCCAGTTCGGCGAAGTGCATCTGCGCATCGAGCCGAAGGGACGCGGCGAAGGCTTCGAGTTCATCGACGCGGTCAAGGGCGGTGTCATTCCCGGTGTCTTCATGGCCGCCGTCGAGAAAGGCGTGCGCCAGGGCCTGGAGGGCGGCGTCGTCGCCGGCTACGAGGTCGAGGATCTGAAAGTCACGGTGTACGACGGCAAGACCCACGCCGTCGACGGCAAGGAAGTGGCCTTCACCATCGCCGCCCGCAAGGCAGTCGTCGAGGCTATCCGCACCGCCCGACCGATCGTGCTCGAACCCATCGTCAACATCGAGATCGTCGTCCCCGAAGCCGCCATCGGCGACCTGACCGGTGACCTCTCAGGCCGCCGCGGCCACATCACCGGTACCGACGGACGCGGCCACGGCATGGCCGTCATCAGCGGCGAAGTGCCGCTCGCCGAACTCAACGACTACCAGTCGCGCCTCAAATCCCTGACCGGCGGCCAGGGCAGCTACACCATCGAACTCGCTCGCTACGCCGCCGTGCCACCCAACGTGCAGCAACAGATGGCGAGCAAGTTCCAGCTGCATGATGAGGAGGAGTAGGCCGATGAGTGGGCCGCGTATGCCATGAGTATCCGTCGCCAGCAGACATTGAAGAAATGAAAGCTTGCGGCTACGGCCGCCCGACCATTGAACAGGCGCTTCAACTATCGAAGAGATGGCACGAAGGCGAGGCCATTCGCAATTCCATCAGAAAGACATTTTCTGGCGTGAAACTTGGTAATGTTGTTGGATTGGTACAGGCCCAGGGGCTTGATGGACACGAAGATGAGAAGGACGACTGGAGCCGAATTTCTGTAGAGTGCCTGAACAAATGCAACAGCTAGAGAATGTCAGTTAACTCAAGCGATGGAAGGCAATCACCATGAAGATGGAATTCAAGGGCTTGGCTTTATTGATCGCTATACTGATTGGGATAACTGCCTGCTCAGCCAGAGAGCCAGAAACTGTCAGTCTGACTGGAATTGTTTATAACTATAGCCAGGACAGTATCGCGTCGGTAGCGATCAATGGAAAAATTGCAGGCTCTGTAATTGCCAAGACAGAAAATGGTGGCGTTTCCGGTGGAAGCGGGATGTGTTGCTTTGACTTGCCTGTTGGCGCAAAGCAAGTGGACGTGATGATTCAATCATCAGGTGGAGATTACAAAACCACCGCCACCATAGAAAAATGGTGGCCCGATCTAGCGCATTACGGCGTTGTGCATATCTTGCCGGGGCGGAAGGTGGTGATGGAAGTACGCTCTGTTCACACTTGGCCTAGAAAAGACCTGATGGAAAGCCGTTTTAAAGAGCTTGGGATTAA
>JAISPT010000078.1 GCA_031274715.1 Azonexus sp. | reverse complement strand
AACAGCGTGCCGGGGGCGATCATGCCCTTGACGTGTTCCTCGGCGCGGCGGGCCAGTTCGAGCAGCGGTGGCGCGAAGCCGAGCATGTGGCGTCCAGCCTCGCGGGCGGCGTTGTAAGTCTTGCCCGACATCAGGCGGGTCAGGATTTTATTCAACGCGCCGACCGGCGGCGAGATCGACATCTCGTTATCGTTGAGGATGACCAGCATGTCGGTGTCGGCGACGCCGGCGTTGTTCAGTGCCTCGAAGGCCATGCCGGCCGACATCGCGCCGTCGCCGATGACGGCCGCCACCTTGCGTTCCTCGCCTTTGTGCCGGGCGGCCAGCGCCATGCCCAGGGCGGCCGAGATCGAGGTCGACGAGTGGCCGACGCCAAAGGTGTCGTAGGGGCTCTCGCCGCGCTTGGGAAAGCCGGCGACGCCGTGACGCATGCGCAGCTGGTTCATGTCGTTGCGTCGGCCGGTCAGGATCTTGTGCGGATAGCACTGGTGGCCGACATCCCAGACCAGGCGGTCGTGCGGCGTGTCGTAGACGGTGTGCAGGGCGATGGTCAGTTCGACGGTGCCGAGATTGGACGACAGATGGCCACCGGTCTGCGCCACCGATTCGATCAGGAAGGCGCGCAGTTCGTCGGCCAGTTGCGTCAGTTGCTTGCGTTCCAGGCGGCGCAGGTCGGCCGGACTGTTAATGGTTTCGAGCAGGGCGTAGGAGGGTACGGCGGTCATTATCAGAATTGCCGGTGGCAGATGAAGTCGGCCAGTTGGGTCAGGCGCGCCGCCCGCTCGCCGAACACGGCCAGTGCCGCCAGGGCCTCGGTACGCAGTTCCTCAGCATAGACGCGGGCGGCGTCGAGGCCGAGCAGCGTGACGTAGGTCGGCTTGGCGGCGGCTTCGTCCTTGCCGGCTGTTTTGCCCAGCGTGGCCGTATTGGCGGTGCAGTCGAGAATGTCGTCGACGACCTGGAAGAGCAAGCCGACGCGTTTGGCGAAGCGATCCAGTTGTGCACGTTGTTGGCTGGTCAGCGGCGCGCCGGCCAGGGCGCCAAGTAGCACGGCGGCGCGGATCAGGGCGCCGGTCTTCAGCGCATGCATCAGTTCGAGTTCAGGTTGCTCCAGTGGTTTGCCGACCGCGGCGAGGTCGATCGCCTGGCCGCCGGCCATGCCACGCGAGCCGCTGGCGTGAGCGAGCAGGGTGATCATCTCGAGCTGCCGTGCCGGTTCGCCGAGGTCGGCGCCGGCCAGCAGTTCGAAGGCCCGGGTCTGCAGGCTGTCGCCGACCAGCAGGGCGGTTGCTTCGCCGTATTCGACATGGCAGGTCGGGCGGCCACGACGCAGCACGTCATCGTCCATGCACGGCAGGTCGTCGTGGACCAGCGAATAGGCGTGGATCAACTCGACGGCACTGGCGACGAGGTCGAGTTTTTCCGGCGCCGCACCGCTTAGTTCGCCAGCGGCGAAGGCGAGCAGTGGGCGGACGCGCTTGCCGCCGCCGAGCGCGGCGTAGCGCATGGCTTCGTGCAGGCGTTGTGGGATACCGTCGGCACCCGGCAGGCAGCGGGACAGCGCGGCTTCGACGCGGGCCTGAACGCTGCCCATCCATTCGGCGAACGGTGCGACGCTCATTGGCCCTCCAGTGTCGTGCGGTCGACTTCCCGGAGTTCGCCGTTTTCAATGATGCGAATCTGGTTCTCGGCATCGGCCAGTTGGGCCTGGCAATACTTCATCAGCTCCATGCCGCGGCGATAGGCGGCGATCGAAGCTTCGAGTTCGAACTGACCGCCCTCCATACTGGCGACGATGGCCTCCAATTCGGCCAGTGCCGTTTCGAATTTCAGGTCGGCGATCGGGGTCTGATCCATGGTGTCCGAAGTCAGGAAAACACGCAAAAATACTCCATCACGGGTTGCTCGGTCAAATCCTGTCTCGGGGTAGAATCAATATTTTCAACAGGCTGGAGACTTGGCATGTCCGATATGGCGACGTTGTCCCGGTTGGTGCCCGCAGTTTCGCAACTGCCGGTGGACTGGTACTTCGATGAAGGGATTTATGCATTGGAGAAGCAGTTGATCTTCGATGCCGGTCCCGGCTACGTCGGACATCGGCTGATGGTGCCGGAAGCGGGAGATTACCGTTCGTTGGAATGGAAGGATCACGGCCAGATGCTGCTCAACGGCGGCGAGGTCGGTCCCAACGCCGGCATCTGGCAGATGTCCAACGTCTGCCGTCACCGCCAGGCGATCATGCTGCAGGGCAGCGGCAAGCTGAACGGCCCGGTAGTTTGCCCGATCCACCGCTGGACTTACGATCAGGGCGGCGAGTTGATCGGCGTGCCGCATTTCCCGCAGAATCCCTGCCTGAATCTCGACAAGGCCCGGCTGGAAAACTGGAACGGCCTGCTGTTCAAGGGGCCGCGTTCGGCCAACGCTGATCTCGCCGGTATGCTGACCGCTCGCGATTTCGACTTCACCGGCTACAAGCTCGACCACGTCGAGATGCACGAGTGCCATTACAACTGGAAGACCTTCATCGAGGTCTACCTGGAGGACTACCACGTCGCGCCCTATCACCCGGGCCTTGGTAATTTCGTCACCTGCGACGACCTGGCCTGGCAGTTCGGCGAGTGGTATTCGGTGCAGAAGGTCGGTATCACCTCGCTGTTGAAGTCAGGCTCGGCGGTCTACGAGCGCTGGCAGAAAGTGGTCCGTGAATACTACGGTGACCGTGGCGAGACGCCGCCGCAGGGCGCGGTGTGGCTGACCTATTACCCGAATATCATGGTCGAATGGTATCCGCACGTGCTGGTGGTATCGACACTGGTGCCGATGGGTGTGCATAAGACCATGAACGTCGTCGAGTTTTACTACCCCGAGGAAATCGTCGATTTCGAGCGCGAATTCATCGAGGCCGAGCGCGCCGCCTACATGGAAACGGCTATCGAGGACGACGACATCGGCGAGCGCATGGATCGCGGCCGGCTGGCTCTGCTGGCCGAGGGGCGGAACGAGGTCGGTCCGTACCAGAGCCCGATGGAGGATGGCATGCAGCACTTCCACGAGTTTTACCGGCGGATCATGCAGCAGGCCATCGAAAGCCGCTGAGCGACAGTCATCAGACTAGGCGCCGGGGTCGCAGCCGGCGCTTTTTTCATGGTACTTGCAGAGTTCGATCGCTGTCATCCCTGGCCTTGCCGGCAAACGCTTTTCTTTCTGGAGTCTTCCCATGCAATCCCTGTGGATGCTCGTTGCCAGCCTGCTGTTCGCCTGCATGGGCGTCTGCGTCAAGCTCGCGGCGGCGACCCACTCGGCAGTCGAAATTTCCTTCTGGCGCAGTCTGATTGCGTTGGTCCTGAGTTTCGCCTTGGTTCGTCTGCGTGGCGTGTCGCTGCGCACACCGCACTGGCGCTGGCAGATCACGCGCGGAACGGTCGGCTTTGCCTCGCTGTTCTCCTACTTCTATGCCATCAGCTTGCTGCCACTGGCGACCGCGGTGACGCTCAATTACACCTCGGCAATCTTCCTCGCCCTCTACCTGGCGCTGTCCGGCTGGCGTCTCCAACGCAGCATTCTTGGCGCGGTGGTCATCGGCCTGGTTGGTGTCGTGCTGCTGCTGCGGCCCAGCTTCCATGCCGATCAACTGTTTGGCGGTCTGGTCGGGCTGGCCTCAGGTGTAATGGCTGGCATGGCCTACTTCAGCTTGCGCGAACTGGGTGCGCGCGGCGAGGCGGAAACGCGGACGGTATTCTATTTTTCGCTGGTGGCTACCGTGGCTTCCGTCGCCTGGCTACCGTTTTTCGATTGGCACCCGATTGATGCCCGGAGCGGTGGTTTGCTGCTCGGCGTCGGCATTTTCGCCACGCTGGCGCAACTGGCGATGACCCGTGCCTACGCCCGCGGCAAAACCATGGCGGCGGCGGCGCTGGCCTACAGCACGGTGGTGTTCTCCAGCCTGTTCGGCATGTTGCTCTGGGGAGAGACGCTAGGCGTCTCGGCATGGATGGGCATCGGGCTGATTGTGCTCTCCGGCATCGCGGCCACGCATTTTTCCCGTGCCAACCCGCTGGAACAGGATTAGGGAAGCTCTGAACAATCCCCTCGCGGTCGTCGCATCCCGGCTTGGGGCGGTCTGCTTCGTTGCAAATACTCGCAATACCGCCCGGTATTGCTGCGCTTTGCGCCTCTCATCCCATTCCCAATCCGGGTGCGCCAACTCGCGGGGAATTATTCAGAGCTTCCCTGGATTGGCGTTACACTGAACCAAACAACAACGGAGTCCCATCATGATCGTCGTCGACCATCAAGCCAGCCGAGTTAGCGTTTCCGTATTCGGCGAGTTCACGCTGTCCGATTACAAGGAATTTGAGGAGGTCGTCAATTACAAGGTGCGTTTCGAGGGACCGATTGATCTCTATTTCGACCTGACGCAGATGCAGGGAGCGACGCTTGACGTGGCCTGGGAGGAACTCAAGTTTTCGCGCGCCCATGCCAATGATTTCAACCGCGTGGCGGTGGTCACGGATAGCCAGTGGGTGACCTGGAGTGCCTGGATTTCACAGACCTTCGTCAACGCCGATGTCACCGTCTTCGACGACATCGAGGAGGCCAAGGCCTGGCTGGAGCAGGAAGCGACGGCCTGAACCCCGTGCGACGCCGAGTGCTGCGGCGTCGCCGGCTTTTACCCTGTGGTGGTCCCGCGCAGCGTTAATGCGAGGAGGCGGTCAGCCAGCCTGCGGACCGAAGGCGATGTCGAGTTCCTGTGGCCGGTCGTAGAGCCAGCCTTGGGCCAGTTCAATGCCGCACCCCACCAGCGCCTGATGCTGTGCTTCGGTCTCCACCCCTTCGGCCAATACCTGGATGTTCTGTTCGTGCAATTGGGCCACTGTCCTGCGGATGGCCTTGATGAAGGGGTCGCCCAATGCGGCGTTGCGGATGATCGTAATGCACAATTTGACGATGTCCGGTTGCAGGACCCGTACCGTTTCCAGATCGGCGAAGCCGCAGCCTGTGTCATCGAGCGCGATGCGTAGGCCGAGTTTGCGCAGGTGGGCGACCGCGTCGCGCAGTTCCTCGGCCGCGTCGAGCGGCAGATGTTCGGTGATTTCGATGATGACATCGTCGCGTCCTGCCAGTGGCAGGGAGTCGACCGCCCGGGCGAGTGCCGCCGGCCCGAGGTTGATGCTGACGAATTGGCCGGCCGGTACCCGTTTTTGCGTGCATTCGAGGGCGAGTCGGGCGCAGGTCAATTCGGCCTCCAGGGAGAGGCCGGCGCCGGCGGCGGCGGTGAACAGCCGATCGGGATGTTCCAGCGGAGAGTTGCGCGGACCGCGCGACAAAGTCTCGTAACCGACCAGCCGCCGATCGCTCAGGCGGACGATGGGCTGGACGACGGTGCGTAGCGAGCCAGCGTGAAGGATGTTTTTGATTTCCCGGATATTCCCGGCATCGCTGCTGTCGGTGGTTTCCGTGACGAAACGCGGGTCGGTTGGATTGTTCTCCTCGGGCAGCAAGGCGAGTCTGGCGCAGATTCGACTGCCGGTACTGTTGCCGAAGATGCTGGCCAGGGTTTCGCGCAGCAATTGCTGGCCGGCATCGCGCAGGCTGGTCAGGATTTCTTCCTTGTCGCGCAGCTCGTCGTTACCGATGCGGAAGCGGGCGCTCCAGTGGCCACGACGATCATCATGTTCTTGCTTGATGATCTCATGCTGGGCGAGCAGATGCCCGATCAGCGCCGGGCAGGCCCGACCGAGATCGTCCAGGGCGCGGTTCATCGCGTCTTCGCCGAAGATGTCGAACAGGCGCTGACAGCCGGCGAGATCAATGATGAGCAAGATGGTGTCAGACATGGAAAAGGTTCCGATTATGCAAAAAGGGATTTTCCCTACTGTATACGACCGGAATCGGTGTTGTCAGCCGTCTAGCGGGCGAGCCGCCGCAGAGCCCAGGAAACATGTTCGCGGACCAGCGCCGACGGGTGAGCGGCACGGGATTGCAGCGCGGCCACCGTCACGGCGGTGGCCGGCCCGTTGCCTAGCGCAACGGCGATGTTGCGCAGCCAGTGTTCATGGCCGATGCGGCGGATCGGGTTGCCCGCCAGGCGTTGCTCGAACTGTTCCCCGGTCCACGCGAACAGTTCCGTCAACCGCGCTGCATCAAGGCCGTGGCGCGGCGCGAACGCGGGGTCGCCGAGCACGGCGAAGCGGTTCCACGGGCAGCACGACTGGCAGTCATCGCACCCGTAAATGCGGTTGCCGAGTAGCGGTCGCAGTGCTTCGGGAATCGCGCCGGCCAGCTCGATAGTCAGGTAGCTGATGCAGCGCCGCGCATCGACCCGGTAGGGAGCGACGATGGCGCCGGTCGGACAGGCCGTCAGGCAGGCGCTGCAACGGCCGCAGTGCTCGGCGACCGGTACATCGGGCGGTAGCGGCAGGTCGCTGTAGATTTCGCCGAGAAAGCGCCAGGAGCCCTGCTTTGATAGTAGCAGCGTGTGCTTGCCGCGCCAGCCGAGGCCGGCCTGGCTAGCGAATTCGACTTCCATGACCGGTGCCGAGTCGGAAAAAACGCGGTAGCCGAAAGGACCGGCGAGGACAGTGATGGCGTTGGCCAGCTTCTGCAAGCGGCCACGCACTACCTTGTGGTAGTCGCGGCCTTGGGCGTAGCGCGAAATCGCCGCCTGCGCGGGGTCGGGCGCGCTCCGCTCGGGCGGCAGATAGTCGAGTGCCGCCGAGATTACCGTCAGCGTGCCCGGGTGCAACTGCTGCGGCTGGGCGCGCAGTTCGGCATGGCGGGCCATATAATCCATCTCGCCGTGGCAGCCCTCGGCCAGCCAGGCGTGCAGCCGGTCGACGGCCGGCCCCGGCTCGGCGCGGGCGACGCCGATGGCGGCAAAGCCGAGTTTTCTGCCGGCGGTGCGGATTTCCTCGCGCAGCGCCGCGTAATCCACCGTGGAGTCCTGATCGTGCATAGCCCCGATGTTACCGCCGCTGTTGCCACCATTCATCACCTGCCCGACGAGGCCGCGACGCAACGCTTCGGGGCCTTGCTGGCGCCGCGTTTGAGAGATTGTTGCGAAAGGCTTGGGCAATGCGCAGACCGGGACGAAGCAGATGTTTCTTCCTCCCCCGTGCCCTCTCTCCCGGCCTCTCTCCCACATGTGGGAGAGAGGAGGGATGTGCCTCCCCTCTCCCGCCCAGCGGGCGAGGGG
>JAISPT010000009.1 GCA_031274715.1 Azonexus sp. | reverse complement strand
GGGTATCGAATGACAACGCCAGGAACAACAGGAAGAAGAACACCGTCCCCCCGTAGAAAATGTTCCGCGCCATCGACTTGGTGAACGCGCCGCTCATCGTTTTCCCCCTTTCGGAAATTTGTTTGGCCGGGCGATGTTATTTTTGCGCGCCGGGGAGGGGCTTTGATGTCGGCTAAATTTTGAAAAAGTAGGAAAACATGGGGCTTTGATCAGACCGGTAGACGGTGGCTAGAGCGGTTTCTGTTTAAGTGCTTACATTTTTCCCCTTGCCCACTTGCGGGAGAGGATGGCCGAAGGCCGGGAGAGGGCTAGCGGCGTATCCGTTGCTACCACCGCCAAACTCGGGCGCCCGACTCTCTCCCCCAGCCCCTCTCCCGCAAGCGGGCGAGGGGTGCAAAGTGCGTGGGCGCGGAAACGTATGTCCGCACTTCAACGCACTTGAATCAAAACTGCTCTAACTTGTTTGTAGTGGCGTATGGCGCGCATCCCCCATCGGGCCGATGCTGTCGACGCGTTTCCGGAAGCGGCGAAACCCGCCACGGCTGTTGAACACCGGCTAGCGCATCGCCGGCGATCGTCAGTGATCCACCAAGCCGATTTCGTGGGCTGTCTGCGGCCCGATCACGGTGGCCGCCAGACCGGGTGGGATGTCGCTGCGGTCAGCGGTGAGCGGAATCCGGCCACCCATGATCTCGGCCCATTCCTGCGGCAGCAGCGGCGAACGCTCGGGTTCGGCGTAGCCCTGCGGGTGGATCGGCTGGCCGGTAGCCAGGTCGTATTTGTCGCTGGCGCCGAAGACGTGCAGCAGTTCGTGAGCGATGACGACGGCGTTCTGGCGCTGCTGCGGACGGCTGGCGAAGGCGTGGATCAGTCCGAGTTGGCCCTTGCTGAGGCCGGTGGAATGGGGCAGCGCCGCCAGCCGTTCGGGATCGTGATAGAGCACGAACAGGCGCACCTGCGGCTTGGGGCCGGCGATGTTGTCGTGGCTGGCGGCCCACCAGCGCAGCTTGAGGCTCCACAGGATGGCGTCGAGGGCGCTCGGCCGTGCCGGCGGCAGAGGCGGGACGGCCGAGAGCGGCGGCGCGACGCGGATCACGAGCGGCTGCAACACCGTCTTGCCGTAGCCACGGATTTCGCCTTCGAGCCACTGGCCGATTTCGGCAAAGCTGTCGGCGTCGAGTTGAGCGATGTAGCGGGCGGTGGCCGGCGAATCGTCGGCGGCGATCGGGTAGAGGGCGACGTGGACGGTATGTTCCCAGGCCGTCAGGCGGCTGCTGGCACGCCAGGCGCCGAGAGCGACGGTGGCGAGAACGAGCAGCAACAGGAGAATGCGAAATTTGCGGAACATGCGGGTCGCATTATAGCCGGGGCGCCTGGTGATCGGGCACTACCGCTGCCGGGTTAGTCGCGTAGTCCAAGTTCCGCGCTTCCGTTGCCATCGGCCACGGCGGGCAAATGGCGGGCCAGCCAGGCGCCGATGTATGGTTCCGCATCCTCGTCCGCCGCCAGCACCAACTCGCTGTAGGGGCCATGCAGATGAGAACGGGCGCGGCGGAAAGCGGCCTGGTTGAGGTCATCGTCGGCATCGAACAGCATCAGCAGCGGCGCGTTCATCAGCTCCAGCGCTTGCCGGCCGGCGCGGTCGATCAGGCCGCCGTGGCAGGCCAGCACGCGTACCTGCATGTCGCGCTGGGCGGCGACGCGGATGGCCGCCGGTGTGACGTCGCCGGCGGCGAACAGGGCCAGCGGCAAATCCTCGGTATCGCCGTCGTCGCGCAGCAGATCGAGGAGATCGAGCAGGCGCTGGCTCAGGCGCGGGACGTTTTGCGCCGTATCGGCGAATTGCCGTTCCCTGGCAGTCAGCAATTCCATGTTCAGGGTCGCGTAGCCTTGGGCGACGAGGCCGGTAGCGATCAGATCGCCGCGGTCGGTGCGTTCGATGTGGGCGATCAGCATCAGTCCGCGCGGCTGTTCCGGCCGTTCGAGATAGCCGTGCAGGGGGCCTTGCGGCGTGCTCAGGGTGAAATGACGGTTCATATGGCGAGGCGAATGGGAATGCGGCGGGCACCGAAGGCTTGGCCATCATGCCCGAGTTGTTGGCCGAAGCGGCCGGCTAGCGGCGTCTGGCAATGCCGGCAGCGGCCGTCGGCGGTCAACTCGTAATGCCGGATATCGTAGCCGTCGCGGGCGATTAGCGCCGCCCGGCAACGCGGGCAATAGGTGGTACCACCCTCGCTGTCGCGCACGTTGCCGGTGTAGACATGGCACAGGCCGGCATCGAGGGCGATGCGCCGGGCTTGGCGCAACGTGGCTGGTGGCGTCGGCGGCAGGTCGGTCATTTTCCAGTCGGGGTGGAAGGCGGTGAAGTGCAGCGGCACCTCCGGTCCCAGTTCGCGGACTATCCAGGTGGCCAGTTCGGCGATTTCCTCCGGGCTGTCGTTGTGACCGGGCAACAGCAGCGTGGTGATCTCCAGCCAGCAGTCGGTTTCATGCCGAATCCAGGCCAGCGTGTCGAGTACAGGCGCCAGTTTGCCGCCGCACAGCTTCTTGTAGAAATCCTCGGTGAAAGCCTTCAGGTCGACGTTGGCTGCGTCCATCGTGGCGAAGAATTCGCGCGCCGGCTCGCGGTGGATATAGGCGGCGGTCACGGCGACATTGCGCACACCCACGGCGCGGCAGGCTTGGGCGGTGTCGATGGCGTACTCGGCGAACACCACCGGATCGTTGTAGGTATAGGCCACGGCGTCGGCCCCGTGATGCCGGGCGGCGGCGGCGATGGCCCGCGGGCTGGCGCTGTCCATCAGGCGATCCATGTCCTTGGCCTTGGAAATGTCCCAGTTCTGGCAGAAGCGGCAGGCGAGGTTGCAGCCGGCGGTGCCGAAGGAAAGGATGCTGCTGCCCGGATAGAAATGGTTGAGCGGTTTTTTCTCGATCGGATCGACGCAGAAGCCGGAAGAGCGGCCATACGTGGTCAACCGCATCGCGCCGTCGACCATTCGGCGGACGAAGCAGGCGCCGCGCTGACCCTCGTGCAACTGGCAGTCGCGCGGGCAGAGATCGCATTGGATGCGACCGTCGCCGAGGGCGTGCCACCAACGGCCAGGATAGTCCGAATCGGGGTGGTTCATGGCCTGTCTTCCCGCCATTTCTCCACCGTGTAGCGCTCCAGGCGCAGATCGGAACCCCAGTAATCGGCGGCCAGACCGGCCTTGCATTTGAGATGGGCGAGGAAGGCGGCGGGGTCGGGCAACTGTTCCCAGACCTGTGGCAGGAAGGTGGCGCGATGGCGGCCGGCGCTGAGGATGACGCCGTCGATATGCGGTTGCAGTTGCGCCAGAGCATCGGCCTCGTCGTGCCAGGGCAGCAGCTGGGCTGGTGTCAGCAACGAGACCTCGATGCGGATACCGGCCAGCTCGCCGGCTGTCAGCGGTGCGAAGCGCGGGTCGCGGAAGGCGGCGGCACGGGCATTGGCGGCCACGTCCTCGGCCAGTAGGCGCCAAGCTTCGAGGCTGCCGATGCAGCCGCGCAATTCGCCACGCCGAGTCAGGGTGACGAAGCTGGCCCCCGGCTGGCGCCACTCGGGCCGCTCGGCCACCGGCTGCGGAGCCACGCCGAAGCTTTCGCCGATGGCGTTGCGGGCCAGCCGCAGGAGGTCAGTGCCCAATTCATCCATGATCGGACGAAGCGAAGGCGAAGGCCGCGTAACCGACGACGCGCTCGCGGTCGCCGGCCGTGTCGCCGGAATTGCAGCAGGCGAGCAACCGGGCTTGCAGCCCGTGGCGGTGGGCGGCCAGCAGCAGGCCGTTGATCGGGTAGGCGCCGCAGGCTTGTCGTGGGTGGACGCGGGCATCGAAGTCCAGAATGTGGCGGCAGGTGTCACCGTCGACCTGCTGCGCGGTGGCGTAGGGCAGGTAGTGCGACAGGTCGGAGCTGATCACCAGCAGCGTCTCGTCGCCGCCCCACAGCCGTTCGAGCGCCTCGGCCACTTCCTCCGGCTCGGCGTCGCCGACCGCCAGCGGGACCAGCGTGAAATCGTCGAAACAGCGCTGCAGGAAGGGCAGTTGCACTTCCAGCGAATGTTCCAGCGCGTGTACCGCATCATTGCGGCTGACTTGCGGTAGTTCATCGAGCGCTGCCATGGCCGGGCCGTCGAGGCGGATGTCGCCGAGCGGTGTGGCGAAAGCCTGGACGGTGGGCAAGGCCAAGCCACGGACGGCGACGCGGTGGGTCGGGCCGAGCAGCACGATACGGCGGATGTGCTGCCGCCACGGTGCCAGCGCGGCATAGGCGCGGGCGGCGGTAGGGCCGGAATAAATGTAGCCGGCATGCGGCACGATGATTGCCTTCGGCTGTGCCATCGGCAGGGCCGGTGCGGCGGCCAACAGGGCGTCGACAGAAGCGCGCAGTGTGCTCGCGGCGGCCGGGTAGAACATGCCGGCAACGGCTGGCGGGCGGGCGGAAACGGAATTCATCGTGTCAGACCGGCAGCAAACCGATACCGAGCGTCGCCGCAAAGGCTTCGACCGGCTAATTCGGGGGCGACGAAACGCATGCTTTCCTCTCGTCTATTCGTTCTTCGTTAAAATTAAGCGATGCCACGCCATTTCGCAATCGTCCCCGCCGCCGGCAGCGGTTCGCGCTTCGGCGCGGAAAAGCCGAAACAATACCTCGACCTGCTCGGTCGGCCGCTGATCTTCCATACCCTCGCCGCGCTGGTCGCCTGTCCCGACATCGAGCGGGTATGGGTGGTGCTGGCACCGGACGACCCGTGGTGGCACCGTTACGACTGGTCGGAACTCGGCGCCAAGCTGGAAACCGTGGCCTGCGGCGGCACCACGCGGGCCGAGAGCGTCGGCAATGGCCTCGGCGCGGCGGTCATGGTCGCTGCCGACGATGACTGGATTCTGGTACACGACGCCGCCCGGCCCTGCCTCGACCAGGCCATGCTGACGAGGCTGTTTGCGGAACTGGCCGACGACCCGGTCGGTGGCATTCTGGCCGTGCCGGTGGCCGATACCGTGAAGCGTGCCGACGCGGCGCAGCGGGTGGCCGCTACCGAGCCGCGCGACGGCTTGTGGCAGGCGCAGACGCCGCAGATGTTCCGCCACGGCTTGCTGCGCGCGGCGCTGGCGAACGGCTGCGCCGTTACCGACGAAGCTGGTGCCGTCGAGGCCATGGGCTTGGCGCCGAAACTGGTGCGCGGCGATGCCACCAATCTGAAAGTCACCTGGCCAGCCGACTTGGCGCTGGCCGCAATGATCCTGAGGGCACGCAAATGATTACGGTGCAAGCGCAAACCCCGGCCTTCAGCCCGAAGAGACTCACGATCCGGGTGGGGCAGGGCTACGATGTGCACAAGCTGGTCGAAGGCCGCAAGTTGATTCTCGGTGGTGTCGAGATTCCGCATCCGACCGGGCTGCTCGGCCACTCCGACGCCGATGCGCTGCTGCACGCGATCACCGACGCACTGCTCGGCGCCGTGGCTTTGGGCGACATCGGCCGGCATTTCCCCGACACCGACCCGCGCTATGCCGGCGCCGACAGCCGTGTGCTGTTGCGTGCCGCCGTCGCCTTGCTGGCCGAGCGCGGCTGGCAGCCGGTCAACGTCGATGCCACGCTGATCGCGCAGAAGCCGAAACTGGCGCCGCACGCGGCGGCGATGGTGGCCAATGTCGCCGCCGACCTCGGCATCGCCGAGGATTGCGTCAACATCAAGGGCAAGACCAACGAGAAGCTCGGCTACCTGGGCCGCGAGGAAGCCATCGAGGCGCAAGCGGTGGTGCTGGTCGAGCGCTGTGCTTGAGAGCGATGGCGCGGCCGCCACGCGGCGGCTGTTCTTCGCCCTGTGGCCGTCGGCCGAACTGGCGGCCGGTCTCGCCGACATCGCCGCCGCCGCGGCCCGACGCTTCGGCGGCCAAGTCAGCCGCCGCGAATCTCTGCACCTGACCCTGGCTTTTCTCGGCGAAGTGCCCGGCGAGGCCATACCGGCACTGCTCGCCGCCGGCCGCCAAGTTGTCGCCGCGCCTTTCCATTTACAGATCGACCGGCTCGGCTTCTGGCGCCACAACCGCCTGCTGTGGGCGGGCTGTGCCCCGGTACCCGGCCTCCAGGCGCTGGCCGGCGAGTTGGTCGCCGCCCTGGCCGCAGCCGGCCAGCCGCTGCCCGAACGTCAGCGTACCTTCGCGCCGCATCTGACCCTGGCGCGCAAGCTGCCGGCGGCGACCTCGATCGCCGAGGTCGGCGACTTTCCCTGTACCAGCCTGCCGGAATGGTCGTGCTCGCGCTTCGTGCTGGTCGCTTCGCGCCCGTCAGCGGCTGGTTCAATCTACAGCCCGCTGGCCGAGTTCCCGCTCTCGGCCTGAATCCGATTGCTTGGGCTGAGCAGAGGCTTGACCAAGAACTAATGAGAATGCTATTTGTGGCCGGTGCTTCACCTGCGCGCGATCAAATCGAAGCACCATGCAGCATCGGATTGGAATACCCGCCGCGCGCGATCGTCGGAATCCACCCTTTACAGGAGAGCTGCAAATGAGTGACCTCGTTGTGATTGCGTTTCCCTCCGAAGCGAAGGCGGAAGAAGTTCGCCAGAAGCTGCTGTCAATGCAGAAGGAGTATCTGCTCGAACTTGGTGATGCGGTGATCGCCGTGAAGGATGACAAAGGCACTATCAAGCTGAACCAGCTCATCAATACCACCGCTGCTGGCGCGGTTTCAGGGACCTTCTGGGGGGCATTGATCGGCCTGATCTTCCTGATGCCGCTTGTCGGCGCCGCCGTGGGTGCAGCTTCCGGCGCCATAGGCGGTGCTTTGGCGGACGTTGGCATCAATGACGAGTGGATGAAGGAAACTGCGGCCAGCATTCAACCGGGCTCAGCGGCGCTATTTCTGCTGATCCGCAAGCTGACGACAGACAAGGTGCTGGAGAGGCTCCAAGGTGAGGGGGGCACGGTGATGAAGACCTCGTTCGACCATACCAAGGAGGCGGCACTGCGCGCGGCACTGGCCGATGTTGAGGCGGCGGTGTCTGATTCTTCCCCGACTTGATTTACCAAGCGAGCTTTGCCCATGACTTCCGGGGGCTGCAATTTGGTCCCCGGGAGCCTATTCGGAATTTTGTGTGCGAGGCATACCATGAGAGGTAAATACCGTGGATATGCCGATGAAGAAGAAACGTACCGCCGCAGCTCGGGCAGCGGTCCTCGGGCCACTGCCTGAGTTGCCAGCCGCATTGCTGGATCATTGATCTGGGCTACAGGCCGGGCCAGACCAAGCTGGCCGAACAGACCAACGAACCCAACACGATCACCGCTCCCCGGCCAAAAAGCTGTCACCCGCTTCTGCCGCCCATCCTGGGTCATTCATCCTTGGCGGATGTAGCGATGTATCGGGCGAACGGTATAGCCATACCGAATGACTCCTTATCGTGCTGGTTGAAGGCCCAAGCTAACCGGCGGCGAAGCCGTCCGGGTTGAGCGAAAGTTAGGCAACGTTGGTTACGGCAGCAACGCGCGCTCGATAAGCCCAAACGCTGGCGCAAGGTTGGCGGACAACGATTCCGGAAGCATGTGACGCTGGATAATGTACTGGGGCGTATTGAAGCTAACAGACACCTGGCCGGCAGAAGATTCAACGATCAGTACTTTGAGAGGCAGGTCGAGCGCAGACAACGGTTGCGCCAACATGAGCGGCGTGCCCGCTTTAGGGTTACCGAAGACGATCAGTGTGGTGGGCGGCATGGCCAAACCCACCGCGCGCGCTTCGGCCTGTTGGTCCCAGGTGGCGAAGACCTTGATGCCATGCTCGGAGAGCGTAGCGAGCAAACGCTGTACGGTAACCGAGAACGAGAATGGACTACTGAGGCTAGTAACGCTGTTCGAACTCACTGGAATTTGATTTGGTGAAGACATGGCGACGTTGCCTAACGCCCAGGCTAAGCGGCGGCGAAGCCGTCCGCCTTGAGCCTAATGTTAGGTACGGCGCGAACTACGTACACAGCCACGAGCCTAAACATTGGCTGGGCAATTACCGAGAAAACGCAAAACTGCTATTTGGTTGCTCCAAGCTACATTTGGAGTTGATCGCGTATTCTCGCATCCATTCGAGCTTTGGCCGAACTGGACTCTCCCAAGGATAATGATGAATTTGTGCTTCAATGTTTGCAATGACGGATTTTGTAAGTTCATCGTGAGAGAAATTATATTGGCCAATTTTCAATTGACATTCCATTTCGATAATATAAAACGGATTCAAATAGTATGCGGCACCGTTTTTTTGTATAAGTTCAGGGATATAGGAGCGTTTTGGTAGAAGTTTGAAATTTGGATTTTTCTCTGAGAGTTCCTTCTGATGTGCGTTGTCGGAGAATATCTTGGCTCGTTCGCCGAGGGATTCGGAAATGAGAATACGAGGAGTTACCGCTTTTTTTGATTCAAGAATATAGGCATCCTCAACGGCTGGCCCAAAAAAACTTAGATCATCGTGGTAAGCGTCACCATATGCTATTCCACCTCTAATTAGATAGCCTTCGTTAAGCAATCGAATGGTGGTTAATGTTGTATTGAATAGAGCGGCTTGAATTAACAAATTCTCTGCATGATGACTATCATCAACTCCTTCACGGAAACCATGAAATATATAAGCGCAGTCAGAAAAGCTAAATGCTTTGCGATAGTAATCGGCTTCAAGCCTATCTCTCGCTTGGAATTCTTTCATGGACTCATGAAATACTCTATGCACCTTATGCTTGGATTCAAAGCTTTGATTGTCTTTGGTGCCAAGAATATCAAGAAACGCAACTATGGATTTTTGATATGTCATATGAATTTCCGAAAACTACGAGGGCTTAACAAGGATTGTGTGATTAGCCTAACGCAGTTTATACAGCCTCGGCCCGAGCGGCAGGATTAGGCGGGCGATCAGGCCGCCGTCGGGATGGGGCAGTAAATCGAGGTGGCCGCCGTGCAGGCGGGCGATGCGGTCGACGATGGCCAGCCCGAGGCCAGTGCCGCCGGGGCCGCTGCGTGCCGTTTCGCGGCGGGTGAAGGGGCGTTTCAGACGCTCGGCTTCGGCGGGCGGAATGCCCGGGCCGTGGTCGATGACGTCGATGCTAACGGCATCGGTGCTGGCCGCCGCTTGCAGCCAGACCTCGCCACCACCGTACTTGATGGCGTTGTCGATCAGATTGGTGACGGCACGGACCAGCGCTTTCGGCCGCAATTCGAGTTCCGGCAGATCGGCCGGGGCCAGGTGTACCCGGTAGCCGGCGGCGCGCTTGCGTTCGGCGACGTCGCGCAGCAGCGCCGCCAGGTCGGTAGGTATTGGCGTCTCGCCGGATTCGTCGCGGGCGTAATCCATGAACTGCGAGATCACTGCCTCCATTTCCTCGATATCGGCGATGACGCCGTGACGCGCGTTGTCGTCGCCGATGCTCATCTCGGCTTCGAGACGCAGGCGGGTCAGCGGCGTGCGCAGGTCGTGCGAGATGCCGGCCAGCACTTCCGAGCGGTCTTTCTCGTGACGTTCCAGGCTGCTGGCCATGGCGTTGAAAGCACCGGCCAGGCGGCGCAATTCCTCGGCGCCGCTTGCCGCTAGCGGTTCCGGCATCTGGCCACGGCCGACGGCGGCGGCGGCGGCGGCCATCGCCTGCAGTGGGTGGCTGATGCGCGAGGCGATCAGCCAGGCGACGAGCAGCGCCAGAATCACGGCCAGCAGCCCCCAGCTGAGCAGATGCCCGGCCACGTTATGCGCCGCCTGCTCGCGCGGCAGGACCAACCAGAACTCGTCCTCATCGTCCTCGTCGAGGCGGAAGCTGATCCAGAATCCTGGCTCGTCGTTGACCCGGGTAGCAACCCGGGTGTGCGGCCCCAGGCTGGCCGTCAGTTCGCGCAGGACCAAGCGGTGGAAGCGGGTGTCGGGCAAGGGTGTCAGCCGGTCGTCCGCTTCGGCTGGCAGCAGGCGGATACCTTCGCGCGATCCCAGTTCCTCGAACAGGCGCGGCCGTTTGTCGGTGGCCGCGGCGAGCAGCGAAGCGCGCACCAAGTTGACTGTCGAGGCCGCCAGCCGTGCCGTGTCGCGGGCGCGTGGCTCGGCTTCGAGGTAGCGGAACAGGCTGAGCCAAGCGGTGGTGGTTAGCAGGACCAGCAGCGCTAGTAGCAGGAAGGTGCGCGCCAGCAGGGAGCGCGGCATCATGCCTCGCGTTTACCGCTGTCCGGGATAAAGACGTAGCCGAAGCCCCAGACGGTCTGCAGATAGCGCGGCTGTGCCGGATCGTTCTCGATCAGTTTGCGCAGGCGGGAAATCTGTACGTCGATGGCGCGGTCGAACGGTCCCTGCTCGCGGCCGCGGGCCAGGGTCATCAGCTTATCGCGCGACAGCGGCTGGCGCGGATGCTGCAGCAGTACCTTGAGCACGGCGAATTCACCGGTGGTCAGCGGCAGCGGTTCGCCGTCGCGCTGCAGGGTGCGGGCGGTCAGGTCGACCTCGACGTTGCCGAAACGGATGGTTTCAGCCTCGTCTTCCGGAGCACCCGGTGGCCGGTGGTCCTGGCGACGTAACACGGCATGGATGCGGGCCAGTAGTTCGCGCGGGTTGAACGGCTTGGGCAGGTAGTCATCGGCGCCCATCTCCAGGCCGACGATGCGGTCGACGTCGTCGCCCTTGGCCGTCAACATGATGACCGGCGTCCGGTCGCCGGTGCCGCGCAGGCGGCGGCAGATCGACAGGCCGTCCTCGCCGGGCAGCATCAGGTCGAGGACGTTCAGGTGGAAATGTTCGCGGCTACGCAGTTTGTCCATCTGCTTGCCGTCAGCGGCGGCCTTGACTGCGAAACCCTGTTCGCCGAGGTAGCGGGTCAGCAGGTCACGTAGGCGGACGTCGTCATCGACGACCAGGAGGTTCTGTAGGGTTTCGTTCATGCGCCAAGGGTAACGGGAGACGGCCGGAACGCCACGGCAAATGGTAACAACTAATTGCCGTCTGACTGAGGGAAACATATCCTTACATCTGCTTCCCGATGCCTGTCCGGTGCCGACGGACAATGATTTCCCTCCTCCTGCCCTGCGCGTTGCCATGAAATCCCGTGTTTCCCTGCTCCTGTTGCTGGTCGCCCTGTTCGGTGCCGCGGCCCCGGCTGTCGCCCACGGCGGTTACGGTGCGATGCGCGGGCCGGGGCGGGGCGACGGGCGTGAGCTGGCGCCGGACGAGCGCCGCGAAATGCGCCGGCAGATGCGTGAGCACTGGCGCCAGGAGCACTCACCGCGCGCCGACGGCGAACCGCGCTGGCGCAGCATGGACCCGGACGAGCGGCGGCGCTTGCGCGACGAAATGCGCGAACACCGCGGTCGCCCCGATGGCTATCGCGGCGAGCGAATGCAGCAAACAACTCCGCCCATGTGATCGGATCGGCACCGAATTTGATCGCCCGCGAGCCGGAAACCACGTGGATTCGGTTCATACTCGGTCGAATCGCATGGTTTGAACGGAGAAAATCGATATGAAACGGACGATGTGCGTTTGCTTCCTCGCCCTTGGCGTTGGCATCGCCAACGCGGGGGATTTCAAACTGGCGAGCGAAGCTTTTGCCAGCGGCAAGCTGGCTTCGGCGCAATACGCCAACAGCTTCGGCTGTAGCGGCGGCAACATCTCGCCCGATTTGAGCTGGTCCAACCCACCCGCCGGCACCAAGAGCTATGTGGTGACGCTCTACGACCCCGACGCGCCGACGGGCTCGGGTTGGTGGCATTGGGTTGTGGCGAACCTGCCGGCAACGACCGCCGGTCTACCCGCAGGGGTTTCAGCCGCGCAATTGCCTGCCGGTGCCCGCGAAATCAACACCGATACCGGCACCCCCGGCTTTATTGGCGCTTGTCCGCCGGCGGGGGAAGAGCATCGCTATATCCTGACGGTCTACGCGCTGAATGTGGAACGGCTGGACCTGCCGCCCAACGCCACGCCCGCCATGCTCGGCTTCACGATCCGTAACGCCATCCTCGACCGCGCGAGCCTGACGGCGCGTGGCTCGCGTTAGCGCGATGCGGCGCATGCATGGATAACACCATCACTGTCCGCCCAGGCGTCGGCAACACGGGGTGCATCGTGCAGCGTCAGGCATTGAGGGTGGCGCAATGTTTCATCGAACAGCCGACCTTGGTTGTGATTCAAAACGGTAGCAAACACCTCGCCTGGGCGGGCGGGGAATGCATGCTCAACGCCGGGCAGGCATTCGTCATTGCGGGTGGACAGCGTTGCGATGTGACCAACCGGCCCGGTCGGAATGGGCAATATGAAGCCTTCTGGCTGGGCTGGGACGCCTCGTTGTTCGACGGCCCGCCCGCGGCAGATGCAGGCTGTGCCCCCATCAGCGATTTGCTGGTGATCCGCCCGCCAGACCCGGCGTTTGTGACCGCTTGCCAACAGGCCTGCGCGGCGGTCCGCGAGAGCGACACCGTTCCGGTTGCCGTGGCGCAGCATCGCATGCGGGAACTGCTGGCCTGGATCGAACATTTCGGCGGTTATTTCGTGACGGCGACATCACCGTCGCTGATGCGCCGTGTGTGGGGGCTGCTCGGCAATGACCCCGGACAGGACTGGAATACCGATGCGGTTGCTCAAGCTATGGCCATGAGCGAAGCGACGCTACGCCGCCGCCTCGCCGCTGAAGGCAGCAAATTTTCCGAACTGCTGGTCGACGTCCGCATGACACGGGCCCTGCAACTGCTTCAATCGACAGGCCTGCCGATCAACCAGATCGCGCTCGAAGTCGGCTACGTATCCGCCTCGCGTTTCGCAATACGTTTTCGCCAACGTTTTGGCTTCGCGCCAACGGCAATTCGTGGCGATCGCGCCGTATTGCGGATACCGGACAAGCAGGGCGCGAATCGCTGATGGCCTCCGGTAAAATGCCGGACCATGCTGATCCTCGCCCTGGAAACCTCGACCGAACTCGGATCCTGCGCCCTCTGGCGTGACGGGGCCGTGCTGGAGCGCCGCTGCCCGGCCGGGCGCGCGCATTCGGAAACCCTGCTGCCGCTGGTCCGCGAACTGCTCGGCGAAGCCGGCATCGGTATCGCCGCGCTCGATGCCATCGCCTTCGGTGCCGGCCCCGGGGCCTTCACCGGCTTGCGCGTTGCCTGCGGCGCGGCGCAGGGCCTGGCCGTGGCCGTTGGGCGACCGCTGCTGCCGGTAACCAGTCTGGAAGCGATGGCGCTGCAGGCTGGCGACGGCGAGGTGCTGGCCCTGCTCGATGCACGGATGGGCGAAGTCTATGCCGGCCGCTACCGGGTGGCTGCCGGCGATTGCCATTTACAGGGCGAAATTGGCGTGCTGCCGCCGGCTGAATTACCGCTGCCCGACACAGGCGGCTGGCGGGCCTGCGGTAACGCGCCGGCGGCCTATCCGCTGCTGCGCGAACGCTTGCAGGCGGCCGGTATCGCGCTGCTGCCCGACATCCTGCCGACGGCGGCGGCAGTGGCCGCGCTGGCGGCACCGCGCGTCGCGCGCGGCGAGGGTATCGACGCGGCGCTGGCAGCGCCGTTGTACGTCCGCGATAAGGTGGCCAAAACGGTTGCCGAGCGTTTGGGCGAGGGCGGGCGGGCGTGAGTCTCCTGGCGCTGGCGACGGAATCCTTCCCGATGAACGAGCGCGACCTTGACGCGGTGGCGGCGCTGGAAGCGTCACTGCAAGCCTTCCCGTGGTCGCGTGGCAATTTCGCCGATTCGCTGGCCGGTGGCCACAGCGTCTGGGTGCTGCGCCGGGGCGGCGAGTTGCTCGGCTTTTCGGTGGTCATGCAAGTGATCGACGAGGCCCACCTGCTCAACATCGGTGTCGCTGCCCGCCATCAGGGCTGTGGCCATGGCGCTCGGCTACTGTCTCAGGCGATGGAGCGCGCCAAGCTGGTTGGCGCGACCAAACTATTCCTCGAAGTACGACCGTCGAACGAGCGGGCGGTCGAACTGTACCGTCATTTCGGCTTCCGCCAGATTGGTCGGCGCAAGGCTTACTATCCAGCCACCGACGGGCGCGAGGACGCGCTGGTTTTCGACAAGGAGTTGGCATGAGCCTGAGCCGCGAACAGATGCTGGTGGAAATGGGCATTACCCCGCTGTGGGTGCTGCGCGACAAGGTCGAGACGCAAGCTGATGCGCCGCAGCCGCTTGCCGCAGGGCCGGCCGATGCGCTGCCCGAGGCGACCGCCGGCGATGCGGCACCATCGTCACTGGTCTCCAGTGCTGCCGGCGAACCGCCGGCATCGGCCGCCACGCAAGAAGCAACAGGGGACTGGCCAGAACTGGCAGAGGCGGTGGCTGCCTGTCGCCTTTGTCCGCTGTGTCAGCAGCGCAAGCAGGCGGTGCTCGGCGTCGGCGACCGCCAGCCGGATTGGCTGTTCATCGGCGAAGGTCCGGGCGCCGAGGAGGATGCGCGCGGCGAACCTTTTGTCGGTCAGGCTGGCAAGCTGCTCGACAACATGCTGGCGGCGCTCGACATCGCGCGCGGCAACCGGGTCTATATCGGCAACGCGGTGAAATGCCGACCGCCGGGCAACCGGACGCCGGAAGCGGCTGAGATCACCGCCTGCCGTCCCTATCTGGACCGCCAGATTGCCTTGTTGCAACCGAAGATCATTGTGCTGCTCGGCAAGGTGGCCGTGCACAGCGTGCTGCGCGAGGACAAATCGCTGGCCTCGCTGCGCGGCCGACGCTTCGAGTACGCCGGGATTCCGGTTACCGTTACCTATCACCCGGCCTATCTGCTGCGCAACCTGCCGGACAAAGCCAAAGCCTGGGAAGACCTGCTGTTCTCCCGCCGCATCCTGCGCGCGGCCGGTGGCGGCTGAGTTTTCTGCTTGTTTCCTTGGCAGGCAACGATGATGACGGTTGGCTGGATTGACTTGTTATAGGTGATGGTGCTCACGCGGCAGACGATACAGGCAATGCAAGCGTAGCGAGCTACCCTCGGTTACTTGAGGATGCTCAAAGGTGCCCGACTCGCGCATGGCGAGCTTTTCCATAACGGCACGGGATCGCCGATTGCCGACAGCGGTGAAAGACACGATTTCCTGAAAACCGAGCGACCCAAAACCGATTCGCAGGGCTCCCTGCGCGGCTTCTGTCGCCAGCCCTTTGCCCCAATGCGGAAAGGCAAGGCGCCAACCGATTTCTACGCATGGGGAGCATGGTAGTTGGGCGGATGGGATGTGGAGGCCGACGAACCCGATGAACACGCCAGAGCCTTTCAACTCGGTAGCCCAGAACCCCCAGCCACGCTCATGTATCAAGGATTCGCAACGATCGGCCAGCGCGTCGCTTGCGGCGCGGGCAAGTGGCGCCGGAAAGAACTCCATCACTCTGGGATCCGAGTTCAGCACGGCAAACGGAGCACGGTCGGCAGGCTTCCACTGGCGCAAGCAGAGGCGCTCGGTTGCAAACTCGATCAGTTCAGCCATTTGCTACGGGCTTGGCCAACCGCATGTGAATAAGCGCGACCCGGTTTCCTTTCTTGTCTTTCCATTCCTCGACCGCATAAGGTTGAAAGCCCAGTTTCGGGTAGAGCAGCAGGCCCGCAAGGTTTTGATTGAAGCATGAAACCGTTATCTCGGTGGCTTGGTATTTTGAGAAAGCCAAGTCAATCATCCGCTCGATGAGATAGCTACCAACGCCAAGCCCGCGGGCTGCTGGAGAAACAATCACATTCCCAATGGAGCAAATGCCGCCAACTGCCCAGCGATAAAAATTGGCGAAGGCGACAACTTCACCATCGAGCTCTACTACCGTCGAGTCTGAGCGCTGCGCAATGGCATCCTGTAGCTGTGATTGATCCAACGGAAATGCTGCCTTGGGGAACAAGCAAAACAATTCGTCTTCGCTTTGCGGAAAGCCGCAAATGATCTGAATGTCTTTCTCGGCGATAGGTCGATGAATCAATGACATGCTTGAAGCAAGTTGACGCCGCAGTTCAATGGCTGCGCGACCACGTGTCCAGCGTGCTGCCGTACCTCGGTCTGCTGCAACTGCTTGTTAGCCGCTTGGCACGACGTCAACTTTGTTCTCCCAAAGCCCTCGCGCTGCCAGCAGGCCGAGCAGTTCAGCCTCGGACTCGGCAGGTGACCGAGCAGCCGTGTCAATCACCACCCTCTCCGTGGTCCATGGGTCGTATTCCCGAGATACCACTTCCAACCACGTAGGAAGTTTGAGGCCAACAACGTCGGCGATCCGCGATTCCACTCTGTCGCGATGTTGCTGGACATCGCTGCATATGATTTCAATATTCACGTACGGTACGCCAGCATCCAGCGCAAGACCTTCCCATTCCCGTCGAGTGAGCTCAATCGGATTGCACGAGTCGGCAACAACGCTTAACCCCGCGCGTAGGTTATCCGAGGCAATCCGATACGCGAGCCTATATCCCTCTCCCCCGACATCGACGGCGCACAAATCTCGCAACGCCTGCTCGATAGTATCGATGCGAATGTAAGCACTGCCGACCTTTTTCGCCACGGCCTTTGCCAACGTGGTTTTTCCGGTGCCTGGCAGCCCCGAGAAGATGAATAGTGCGGTGCTCTTGCTCATGTAGTTAACGCTCAAGGTAGGCGGCGCACAGAGCAAGAACCTCGTACTTCCGCATCACAACTCAGCGCAACAGAGCCGAAAACAAGACGTTGAACAACGCGGTGGCGCCCAAACTGACGAAGAACAGAATGACCGCTGCGGGAATGAAGGCAATGGTCAGCTTCACCAAGAAGAGAACCATGGTTCCGAACTTCATGTCCACATCGACGACCACTACTTTTTGCTCTTGCTCCATTTTGCGCTCCTTTTGAGAACCAGCCTACCGAATGAAAGGGACATCCCCGCCCCGAGGAAGCCGCTGGCAGCGGGAACTGCCACGATCGAGTTGCCGACCTGAATCACCCGCTCGAAAGGGGAAGTCTATGAATATTGTCACGGTTGGCATTGATCTAGCCAGGAATTTATTTGCTTCGCATGGTGTTGGCCGGAGCGGACAAGCGGCTCTGGTCAAGGCGAAGGTAGCGCGCAGCCTGTTACTGGCCCTAGTGGCGCGGATGTGAGGTACTCATGGTTGGGTATATCCTATACGATAGTGTGAGAGCGCTGACAAGGCTGACCAAGCGCCTTCGCCAAGTGTCAAGGATCGCAACCGGCATAGGGAATCGCACAAATGAACGCAAAGGGAAAAATACTAGTCGCGCTTTTGAGCGTGGTGATGATGCTCACCGCTTGCGACAAGAAAGAAGAATCGGCGCCCGTCGTCAACCCGCCTGTGACGCCGGTAGTAAGCAACGCCGACGACCAATCCATACCCGCTACGCCCGCACCTGCTACACCCACAGAGCCCCCAGACACATCCAGCGCGACTGCCGAACTCGGAACCAATCTTCTATCCTTCGCGAATGGCGCGTTGGTGGAGCGCGCATCATCAAATTACGGCGGTGGCTGGGATGCTTATCGGATGCTGCTTGAGAACCCCAAGTACGGCTGGGCAAACAGGCATGGTGACAAGCCGCCCTTCGAGATCGTCTTTTCGTTTCCTGAGCGCGTGGAAATCCACAGTTTCATGTTCAGCACGGCAGCAACAGAATCGCCGCAGCGCACCGCCAAAGACGTCGACATAGAGATATCGGAAGATGGCAAGACGTTCAGCCCCGTCATGGCGGTCGAACTGCAAACCGGTGCGGATAATCAGTTGTTCAAACCAAACACGCCCGCGACGGGTCGCTATCTGCGCTATGTCGTGCGCAGCAACCACGGCGACAACGAATACTGGGAAATCATGGATACTCGCGCCTTCGGCATTGAACTGACGAATACGCCCATGCCGAACGTGACCGGGACATATCAGGGTTCGGAATACGGCAAATTCCATCTTTTGCAGGAAGGCGCCCAACTCAGTGGTTGCTACGAATATAACGAAGGGATTGTGCAGGGCGGTTTCGATCAGCATGCCCTGAACCTGACATGGCGCGAGAAGGGCGAAAACAAAGAAGGGCCAGCCATCATGGTGCTGAGCCGTGATCGCAAAAATTTCAAGGGATTCTGGCGCTACGCCAGAGATGACACATGGAGCCTGAACTGGGATCTTAAGAAGATCAGCGACGAGGTCGGCTCCTGCCCACACTGGAAGCCTGACACGGCGGACGGCAATCTGGTTGCCAAGGGCCTCGCCAGCGAAGGGCGCGTGCGGCTCTACGGCATCAACTTCGACACCGACAGCGATCGTATTCGCACGGATGCCCAGCCGACCCTCAACGAACTCATTGCGGCGCTGAAGGCAAATCCTGCCTGGAAAATCATCATCGAAGGCCATACCGATGCCTCTGGTGGGGCCGAACACAACAGAGACCTGTCGAATCGCCGCGCCGCCGCAGTAAAGTCAGCTTTGGCTGCGGCAGGGATCGACGCCGACCGGCTCGACAGCAAAGGATTTGGCGCTGACCAACCGCTTGCCACCAACGACACCGCCATTGGCCGATCCCAGAATCGCCGAGTCGAGATTCAACGACAGTAATCTGTAGAAGTTCAGAATCTGAATTGAGCTGACAACCGGGCACCGTCAAAACGGAATCTGTCAGATTAAATCTGAACTTCTACAACTGGCATTTGAATTCACCGGCCTGCGCGGTTTTTGGCGCAGGCCCGGTGGAATGATGGGTTGGGCCACAGATTACAGAGAGACCTTTACTTTGCGGCCACCACTGATGGCGAAACCCTCGCGCTCATAAAACGCTAATGTTCTGTCGAACTGCGGTAGCGGCGGAGTAGTAACCTCCAATCGCGTCCAGCCGCGCGGCGTTCCGAATGATTTTGCTTGGGAAACAAGACGACGGCCCAATCCATTTGTACGGTATTCCGGGCGAACGTAAAGTTCAGGTATGGTGCCAAAAGCACCCTCGGCATAAAGGGCATAGCTTTCATAAAGGGCAATAAACCCTGCCGGATTTCCACTTTCGCCGCGAGCAACAAATACAAAATACTTCTCTCGGTTAAGGAAGTCTTCGAGCCTGGATGCTGTTTCGGCAAGGTCGAAGTTGAACGCCTGAACACCAATGGCGTTCATGATTTCAGCCAGCAACTCACCAACCATGATGGCGATTTCTTGCGCGTCGTTGGCAGTTGCCCTTTGGATTGCAAAATTTGCGCTCATTTAAATGCGTTCCCAAACTTGGATAAGGCCAACCAGATAGGCAATACCGATGAGCAAGCAGATGCCAGAAGACAAAATCCAGAAACTTTCTGAGTTATCTGGAAAAAACGGTTTGAGCAAAGGGAAGGCCAGTGCTCGGAGTAAATAAACAGCCGTGATAGCGACGAGTGCAATGCGCAACAATGGCAGCGGTTTGATAAAGCCGCCCGCAGAAAGAGCATAAATCGCCCAGGCAGTCAGTACCGAGCCGATAGCAAAAGCAATGAACGGTGGATACCAATGACCGGCCTGAGACATGCGAACGATGTCGTTGCCGGCGCCGAGAATGCGAAAACCGTTAGCACCCCAGAAGATACATGCGAAATGAAGGAGTGCCGCCACAAAGCTGAGGATGGCACCTGCCAGTAGGAATAAGTTTGTGGATGCTTGCATAGTGATGTGGTTTTTGCAGCCAAACGCTCGAATTAGCCGGCGCGCTCTTGCGCATCCGGGTCGAATACACTGTTAGGCATTTTGGGCTTCCCCTTGATGCCAAGAATTACAAGGGCATCACGCAAGGATTGCTGGCTTTGCAATGTCAAAGCCAGCCACTTCCCATCATGATAAGTCGTTGAGTCGTCGTAGATTTTTTGTGTTTGAGATGAAATCTTTGCTCGCGAACTCTCGAACCCGTCTCTTTCATTTTTGCCAAGGACGATAACGAGCAAAAATCGCCCTCTTTCGGGGACAAAAGTGCAGAAAGATTTACTCTTTTTGTAGCGCAGTGACCAACCATGCTTTTTCCCACCAAATAGCCATTCTGGTATGAATACACCTGGGTAGTCCCTCTCTATAAGTTCAGCCAGTTCTTTCCACAACTGATAGGGCTGATCTCCAAGCCATGCTGCCAAAGCGCTATCGTCTGGGGGGCTACTTGGGTCAGTTAGTCGTTCTCTTAGCTCAGTCATGCTTCAAATACCTAGTGCCAAAGTTAAGCAGCGATGAAGCCGTCCGCCTTGAGTGTAATGCTAGGCGCAACGGTAATTGAGTACATAAGCTAGCCCCAAATAGAAAACGGAAACAGAATAATTGAAACAGGCTTTGGGAAGATGGTGCCAATAACAGCGAATAAAATAATTGCGCCAATACCCCACAGCAGGACTACCGAAAATGGAGCAGGTAGCGGGCCGAGGATGATGCGCCCGAGTATGCCTATCCAGAAGCCCCCGATTGAACCAACAAGTGCTCCCGTTATGCGGTCGCGCCAAGTAGGCGGTTCACGCCACCATAGCTTGAATCTTTCAATTTGATTGGCGAGAAACGACCGTTTCATGCTTAGCCTAACGCCTAAGTTAACCGGCGGCGAAGCCGTCCAGGGTGAACGCAATGTTAGGCATCACGGTAGACTGTGAGTGCGATGTAGTTCAATTTTTTCCTCTAGAACTGGCAGCACGTATCCGACCTTGCCAAATACGACTTGCCATATTTCGCCAAGTTCGATCAGTCGTTGGTTTACCCAGTCAAGCGGTACAATATCAATTCCCGCCTCTACGTAAGGAGCATCTACTGGGAATTTCAATAGATACTCCCCTCGAATTCTTTGGAGAAGGCTAATACGCCTATCGTATTCTGGGTGATTCGGGCTGGAACCGCCTCGACCGAACCCCCAAAAATCTGTCGAATACCCGAACCGTTCTGTTGGGCCGCGCGCTCCTCGCCCACCACGACCATCAGCCGTTGCAGCATTGCCACCATCACCTCCGATGATCAAACCATCGTCGCCTTGAATAAATCCGCTACCACCCTTTCCTCCGATGCCCGAGACTCCACCGTCACCGTCACCGTCACCGCCGCGGCCACCAATGACTGTTCCGCGATTTCCTACAATAGTGCCACCACCTCCATCTCCACCTCGACCAGTTCCACGTTTATTTAGATTCTCCTTAACCCATTTTTCGTGTTCAACCTTCCATTGCCTCAAATTGGTTTCCGGAAAATCTTTCCCCTCATTCTTATCGATCATGTCAGCGCAGCTACTACACAGAAATATTGCATTATTGATCCCTGTGCGTTCCTCGGTAGACATAGTAGCCTTGTAACGTGGGCCACCCGAAGCGGCGGCACAAATATGAGCGGCTTTGCCGATATACAGATATTTTCCTTGCTCTATGTCTGAAGGAGCGAGTGTGGACGCACGGCAGATAGGATTTGAGCAGATGAATGCAGCTCGTTTGCATAGCGAATCTACAACTGCCTTTGAGAAATCATCACGAGTAGAGGACATGATTTTGATACCTAACGCCCAAGCTAACCGGCTGCCGCGTAGCGGCAGTCCGGGTTGAGCGCAATGTTAGCCTTCATTGCGGAGAAAACTCTCGGAAGCGGGAGAAAAATAGGCCATGGAAATAACTACAGCCCAAAGATAACCTGAGAAATTGCCTAATGCTTGCGACCAATCAGAACTAAGGTTGTAGCCGAGAAACGGCCAAACGATAAATGGTGTAAACGCCAGTGCCAGATTCAAGGGGCGTGCCCATGGTTTGAACATGAATAAGCCGTAGTAGCCAATGATTGATAAGGCAATTAGCCAGTAGAAAATAGCAAGGTGGAAGCCAAAGGTCGCTTTGGAAACGGATTCAAACACACTCTCCAAGATGCTTTCTTCAGCGACGCGCAACGGTTCCGGTACTAACCCGGGTGCGAGAAAGGAAATACAAATGCTTGCAGTGGCGAAGGTGAACGATAGAAGGATGAGCGTGCGAAAGAGGCGTGGTGTCGGATTCATGATGGCTAACGTTATGCTAACCGGCACCCAAGCGCGTAGAGATTGGGCGTCCAGCGCGCGAGGTTGAGCAGTTTGTTAGAACGCTTGGCGAAACCGGACATAAGCCCAACCGAACGCACGGCCTGTAAAGTGTACCGCCTTCACCGCTCGGAAAGTGCAAGTTGTGCCCCGAGACCGACAAACGCCCCGGCAAAGCTGCGACGTAGCCAAACCTGAACACGCGGCGACTCAATAACCGCCCGACGAAACGCATGCGCGAGCAGCCCGTAGAGAACAAAGACCACGAACGTCATGGTCATGAACACCGCGCTCAGTCCAAGAAGCTGTAACAGCGGCGACGCTGTTTCCGGCTGGACAAACTGCGGCAGGAAAGCCAGGAAGAAGATGGTGAGCTTCGGATTGAGGATGTTGAGCAGGAATGCCTTAGTGACCAAGGAGACCGCACTGGCTCTGTGGACTGCTTGGGCTGCAAATGCCGAACGATCACGCCACGTCGCGATGGCCAGATAAAACAGGAATGCAACCCCCGTGTATTTGAGGACTTGGAAGGCTAGAGCACTCGTGTGCATGACAACGGCAAGACCGAGTACCGTAGCCAGTAGATGAGGAACGATGCCCAGCGTGCAACCAATCGAGGCGTAGAAACTGGCTCGGCGACCCAATGCTAAGCCTGTGGAAACAGTGAACACCACTCCTGTGCCTGGAATCAGTACGACGATGAGTGATGTGAGGAGAAACTCGGCGGAAAGCATGATGTGATATTTCCTGTGCCCCCTAACGTTATGCTAACCGGCGGCGAAGCCGTCCGGGTTGAACGTAATGTTAGGCGCAATGGTTAGCCAGCACGCAGTGCCCTCGCGAGCCAAAGGTGGAGGAGCGGCGGTATGACAAGCTCCGATGCGAGCAGCGCCAGTACCAGAACCGATGGCACGCCGTGCGTGGTAATCGACGCCAGGCGCGCCACACCAGCAGCGAAGAAGACCCAGATGACGCAGCGCAGGACAGTGGCGTACTTGCGAAGGTCTGTGGCGCAAAGGTAGAACAGAACGCCGTACAAGGTGAAGGCGATGCCGTAAAAGCGGTTTTGGCTGTTGAGTGTGGCGTCGCTGAGAGCCTCCGGCGGCAACTTGGCCCCGAGCAGAACATCCGCGCCGACGCCGAGCGCCAAGTGAACCCCTCCAACGAGCGCGAAGACTGGCGCAACGAGTTTGAGGAAGACAGAGAGTGACACGATTTCTCCTTAGCCTAACGTAGCGTAGTTGAGCGGCACGCTGCGCGTGATGGTGTTTGATTTCGCCCCAACCCGGCCTGCGCGCAGCGCGTCAAGCTCCAACGGAGAGTTCGATGACGTAGCCGCCGGACAGGGAAACAGTTGCTGGCTTTTCCCTCGAGGGCCAAATACCGCTCGGTTTTGACGCTTTTGTTGCGGAGCGACTGCGGCCGTGTCCGCATAAACGCGTTTATGCCGCACGGCAGACAGCGCTCCGCTGTATAGCATTTCAACCCACTCTTTATACAGCCCCCCATTTGAGCGCATCATAGAAAGATTTTAACTGCGTAGGCGGCTATGCTCATTGAACTACAAATAGACGAACTGTCTTGCAGAGGGCAATGTCATCTAACTTGTAGCTGTTGTCAAACTTGGCTTGAAGTAGCGGTTACATTGCCAATTAGGCAAACCTAAAATTTTGCGGATGGAAAGTAAGCCATCCAAGTTGCTGGACCAGTTGTGCAAGGCGATCCGGGCGTGGTCAGCACGCCGGATGCGCTGTGAGCGAGGTCGATAGGAATACAACAACGTCGTTTCCGTGCGTTCTGTGTTCTTATTCCCGTTGGGAATACGCGGGAATAGCAGAGAATCCAGTGGCTCACCGCTCCGCGAAGTGGGGCCAGGATTCAAGGTAAAGGGAAAAAGCGAGGAGGCTGGACGGTTTCTAAACCGGCAATAACCTAGTGGTGCGAGTCGTCGAGGTACTGGGTATCGTCGCGTTCGCGCTGGTTGTGCAGGTGGCGGGCACGGATCAGGACCATCAGGCCACTGACGCACAGTCCGAACAGCGTCAGGATCGCGTAGATCGACAGGTCCATCCGGATCATCAGGTAGTACAGCCCGGTCATGATCAGGATCGACAGGTTTTCGTTGAAGTTCTGCACGGCGATCGAGTGGCCGGCGCCCATCAGGATGTGGCCGCGGTGTTGTAGCAGGGCGTTCATCGGGACGACGAAGAAGCCAGATAGGGCGCCGATCAGGATCAGCAGCGGCACGGCTAGCCACAGGTGGTGCACGAAGTTCATCAGTAGCACGACGATGCCCATCGCGATGCCCAGTGGAATGACCTTGACCGACTTGCGCAGCGTGATGAAGCGGGCAGCGGCCACGGCGCCGGCGGCGACGCCGAAGGCGACCACGCCCTGCAGCATCGACGATTGCCATAGGTCGAGGTTGAGCGCCACATCCGCCCACTTGATGACGATGAATTGGAGCGTGGCGCCGGCGCCCCAGAACAGCGTGGTCACGGCCAGCGAGATCTGGCCCAGGCGGTCGCGCCAGAGCAGGGACAGGCAATGGTTGAATTCGTGGATCAGATAGATCGGGTTTTTCTTCAGTGGCTTGTGGGCGACGCCGGTATCGGGGACATAGAGGTTGAAGGCAGCGGCCACCAGATAGAGCAGGGCGACGACGGCGACGGCCAATTCGCCGACGGTACCGAGCAGCGGTAGGTCGAAGGCTTGCAGGTGCTGGGCAACGGCCGGCTGGATCAGCATGCCGCCGATGACCACGCCGAGGATGATGGCGCCGACCGTCAGGCCCTCGATCCAGCCGTTGGCGACGACCAGCAGGCGGTGCGGCAGGTATTCGGTGAGGATGCCGTACTTGGCCGGCGAGTAGGCAGCGGCACCGAGGCCGACGACGGCGTAGGCGACCAGCGGATGGGCGCCGAGGAACATCATCGAGCAGCCGACGATCTTGATGGTGTTGCTGATCAGCATCACCCGCCCCTTCGGCATCGAGTCGGCGAAGGCGCCGACGAAAGCGGCCAGGGCCACGTAGGAGACGGTGAAGAATGTTCTCAGCAGCGGCTCGTACTCGGCCGGCGCCTGCATTTCACGCAAGGCGGCGATGGCGGCGATGAGCAGAACGTTGTCGGCCAGCGCAGAAAAAAACTGCGCGGCCATGATGATGTAAAAGCCGAATGGCACCGGAAAAATGGGTCTCGCTATAACTTTGGTCGAGGGTTATACCACGCTTTGCGCGGGCCGCAAGGCTTGTCGCCAGGGGCGAAATATGCATGCCGCGGCCGGCTGTCACTCCCGCTGTCCGACCCTTTTCACACCGCCTGGGGCGCGGCGGTGCATTGCCATGGATAAGCCTACGCCGGGCCATCCGGTGAAATCAACCAGGGTAGTCGCATGAAGGCCCGGATTTGGAGAAGCGCTCTGGCGCAACCGCGGCCCCCTCGTCATTCCCGCGCGTCTTTGGCGGGAATCCAGTGTCTCACCGCCACGCGGAGCGGGGCATGCTGCGTTGGCAACAGCAAAGACGCTGGATTCCCACCAGAATCATGCGGGAATGATGGTGTAGGTGTACGAAGGGGATGGCGAATGGCGCTGTGCCTCGAAGCCCTCGGTTTAAATGGCATTGTTATTTGTGCGATTGCCCTGCGAAATCTGCCCGGCCGCCGGCATCGAGCGGCGGAATGTGATTGAATAGCGCCCGCAACCACGAGGAGAAACACCATGGCTGACCGGCGCTTGCAGGTCTTTCATGCCGTAGCCAAACACTTGAGCTTTACCCGCGCGGCCGACGCGTTGTTCATGACGCAGCCAGCGGTGACTTTCCAGATCAAGCAACTGGAGGTGCAGTACGGCACACGCCTGTTCGAGCGTCGGCACGGTGGTATTTCGCTGACACCGGCCGGCGAGTTGATGCTGTCCTACGCCGGGCGCATCCTGGCGTTGTCGGACGAGTTGGAAACCCGCCTCGGCGAGATGACCGGTGAAATGCGCGGGCCGTTGCTGGTCGGTGCCAGTTCCTCGATTGCCGAATTCATGCTGCCGCGCGTGCTTGGTGAATTCAATGCGCTCTATCCGCAGGTCCGTGCCCGTTTGAGCGTTGCTAACTCGGAAAGCATCGAGAGCCGGGTTGCCGAACACATGCTCGATATCGGCCTGATCGGTATGCCGGCCAAGCTTTCCGGCCTGGCCAGCCGGAGTTGCCGCGAGGAGGAGTTGGTCGTCATTTGCGCGCCGGATTATCCGTTGGCCGGGATGGCGTCGGTAACGCCGAAGCTTCTGGCCGATTACGAATTCATCTCGCGCGAGCCGGGTTCGGGCACGCGCGCCGTCGTCGAGGCTTATTTCAGCGCTCACCAGGTCGAGCCGCACTTGCTGAAGACGCAGATGGAATTGGGCAGTACGGAGGCGCTGAAAGGCGTGGTCGCCACCGGGCTGGGCTTCGCCATCGTGCCGCGGACGGTGGTGGACAAGGAGCTGCGTCTCGGCGAACTGGTCGCCATCGCCCTGCAGCCGCCACTCAAACACAGCCTGTATTTGATTTATCCGCAGGACCGTTTCCAGTCGCGTCTGGCGATGACTTTCGTCGAGTTTGCCGCCAGCAGGCTGAAGGAATTTGCCGCATGATGTCTTCCCGTCCGATCCGGGTCCACATCGCGCCGGCCGCCATCCGCGCCAACTACCGGCTGGCCAAGCAACGGGCGCCGGGTACGCGGGTTTGGGCCGTGGTCAAAGCCAATGCCTATGGCCACGGTCAGTGGCGTGCCGTCAATGCCCTGCGCGGCGAGGCTGATGGTTTCGCCCTGCTCGAATGTGAGAATGCCGTGGCTTTGCGCGAGGCCGGCGTGACCCAGCCGATCCTGCTGCTCGAAGGCATTTTTTCCGCCGCCGACGTGGCGGCGGTGGTCGAGCATCGGCTGACGACGGTGGTCCATTGCGCCGAACAGCTCGAATGGCTGATTGCCGGCAGTCGCCCCGACCAGCCGCTGGCGCTGTATCTCAAGCTCAATACCGGCATGAACCGTCTCGGCTTTACCGCCGCGACGCTGCCACGGGCGATGGAATTGCTGCGCCGGCTGCCGCAGGCCGAGGTCACGCTGATGACGCATTTCGCCGAAGCCGATGGCGAGCGCGGCATCGCTTGGCAGATGGAGCGTTTCCGCGCCCTGGCCGGCGACTGGCGAGGACCGCTTAGCCTGGCCAATTCGGCGGCCATCCTGCGCCACCCGGCAGCGCATGGCAATTGGGCGCGGCCGGGCATCATGCTCTATGGTGCCAGTCCGTTCGCCGACCAGAGTGCGGCGGCGCTGGGCTTACGCCCGGTGATGACGCTTGCCAGCCGGGTTATCGCCGTGCAGGAAATCGAGGCTGGCGAGCGCGTTGGTTACGGCGGCACTTTCACCGCACCGCGGCGGATGCGTATCGGCGTCGTCGCCTGCGGTTATGCCGATGGTTATCCCCGCCATGCCCCGAGCGGTACGCCGCTGGCCGTGGCCGGCCGGCGTACCGTTACCGTCGGTCGGGTATCGATGGACATGCTGGCCTGCGATCTCAGCGATATTCCGGCAGCCGGCCTCGGTGCACCGGTGACGCTGTGGGGCGAAGGCGAGGGCGGTAGCGTCCCGGTCGACGAGGTGGCGGCGGCGGCCGGCACTATTGCCTACGAATTGTTCTGTGCCGTGGCGCCGCGCGTGCCGGTCGTGCTCGGGGAGTCCTGAATGGCCAAGGCTCGATCGCTCTACAGTTGCGGCGAATGCGGCGCCACCAGCCCAAAGTGGCAGGGCCAGTGCCCTGGTTGCGGGGCGTGGAACACGCTGGTTGAAGGCGTTGCCGAGAGGGCGTCGGGCCATCGCTTCGAGTCGTTGGTGCCAGGCGCCAGGCTGCAGACGCTAGCCGACATCGAGGCGCGCGAGATCGACCGTGTCGCCACCGGCATCGGCGAATTCGACCGTGCACTCGGCGGTGGCTTGGTCGCTGGCGGCGTCGTGCTGATTGGCGGCGACCCCGGCATTGGCAAGAGCACCCTGCTATTGCAGGCACTGGCGCAGTTGTCGGCGCGGCACAAAGTGCTCTACGTCAGCGGTGAGGAGTCCGCCGAGCAGGTCGCGTTGCGCGCCCGCCGGCTCGGACTCGACACTCGGCAACTGCCGTTGCTGGCCGAGATCAATCTGGAGCGCATCCTTGCCGTGTTGCAGGCTGAGCGGCCCGAAGTGGCGGTCATCGACTCGATCCAGACGCTGTGGTCGGACGAGCTTTCCAGCGCGCCCGGCTCGGTGGCTCAGGTCCGCGAGTGCTCGGCGCAACTGACTCGGCTGGCCAAACAGACCGGCATTACCATCATCCTGGTTGGCCACGTGACCAAGGAAGGGGCGCTGGCCGGGCCGCGCGTGCTTGAGCACATTGTCGATACCGTGCTCTATTTCGAAGGCGACACGCATTCCAGCTTCCGCCTGGTGCGGGCAGTCAAGAACCGCTTCGGCGCGGTCAACGAACTGGGCGTTTTCGCCATGACCGAGAGCGGGCTGAAGGGCGTTAGCAATCCGTCGGCGCTGTTCCTGTCGCAGCACGGCCAGGAGGTGCCCGGCTCCTGCGTGATGGTGACGCAGGAGGGGACGCGGCCGCTACTGGTCGAGATTCAGGCGCTGGTCGACGGTGCCCACGGCAATCCGCGGCGCTTGACCGTGGGCCTTGAGGCGCAGCGCTTGGCTATGTTGCTGGCGGTGCTGCACCGCCATGCCGGCATCGCTTGCTTCGACCAGGACGTCTTCGTCAACGCCGTCGGCGGCGTCAAGATCGCCGAGCCGGCGGCTGACTTGGCGGTGCTGATCGCCATCGCCTCGTCGCTGAAGAACCGGGCACTGCCGGCCAAGCTGGTCGTGTTCGGCGAAGTCGGCCTGGCCGGCGAGATCCGCCCGGCACCGCGCGGCCAGGAGCGGTTGCGCGAGGCGGCCAAGCTCGGCTTCACGCAGGCCCTGATTCCCGAGGCCAACCGGCCGAAGCAGGCCATTCCCGGCATGAACGTGATCGCCGTGCGCCGGGTCGAGGAGGCGGTGGCGCGGCTGCGCGAGTTGGACTAAGCTCGCCCAATGATCCTCTGAACAACCGCTGGCGGTTGTCGCATCCCGGCTTTGGGCAGTCTGCGGCGTGGCAAATACTCGTGATACCACCCGCTATCGTTGTGCTTTGTGCCTTGCCTCCCATCCCAAATCCGGGCGCGCCAACTCACGGGAATTATTCAGAGATTCCTTAGACCAACCGAATCCATGTTCAATCTATCCCGCTATTTCTCGACGGTCAGTTTCATTCTGATCGTCTTGGCCGCCGGCGTGTTCGGCCCGCTCTACCGGCAACTGTCGCAACAGCAGATCGGCAGCTTGGCCGAAAGCCGCAACGTGGCCATGGCTCATCTCTTCGAGGAGGCGCTGCGGCAGCCGCTGGAGCAGTTGCTGGTCGCTTCGCTCGGCCGCGATGCCGAGTCCCTGCGCCAGTCGGCCGAAGTCGCCGCGCTGCGCGAACGGCTCGCCGTCCTGACGCGCAATACGGCGCTGGTCCAGTTACGCCTCTATAACCGTCTCGGCGTCGTTGTGTTCGCCACCGATCCGGCGCAGATCGGTGAAACCGGGTCGAGCGGCCCGGATTTTCGCGCGGCGCTGGCCGGGACCATCGGCAGCAAATTGCAGCGCTATGTTCCTGTCGTCACCTTCGCTGGCGAGCCGGCGAAGCCGCATGCGCTGATCAGCCATGTTCCGGTCGTCGACCGGCAAGGCGCCGTCGAAGGTGTATTCGAGTTGTACCAGGACGTGACGCCGTTTATGCAGCAGTTGCAGCGTAGTGAGCGCTGGGTGACGGCCGGTGTCTTCGCCGTCTTTGCCGTGCTGTTCTTGATGCAGTATCTGGTGGTGCGGCGCGCCCAGGGCGTCCTGACCGAACAGGAAAAAAACCTGAAGGCGGTGCGCGATACCCTGGAGTTGCAGGTCGAGGCGCGTACCGAGGAACTGAAGCGGACCAACCTCCAGTTGCAGGACGAGATCGGCGAGCGCCGCCAGGCCGAGAGCAAGCTCAATTACCTGGCCTGCCACGATCCGCTGACCGGCCTGGCCAATCGCCGCTACTTCATCGAGCGCCTCGGTGCGCGCCTGAGTGAAACGGGTGACGGCCAGCAGCAACTGGCGGTGCTGTTCATCGACCTCGACCAGTTCAAGCAAGTTAACGACTCGCTCGGCCACGGCGTCGGCGATGAACTGCTGATTTCTGTCACCGCCCGGCTGACCGAGCAGTTGCACTTGGTCGATATGCTTGCCCGCCTCGGCGGTGATGAGTTCATCTGCCTGATGGAGCAGGTGCGTAACGAGGACGAAGTGGCCATCGTCGCCGGCGAAATCGTCGATACCTTCGCCCAGCCCTTCCGCCTCGGTGATCACGAACTGTTCCTGTCGGCCTCGGTCGGCATCAGTATGTTCCCGGGCGACGGGGCGACCGTGGTCGAACTGATGCGCAATGCTGATACGGCGATGTACCGGGCCAAGGCCATCGGTCGCGGTGAATTCTGTTTTTATGCACCGGAGATGACGCGCGACGCGCAAGAGCGTATTCGCGTCGAAAACCTGTTGCGCAGGGCGCTCGACCGGCAAGAATTCATTGTTTATCTCCAGCCCCAAGTGGATACGGCCAGCGGTCGCCTGGTCGGCGCCGAGGCGCTGCTCCGCTGGCGTAGCGCAGAGCTTGGGCTGGTGCTGCCCAATCTCTTCATTCCGCTGGCCGAGGACTCGGGCGTCATCGTCCCGCTTGGCGCCTGGGTGCTGCGGGAAACCTGTTGCCAGGTCCGGCGCTGGGACGAGAGCGGCTTCGCGCTGCCGATGGTGTCGGTCAATGTCTCGGTGCGCCAACTTGAGCGTCCGGAATTTGCCGATACGCTGCGCGCCATCCTCAAGGAAACCGGCATGAATCCGGCCCGGCTCAAACTGGAATTGACCGAATCGGTGCTGATGGGGATCGGGAATCCTCGCGGCGAGCTGCAGCGCCTGCGTGCCTTGGGCGTCAGCTTGGCGCTCGATGATTTCGGCACCGGCTATTCCTCGCTCAACTACCTGCGGCAACTGCCGGTACAGCAACTCAAAATCGATCGCTCTTTCATCACTGGCATCGGCCACAACGGCGGCGACGAGGCGATCATACGCACCGTCATGCAACTGGCTGCCAGTCTCGGTTTCGAAGTCGTCGCCGAGGGCGTCGAGACGCCCGAGCAGGCCGATTTTCTGGCTACTCTCGGTTGCCAGCAACTGCAGGGAGACCTGCACGGGGCGGCGATGGCGCCGGCGGAATTTCGCAGCCGCTGGGGAGAACACGCGTGATCGCACTGGCCTGGCGGCTGCTCGGACGGGAGCTGCGCTCGGGCGAACTGCGCCTGCTGTTTGCCGCGCTCTGCGTCGCCGTGGCGGCGGTCACCGCGGTCGGCTTCTTTGCCGACCGCGTGCATCTGGCCCTCGAACGCGAGGCGCAACAACTGATGGGCGGCGACCTAGTGCTTACCGCCGACCATCCACTGCCCGACGCCTACCGCCAGGAAGCGGCGCGGCGAGGAGCCGAGACCGCCGAAACCCTGGTCTTCCCGAGCATGGTCAGTTTTGCCGGGGCGGCGCAGTTGGCCGACGTCAAGGCGGTCAGTTCCAGTTATCCGTTGCGCGGTCGGCTGTCGGTGGCCAGCCGCCTGGGGGAGGCTGGTGCACCGGTAGCCGGCGGGCCGCAAGCGGGCACCGCCTGGCTCGACGAGCGCCTGGCCACGGCCTTGCGGGCGGCGCCCGGCGACCTCGTCACGGTCGGCCGGACGCCATTGCGGGTGGCGGCCATCCTGACGCTGGAACCGGACCGCGGCATCGGTTTCTTCAACCTGGCGCCGCGTCTGATGATGCATCTCGACGATATTCCGGCCAGCGGACTGGTGCAATTCGGTTCACGGCTGCGCTACCGTCTGCTGTTGGCCGGCGATGCGGCTACCGTCGACGGCCTGCGCACCTGGCTGGAAACCCGCCTGGAGCGCGGCGAGCGGCTTGAGGATGCGAGCAACGCGCGGCCGGAAATCCGCAGTGCGCTGGAACGGGCCGAGCGCTTCCTCGGCCTGGCCACGCTACTCACGGTGATTCTTGCCGCCGTCGCCGTGGCCCTGGCGACGCGCCGCTACCTGCAACGCCATCTCGACGCCTGCGCCGTGATGCGCTGCTTGGGCATGACCCAGAACCGCCTGCTGCGCCTGCACGCGCTGCTGTTTCTCTGGCTGGCGCTGGTGGCCACGGCGGCCGGCAGCCTGCTCGGCTACAGCACGCATTTCCTGCTCGTAGACGGGTTGAGCGGACTGTTCGCCGTACATCTGCCGGCGCCCGGCTGGCGGCCGCTCGGTCACGGCGCGGCAGTGGCGGCGGTGCTGTTGTTCGGCTTCGCGCTGCCGCCGCTGCTGCAACTGGCCAGGGTGCCGACCTTGCGCGTGCTGCGCCGCGAACTCGGAGCGCCGCGGCCGTCGCTGCTCGGCGGCTATCTGCTCGGTTGCTTGCTGCTCGGTAGCCTGATCATCATCGTCGCCGGCGACACCCGCCTGGGCGGGCGGGCGCTCGCCGGCTTCGCCGGGGCGCTGGCGGCTTTCTGGCTGCTCGCCCGCCTGCTGCTGGCCGGCATCGCCCGCCTGCGCGGTGCCGGCGGTCCAGGCTGGCGCCAGGGCCTGGCCAACCTGGCCCGGCATGCGCCGGCCGCCAGCCTGCAAATCGTCGCGCTGGCCATCGGCATCATGGCCATGCTGCTGCTTACCGTCACCCGCAGCGAATTGCTCGCCGCCTGGACCCGCTCGCTGCCGGCCGATGCACCGAACCGCTTCATCATCAACATCCAGCCCGAACAGCGCGATGACGTGACACGGGCGCTGGCTGCCGCCGGTGTCACCGCCGAACTGGCGCCGATGGTACGCGGACGCCTGCTGAGCATTGCAGGCCGGCTGGTGACGGCAGCCAGCTACCCCGAGGACGAGCGCGCCCAGCGCCTGATCGAACGCGAGTTCAACCTCTCCTGGCGCGATACGCTGCCGCCCGGCAACCAGATCACCGCCGGGCGCTGGTTTATGCCGCAGGAGCTTGGGCAGGGCATCGCCTCGGTCGAGGACGGGCTGGCCCGTACGCTCGGCATCGTGCTCGGCGACGAATTGGTGTTCTCGGTCGCCGGCATCGAGCGCACGGTGCGCGTGACCAGCCTGCGCAAGCTGGCCTGGGACTCGATGCGCGTCAATTTCTTCGTGCTGACGCCGGCGGGCGTCATCGACGACCTGCCGGCCAGCTACATCACCAGCTTCCACCTGCCGGCGACCGAGGCCGGTCTCGGTGTCGAACTGGTCAACCGTTTCCCGAACCTGACGGTGATCGACATCGCCGCCGCCATCGCGCAATTGCGCACGGTGATGGAGCAGGTGGCCGGGGCGGTGCGCTTCATCTTCCTGTTCACGCTGGCGGCCGGCGGCATCGTGCTGGTTTCGGCGCTACTGTCGATGCTCGATGAGCGGCGCTACGACCTAGCGGTGATGCGCGCCCTGGGCGCCCGCCGCCGGCAGTTGGCGTCTGCTTTACTGGTGGAACTGGCGGTGGTCGGCGGCAGCGCCGGCCTGCTGGCGGCGGGTGGGGCCTTGCTGGTCGGCCAGGTGATCGCCCACCAGGTGTTCCAACTGGACATGACGCCGGCCCTGTGGCTACCGCTGCTGGCCGCGCCGGGCGGTGCGCTCGCGGCAATCGCCGTCGGCTGGTGGGCGGTGCGCCGCTTGCTGGCGATGCCGCCACTGATTTTGCTGCGTAGCGGGGTCTGAGGTTGGATTGCGAGGAGGCGTGCGGTGGAGAAGGAAATTAAAGCTGCCCTCTTTTCGCTTCTGGCAACCACCTCGCTAACTTTGCTTGTTTGACACCAATCAAATATGTGCGGAACGCTGGATGAATCTCCCACTGTGCTGCTTGCATGGAATTCCAGTTGGCAAGCTTTACAAAGTTGGAGTCGTCGTGAAAAAGGATATGTCGAAAGCCCTTAGGCATAGTGTTATCAACAATACGTGGGTTCAGAAAACCAGCTTCATGCAATAGCCTCAGTATCGTAACGGCATCGTCATCAATGTTTTGTGTAAGCTGTACACCGCGAACTTGTATTGAGGTAATACTTGGTATTGTTAACAAGTGCTGCCGGAGCGCCTCAAAATCTGATTCAAAATCAACATCGGCGAAAGTATTAATGATCTCACGAATATTTTTGCAATCCAGGGAAAATTCATTCACCACATCGTCAACTCGCTCGGATGAATATTTTTTCATCGCCACACCAGCTTCTTTGCTGCCGATCAATAGTTCATTTCCCTGCTTTGCTGCATCCACCATGTTCTTAATCAGTTGAATCGCATCCCTAGGGCGCTCACGAGCGGACTTCGATATAAAGACGTCCCAAGGTCGCTCTTCATTGCTTGTTGGCAATGTCATGGTAGTGCCATTAAAGAAGACGGTGTAAGGATCAACCCGCGTTTTTCCCGCATCCTTGGCTGCCTTTTCCAAGCGTCGATTGATGATGCCTCGCATCAGGTTATCGTCAGCCAAAAGAGGGATCACTAGCCCACGTATGTGGTCAGTTTGATCCCTTTGCCCTTGGTTTTCACTGGTGAGTCGAGTCCAAACACTTGAACGGAGACTAACGATAGCCCTAACTGCGCTACATTCGCCGGTAAGCCTTCTTACAGCTAGCAGAAGAGCCCAAATTCTATTCAAATGGGCTGGTTGATCTGGCGCAGCTAACTGGTCGGTGTCGTCAATAAGCAGGTAGAAAACACTATCGGATGATAGAAGTTGTAAGTCGATTGCTTTAATCAATGCATGGGGTGAGTTGGTGCCAGCCAATTCCTTTGCTAACTGAACGCCGTTGATCTTTGCGGCGGGCACCGAGACAGCAGAAATAAGTTGAAGTGATTTCTGAATAAAGTCATCTTCGACAAGTCCTTGCTGGCGCGCCTCGTTGTGAAGTTTCTCGGCATTCCCTTTCAGCATTCCCTTAAGTTGCGAGCCAATCTGCGCTCCCACTGTCCGCAAGAGCACCTCGTAGTAGAACCTTTTTAAAGAGGCGATATCTGGAGACGTTGGTGTATCTCTAGAGGAAATGTTGTCTGGGCGGATCAGTAAGCATGGCAAATTCCTTGCCTTAGCCACCTTATTGATCCATTCGACGATTGCACTCTTTCCGATACCTTTGTTTCCTACGAGAACACGCATGCCACCCGGTTCAATTGCACAGAGTTGTGTGAACTGAGTTGGCGTAATGAAGATTTCACCAAGGAACGGCCGATCACCCTCCGAGGTGCCGGTTCTGACGTATTTTAATAAATGATCGAGTATTGTCATGATGGACCATCAGCGTGGAAAAGAACTGGATTCGTGATACCAAACGAAAAGATGCGTCTGGCTCCTAGCAAAAAAGAGTGTAGCCATCTGTGATCGCTTGCCGCCAAGCTTGTTGTTTTGAAACCTCTTCAATCCACCGACAAAAAGAGGGCGGCCTCGATTTAATTTTCATCTCCACCATGCCTCTCCTTGAAATCCAATCCTGATGCCCGATGACAACATTGGAATTGTAGCCGGTATTCCCGGCCGCCTTCCGCTTCATGGCCGCACCGGCTGGTCGCCGGGTAAAATGCCTCATGGTTTCAAATAAGCAAGCACCGCCGCCGCTGTTCGGCTACCGCAAGTTCTGGGCGCACCGTTTCGGTCCCGCCCCCTTTCTGCCGATGTCCCGTCACGAGATGGAGGCGCTCGGTTGGGATTCCTGCGACATCATTCTGGTCACCGGTGACGCCTACATCGACCATCCCAGTTTCGGCATGGCCCTGATCGGCCGCCTGCTGGAAGCGCAGGGTTTCCGCGTCGGCATCGTCTGCCAGCCGGACTGGAATTCGGCGGCCGACTTCAAGCGCCTGGGCAAGCCTAACCTGTTCTTCGGCGTCACCGCCGGCAACATGGATTCGATGGTCAATCGCTACACGTCCGACCGCAAGATCCGCTCCGACGATGCTTACACACCGAACGCCGAAGCCAACAAGCGGCCGGACCGCGCCGTCACCGTCTATGCCCAGCGCTGCCGCGAAGCCTACCCCGGCGCGGCGGTGGTGATCGGCTCGATCGAGGCCAGCCTGCGGCGCATTGCCCACTACGATTACTGGTCGGACAAGGTACGCCGCTCGGTGCTGCCCGATTCCAAGGCCGATCTGCTGATCTTTGGCAATGCCGAGCGAGCCATCGTCGAGCTGGCCCATCGCTTGGCGCGCGGCGAGCGGATCGGCGACATCCGCGACTTGCGCGGCGCGGCCTTCATGGTGCCGCGCGACTGGCTGCCTTCTGCCGAATGGGAGGAAACGGACTCGACCGAGGTCGATGCGCCGGGGCCGCTGGTTCGGCACGCCGATCCTTACGCGATGGCGGAGAGCAATTCCGCGACGCCGGCGAGCGATGGCGTCCAGCCCGTCCGCCTGCTGTCGCGCGAGCAGCGCTTGGCGACCCGGCGCGAGCACCGCGCCCATACGGTGATTCGCTTGCCGGCCTACGAGCAGGTGCGGGACGATCCGGTGCTTTACGCCCACGCTTCGCGCACGCTGCATCTCGAATCCAATCCCGGCAATGCCCGCGCCCTGCGCCAGGGGCATGGCGAGCGCGATGTCTGGTTGAATCCGCCACCGTTACCGCTGGCGACTGAGGAGCTCGACCGCGTCTATGAACTGCCCTACGCCCGCCGGCCGCATCCGAGCTACGGCGAGGTGAAGATTCCGGCCTGGGAGATGATCCGCTTCTCGGTCAACATCATGCGCGGCTGTTTCGGTGGCTGCACCTTCTGCTCGATCACCGAGCACGAGGGGCGCATCGTCCAGAGTCGTTCAGAAGATTCGGTGGTTCGCGAGATTGAGGACATGCGCGACAAGACACCGGGTTTTACCGGCATCGTTTCCGATCTTGGCGGCCCGACCGCCAACATGTTCCATCTCAAATGCCAGGACACAAAAATTGAGTCGGCCTGCCGCCGGTTGTCCTGCGTTTATCCGGATATCTGCGAGAACATGGGCACCGACCATTCACGCTTGATCTCGCTGTACCGCCGGGCGCGGGCGATCAAGGGGGTGAAGAAGGTGCAGATCGGTTCCGGCTTGCGCTACGACTTGGCCGTGCGCTCGCCGGAATACATCAAGGAACTGGTTACCCACCACGTCGGCGGCTACCTGAAGATTGCTCCGGAGCATACCGAGGAGGGCGTGCTGGCGAAGATGATGAAGCCCGGCATCGGTGCCTACGACCGCTTCAAGCAGTTGTTCGACCGCTTCTCGCGCGAGGCCGGCAAGGAGCAGTACCTGATTCCCTACTTCATCGCCGCCCACCCTGGCACTACCGATGAGGACATGCTCAACCTCGCGTTGTGGCTGAAGAGGAACAACTTCCGCCTCGACCAAGTGCAGACCTTCCTGCCGACGCCGATGGCGCTGGCGACGACGATGTATCACACCGAGAACAACCCGCTGAAGAAACTGCATCGGCAGGGCGGGGAAGTCGTCGGCGCTGTGCGCAACGGCCGCCAGCGCAAGCTGCACAAGGCTTTCCTGCGTTACCATGACGCCGAGAACTGGCCACTGCTGCGTGAAGCTTTGAAGGCGATGGGCCGTGCCGATCTGATCGGCAACGGCAAAAAACATCTGGTGCCGGCCTGGCAACCGGCCGGGGTCGGGCAAGGCGACCGGCCGCGGCCTGTGCAACTTGCTCCCGCTGCGAAACGGGACGAGAGTCGACATGCCGGTCGGAACCATTCGCCAAACCAGCGTAGTACCCGTGATAAACCTCTTGCCGGTTCTCTTTCGAGAAAACCGGGAAAACGACAGCCGAAATAACATGGAAAACACCACCACTACCTACGATCAAATCGGCGGCGAAGCCACCGTCGGCAAGCTGTGCGACCGCTTCTACGCGCTAATGGACGCCGTGCCGCAGTTCGCCGAACTGCGCGCTATGCATCCGCAAGACCTGCAAGGTTCGCGCGACAAGCTGTTCATGTTCCTCTCCGGCTGGTTCGGCGGACCTGACTTGTTCGTCGAGAAGTTCGGCCATCCCCGTTTGCGGGGACGGCACATGCCTTTCGCTATTGGCATCCTTGAGCGCGATCAGTGGGTGGCGTGCATGGTGCTGGCGATGGAAGAGGTCGGCATCGACCCGGCGATCCGCGCCAAGCTGTTGGAGAATTTCTTCAATACCGCTGATTTCATGCGCAACAAGGAGGGGTAAGCCTTCCGTTCCGGGTGTTGCGGCCGTTGCGCGGGGCGTCGCCCCGGTCTGCGGTTCGCGCGCTTCCTGTTTCGGGATACGGCATGCGCCGGCCGCGCCGAGGCGGCTGCCTCATTCGCGTGAAATCAACGGCTTGTGATCGCCGATGCGGCATTTTTTTCGGCGGATTCTGATATTGCGCCGCAGCATCTGGTGATAAAATCTTGCCTCTCATTTTTCAGGCAATCCTTTCCATGTCCGCTCGTCCCATCCGCAACATCGCCATCATCGCTCACGTCGATCACGGCAAGACCACGCTGGTCGACCAGCTGCTCCGCCAGTCCGGTACCTTCGCCGCCCACCAGCAGGTGGACGAGCGCGTCATGGATTCCAACGATCTGGAACGGGAACGCGGCATCACCATCCTGGCCAAGAACACCGCCGTCGATTACAACGGTATTCACATCAACATTGTCGATACGCCGGGTCACGCCGACTTTGGCGGTGAGGTCGAGCGCGTGCTGGGCATGGTGGATGGCGTCGTGCTGCTGGTCGATGCCGTCGAGGGGCCGATGCCGCAAACCCGTTTCGTGACCAAGAAGGCGCTGGCGCTGGGCCTGCGCCCGATCGTGCTGGTCAACAAGGTAGACCGTGACGGTGGCGATCCGGACAACGCCGTCAACCTGACTTTCGACCTGTTCGACAAGCTGGGTGCTACCGATGAGCAGCTCGATTTCCCCATCGTTTATGCCTCCGGCTTGAATGGCTGGGCGGTGCTGGAACTCGACCAGCCGCGCGTCGACATGAAGCCGCTGTTCGACATAATCTTGTCGCATGTGCCGGCGCCGGATGCCGATGTCGACGCGCCGTTGCAATTCCAGATTTCTGCGCTCGACTACTCGTCCTATGTGGGACGTATCGGCGTCGGCCGCATCAAGCGCGGCAAGGTCAAGCCGGGCCAGAACATCATGGTCATGTTCGGTACCGAGGAAGAGGCCGCCGAGCACGAGCGCCAGCCGGTCAAGGCCAGAATCGGCCAAGTGTATGGCTATAAGGGCTTGAACAAGGTCGAACTGGAGGAAGGCTGCGCCGGCGACATCGTCCAGATCACCGGTATCGAGGATCTGGTCCTCGGCTGCACCGTGACCGATCCGGACCAGCCGGAAACCCTGCCACTGCTGAAGATCGACGAGCCGACGCTGTCCATGCAGTTCATGGTCAACACCAGCCCGCTGGCCGGCACCGAAGGCAAGTTCGTGACCAGCCGCCAGATTCGCGATCGCCTGCACAAGGAACTGCTGACCAATATGGCGTTGCGCGTGCACGACACCGAGAACAGCGACATTTTCGACGTGGCCGGTCGCGGCGAGCTGCATCTCGGCATCCTGCTGGAAAACATGCGCCGCGAAGGCTACGAACTGGCCGTTGGCCGGCCGCGTGTAGTCAAGAAGGTCGTCGATGGTGTCGAATGCGAGCCCTACGAAATGCTGACCGTCGACGTCGAGGAAGAACACCAGGGCGGCGTCATGGAGGCGCTCGGCCTGCGCAAGGGCGAGATGCAGGACATGGTGCCGGACGGCCGCGGTCGTGTGCGCATCGAATACCGCATTCCGGCGCGCGGCCTGATCGGTTTCCAGGGCGAATTCATGAACCTGACCCGCGGCAATGGCCTGATGAGTCACGTCTTCGATGAATACGCGCCGGTCAAGGAAGGCCAGGTCGCCGAGCGTCGTAACGGCGTGCTGATCTCGCAGGACAATGGCGAAGCCGTGGCCTATGCCTTGTGGAAGCTGCAGGATCGCGGCCGTATGTTCGTCAGTCCCGGCGAAAAGCTGTACGAGGGCATGATCATCGGTATCCACAGTCGCGAGAACGACCTTGTGGTCAACCCGATCAAGGGCAAGCAACTGACCAACGTCCGCGCCTCCGGCACCGACGAGGCGGTGCGCTTGGTGCCGCCGATCCAGTTGAGCCTGGAGGCTGCCGTCGAGTTTATCGCCGACGACGAACTGGTGGAACTGACGCCGAAATCGATCCGCCTGCGCAAGCGCTACCTGACCGAGATCGAGCGCAAGCGGGCGCAGCGCGGCCTGTGAGCGGCCGATGAGTTTCTGCCAGCCCTGCCGGGAACTCGTTCGGCGTCATCGAAAGGCGGCCCGTTGGGCCGCCTTTTTCATGATCCTGGCTATCTTTTTCACTTTGCTCGGCTTGGTCAGCGAACCGGTGACCGGTGTCGGTTTCTGCCGGGTCTATCCCTGACCTGGGTCAGCCGCCGGTCATCGACATGAAGCGCACTACCTGGGGCGCTTCCATTTGCTGCGTGAAATCGTGGCCGAGCGGCTTGATGCCCATGCCGCCGACAATGGCCTGGCGCAGCGCGTCGTCGTCGGCGCCGGAACGTAGTACTTCCATCAGGCTGACAGCATCGTTCTGGCCGAGGCAGGGATAAAGCTCGCCGCGGGCGGTGATGCGCACGCGGTTGCAGTTGTCGCAGAAATTGTGGCTGTGCGGCGATATGAAGCCGACCCGGGTCGCGCTGCCGGGAATGCGCCAGTAGCGTGCCGGTCCGCCGGAATCCTCAGCCGATGGGAGCAACTCGAAACGTTCGGCCAGCCGGTCGCGGGTTTCGTCGGCAGAGATGTAGGACTGGCTGCGGCCGTGGATGTCGCCGAGCGGCATTTCTTCGATGAAGGAAATGTCCAGTTCGTTGTCCAGCGCGAATTGCACCAGGTCGATGAATTCATCGTCATTGGTGCCGCGCATCATCACGACGTTCAGCTTGGTGCGGCGGAAACCAGCGGCGCGGGCGGCGACGATGCCGTTGAGTACCTTGTGCACATCGCCGATCCGGGTGATCTGGCGGAAGCGTTCAGGCCGCAGCGTGTCGAGACTGATATTGATGCGTTTGACGCCGGCGGCGAACAGCGGGCGGGCGAAACGGTCGAGCTGCGAGCCGTTGGTGGTGACGACTAGGTTGTTCAGGCCGGGCAGGGCACCCAGGCGTTCGATCAGCCACAGCGCATCTTTGCGCACCAGCGGCTCGCCGCCGGTAATGCGCAGCTTGTTCACGCCCAGGCCGACGAAGATGCGGGCGACGCGCAGGCATTCTTCCAGGCTCATCACGGCGTTGCGCGGCAGGAAGGTCATTTCCTCGGCCATGCAGTAGGTGCAGCGAAAATCGCAGCGGTCGGTGATCGACAGGCGGACATAGGTGACTCGCCGGCCGTACTTGTCGACCAGCGTTCCCTTGGCCAATCCGCGCTGGACGGGGGGGACGAGCGGCCGGAAATTGACCAGTTCGTCCGGTGTGGACTCGGGGCGCAGGGTTTCGTTGTGCATGTCGGGCCGTTCGGCGGGGGAGCTGGAAGTATGAAATGACAGCGATTATCGGCATGGCCGATCTTCCAGACTATAAGAAATATCAATAAGCGAAAAGTCCGGTGCGGCAACCGGAAGCCGGCGCGAAGGCGGGGAATGTCTGGCGTCGCTGTCGGCGAAGGGGCGGGCTGGGGTAGAATTCCGGACAATTACGGGCACCTACTGACGGGATGCCACGATTGATTCGGGAGCGCGCAATGAGCAGTCTGAGCCGGAAAACGTCGGACGCGGAGGGGCAAATGAAAACGGCCCGCACATGTGCGGGCCGTTGCAATGCTGGCTCCCCGACCTGGGCTCGAACCAGGGACCTACGGATTAACAGTCCGGCGCTCTACCGACTGAGCTATCGAGGAACAGAAGCGCGCATTCTAGTTTGCAAATCCGCTTGTGTCAAGCGTTTCGTGAATATTGGGCAATAATTCGAGGATATGGATTCCAGTCTCATCTATGCGAAAACCCCAGCCGGGAACGAAGCGGTGCGCCAGAGCACGCGCGTCGTGCAGCGCAATTTGCGCATGGTCCTGCTGCAGGTCGACGGCTCGCTATCCGTCGAGCAACTGGCGGCCAAGATCGGCAATCAGCGCTTGGTCGAAGGCGCGCTGCAAGAACTGGAAGAGGGCGGTTTCATCGAGGTCGCGACGGGGCCGGCGAGACCCCAGAGCGAGCCAGTAGCAGCACCCGTCGTCGAGTTTTCGGCCATTTCGCAATTCTCGACCTTCGGTTCGCGCAGCGCCGTGCCACCCGGCGTGACCGACGCCACGGTGATCAGCGGTTTTTCGGCTTTTGGCCGGTCGATGGCGCCTTTCTCGGCCAGCGGCATGATGGCGGACAGGCGTCCGTTGCCCCTGCCGGTCGCTGAGGAGCAGCTGCCGCCGATCCGGCGGATTTCGCTGGGCCGCTGGCTGCTGGGCGGAATCGGCGGCGTGTTGTTGCTGTTGCTAGTGGTACTGCTGCTCTACCCCTATGACAACTTCCGACCCAGCCTGGAGGCCGAATTGTCGCGCCAACTGGCGGCGCCGGTCAGGGTTGGTGAGATCAGCCTCGGCCTGCTGCCGCGCCCGCGGCTGTTGCTGAGAGATGTGGCGATCGGGAGCGACGGCGAAGGGCGCATTGCCTCCCTGGCGATCGCCTCGCCGTATTTGCTGCTCGACGCGGCCGGCCGGGTCTTGCCGGAGGTCGAAGCGAGCGGTGTGCGCCTGACGGCCGATCGCCTAGTCAATCTGCCGATGTTTGGCGGATCGGCCGTGGCTGAGAGCCAGTTCCCGGTTCAGTTGCTACGAGTTACCGGCGCCACGGTCGCGCTCGGCGATCTGGTGTCGCCCGAATGGAGCGGCAAGGTCTATTTACGGGCCGATGGCAGCGCGGAAAAGGCCAGTTTCCGTAGCGCCGACGACAGCCTTCTTCTGGAAGCGACGCCGACGGCAGAAGGGGTGGCGCTGGTCATCGAATCTCCGCATTGGAATCCGGAGGGCATGCCTTTCGGTTTCTCGGCGCTGCAAGCCAGCGGTCTGCTGCAGAAAAACCGCTTGCTGCTGCAGCAGGTCGATACCCATTTCCTGGGCGGTCGGCTCAAGGGCAGCGGGGCGCTCGACTGGAGTGCCGGCATGGCAATGACCAGTGAGGCCAGCCTGGCGCGGCTCGACTGCAGCCGTGTGATGACCGCGCTGGCACCGAATCTGAAGCTGGCGGGTGAATTGAATGGTGCTTTGCGCTTGCGAGCGATGGGAAGCGGCTGGCAGGACATGCTAGGGCGCATCGAAGCCAATCTCGATGCCCAGGTGGTGCGCGGCTTGCTGACTGGGATTGATCTTGGCGAACTGGCGCGCTATGGCTCTGGCGCTGTAGTGCGGGCCGGATCGACACGCTTCGAGACGCTGCAGGCCCGGCTCGATATCGTCAAGGGGCGGGTTGTGGCGCGCTCGATCGAGCTCGATGCCGGCCTGATGACGGCCAGTGGCCGGGCCACGGTCGAGGCCGATGGCCAGATCGAGGGCAGCGTCACGGTACAGGCGCGTTCCTCGGTGTCGAGCGTGCGCGTGCCGGCGCGCCTGAGCGGCACTTTGCCCAACATGGTTCTGACGGCGACCAACTGACCACGGGTCGAACGCAAACCCCGCCATTCATGGCGGGGGTAGCAAGACAAGTAACCTCGGCGCCGAAGGTGCACGAAAATCGTGGCGAGGAAACCTCCAGGCTTTGGAGCGGTTTCCGTTCAAATGCTTGCATTTTCCCCTCGCCCGCTTGCGGGAGAGGGTCAGTGGCGCGTCCATCGCCACTACCGCTAAACTCGGTCCGACCCTCTCCCCCAGCCCCTCTCCCGCAAGCGGGCGAGGGGTGCAAAGTACGTGGGCGCGAAAACGTGTGCCACAGTTGAATCAAAACCGCTCTAGCCTGGGGTAACTCATCGTCATCGCGCCCGCGATTTCCTTTTTCCGTGGACAAAAAAAGAGGCTGCCGGTTGGCAGCCTCTGGCGATGATACGCGGCGCGCTGGCGCCGCCTTGGGTCAGGCCTGGGTGACGGCAGCGATGGCCTTGGCCACGTAGTCGATGTTCTTGCTGTTCAGCGCGGCCAGGCAGATGCGGCCGGTAGACACGGCGTAGATGCCGAATTCCTCTTTCAGGCGCTCGACCTGGGCGGCCGACAGGCCGGTGTAGGAGAACATGCCGCGCTGCTGGACGACGAAGGAGAAATCCTGCGCCACGCCGGCGGCCTTGATCGCGTCGACCAGGCCGGTGCGCATGGCGCGGATGCGGTCGCGCATGCCGGCCAGTTCGGCTTCCCATTGAGCGCGCAGCTCGTTTGATGCGAGCACGCCGGAGACGAGCGCGCCGCCGTGGATCGGCGGGTTGGAGTAGTTGGTGCGGATGACGCGCTTGACCTGCGACAGCACGCGGGCCGCTTCGTCCTTCGAGGCGGTGACGACCGACAGGGCGCCGACGCGCTCGCCGTACAGCGAGAAGTTCTTGGAGAACGAGCTGGAGGCGAAGAATTGCAGGCCGGAAGCGGAGAAGGCGCGGATGGCCACGGCGTCGGCATCGATGCCGTCGGCGAAGCCCTGGTAGGCCATGTCGAGGAAGGGCACCAGGCCGCGTTCCTTACAGATGCCGACGACTTCCGTCCACTGGGCGTCGGACAGGTCGGCGCCGGTCGGGTTGTGGCAGCAGGCGTGCAGCAGCACGACGGAGCCGGGCGCCATCTTGTTCAGGTCGGCTTTCATGCCGGCGAAATTCACGCCGCGGCTGGCGGTGTCGTAGTAGGCGTAATCCTCGACGACGAAGCCGGCGGCTTCGAACAGGGCGCGGTGGTTTTCCCAGGAGGGATTGGAGAGATAGACCTTGGCTTGCGGGTTCAGGCGCTTCAGGTAATCGGCGCCGATGCGCAGGGCGCCGGTGCCGCCGATGGCCTGGGCGGTGAGCACGCGGCCGGCGGCGAGCAGTTCGGAATCCTTGCCGAACAGCAGG
>JAISPT010000069.1 GCA_031274715.1 Azonexus sp. | reverse complement strand
CGTTCATTATTAACGCTTTGCTCCGGCTGCGGATTACGCGGCGGCAAAAAAAGAGGCTGCCGGATCGGGCAGCCTCTCTCGTGGCGAATGCCGCGCTGCGTCAGGCTTTGGTGACAGCGGCAATGGCCTGGGCGACGTAGCCGATGTTCTTGTTGTTCAACGCGGCCAGACAGATGCGGCCAGTCGATACCGCGTAGATGCCGAATTCCGCTTTCAGGCGCTCGACCTGGGCAGCCGACAGGCCGGTGTAGGAGAACATGCCGCGCTGCTTGACGACGAAGGAGAAGTCCTGTGCTACGCCGGCGGCCTTGATCGCGTCGACCAGGCCGGTGCGCATGGTGCGGATGCGGTCGCGCATGCCGGCCAGCTCGGCTTCCCACTGGGCGCGCAGCTCGGCCGAGGCGAGCACACTGGAGACCAGCGCGCCGCCGTGGATCGGCGGGTTGGAATAGTTGGTGCGGATGACACGCTTGACCTGCGACAGCACGCGGGCCACTTCGTCCTTGGAGGCGGTGACGACCGACAGGGCGCCGACGCGCTCGCCATACAGCGAGAAGTTCTTGGAGAACGAGCTGGAGGCAAAGAACTGCAGGCCGGAAGCGGAGAAGGCGCGGATCGCCACGGCGTCGGCCTCGATACCGTCGGCGAAGCCCTGGTAGGCCATGTCGAGGAAGGGCACCAGGCCGCGTTCTTTACAGATGCCGACGACTTCCGCCCACTGGGCGTCGGACAGGTCGGCGCCGGTCGGGTTGTGGCAGCAGGCGTGCAGCAGCACGACAGAGCCCGGCGCCATCTTGTTCAGGTCAGCCTTCATGCCGGCGAAGTTCACACCGCGGCTGGCGGCGTCGTAGTAGGCGTAATCCTCGACGACGAAGCCGGCGGCCTCGAACAGGGCACGGTGGTTTTCCCAGGAGGGATTGGAGAGGTAAACCTTGGCTTCCGGGTTCAGGCGCTTCAGGTAATCGGCGCCGATGCGCAGGGCGCCGGTACCACCGAGGGCCTGGGCGGTGAGCACGCGGCCGGCGGCGAGCAGTTCGGAGTCTTTGCCGAACAGCAGGTTCTGCACGGCGGTGTTGTAGGCGGCGGGGCCTTCGATCGGCTGGTAGCCGCGCGGCGGAGCAGCTTTCAGGCGGTTTTCCTCGGCGGCCTTAACGGCGGCCAGCAGCGGAATCTTGCCGTTATCGTCGAAGTAAACGCCAACGCCGAGGTTGACTTTGGTGTCACGCGCGTCGGCGTTGAAAGCTTCATTCAGACCGAGGATCGGGTCACGCGGGGCCATTTCCACCGCAGCGAAGATCGAAGAGGACATAACGACTCCGTGAAATAATAGGGTTGTGGTTCAACCATAACGCACGACACAGTGCGCAAGCAGACAAAACCTTGAAATTCTATCATGACAGTCCCGCTGACTGAGAATATCGTCAATTTTCCCGATAGTCCCTACCGTCTGCACCAACCCTTTCCGCCGGCCGGCGACCAGCCGGCGGCGATCGACCAGCTGGTCGAGGGGATAGCGGATGGCTTGTCCTTTCAGACCCTGCTCGGCGTGACCGGCTCGGGCAAGACCTACACGATGGCCAACGTCATCGCCCGCACCGGCCGGCCGGCGCTGGTGCTGGCGCCGAACAAGACGCTGGCGGCGCAGCTTTACTCGGAATTCAAGGAGTTCTTTCCAGAGAACGCCGTTGAGTATTTTGTTTCGTATTACGACTACTACCAGCCGGAAGCCTATGTGCCGTCGCGCGACCTGTTCATCGAGAAGGATAGTTCGATCAACGACCACATCGAGCAGATGCGGCTGTCGGCCACCAAGAGCCTGATCGAGCGGCGCGATGTGGTGATCGTCGCCACCGTGTCGTGCATCTACGGCATCGGCGACCGCGACGAGTACCACAACATGATTCTGACCATGCGCGTCGGTGACCGCATGGATCAGCGCGACATCGTCAAGCGCCTGACCGACATGCAGTACGAGCGCAACGAGATGGATTTCCATCGCGGCATTTTTCGCGTGCGCGGCGACGTCATCGACATTTTCCCGGCCGAGCACGCCGAGCATGCCATCCGTGTCTCGCTGTTCGATGACGAGATCGAGAACCTGCAATTCTTCGATCCGCTGACCGGCCAGTTGTTGCACAAGGCGCTGCGTTTCACCGTGTTCCCGGCCTCGCACTACGTGACGCCGCGGGCGACGGTACTGCGCGCCATTGAGGCGATCAAGGAGGAGTTGCGCGAGCGCATCGCGTTCTTCAGCCAAAACAACAAGCTGGTCGAGGCCCAGCGCATCGAGCAGCGCACCCGCTTCGATCTTGAAATGCTCGACCAGATCGGCTTCTGCAAGGGCATCGAGAACTATTCGCGGCATTTTTCCGGGCGCCAGGCCGGTGAGCCGCCGCCGACCTTGATCGACTACCTGCCGCGTGATGCCCTGATGTTCATCGACGAATCGCACGTCGCCATCGGCCAGGTCGGCGGTATGTACAAGGGCGACCGCTCGCGCAAGGAAAACCTCGTCGACTACGGCTTCCGTCTGCAGTCGGCGCTGGACAACCGGCCATTGCAGTTTGCCGAGTTCGAGGCGCACATGCGGCAGACGGTGTTCGTTTCAGCGACGCCGGCCGACTACGAGAATAGGCATGCCGGCCAGGTCGTCGAGCAGGTGGTGCGGCCGACCGGGCTGATCGACCCCGAGGTGCTGGTGCGTCCGGCCAGTACCCAGGTAGACGACCTGCTCGGTGAGATTCACCAGCGGGTTGCGGTCGGCGAGCGGGTGCTGGTCACCACGCTGACCAAGCGCATGGCCGAAGATCTGACTGATTTCCTCGCCGACAACGGCGTCAAGGTCCGCTACTTGCATTCGGACATCGACACTGTCGAGCGCGTCGAGATCATTCGCGACCTGCGCCTGGGCGAGTTCGACGTACTGGTCGGCATCAACCTGCTGCGCGAAGGCCTGGATATTCCGGAGGTTTCGCTGGTCGCCATCCTCGATGCCGACAAGGAGGGCTTCCTGCGTTCCGAGCGCTCGCTGATCCAGACCATTGGCCGGGCGGCGCGGCATATACATGGCACAGCCATCCTCTATGCTGATAGAGTTACGGAATCCATGCAGCGGGCAATTGCCGAGACGGAACGGCGGCGCGAGAAGCAGATCGACTTCAACCGCCTGCATGGCATTACGCCGCGAGGCGTCTCGAAGAAGATCAAAGACATCATCGACGGCGTATACGATGCGGAATCGGCGCAGATCGAGTTGAAAGCGGCGCAGCAGCGCGCGGCCTACGAAGTAATGGATGAGAAGACCGTGGCCAGGGAGATCAAGCGGCTCGAAAAGCAAATGCTGGAGTGCGCGAGAAACCTGGAATTCGAAAAAGCAGCGGCTGCCCGCGACGAATTGTTCCGGCTCAGGGAACAGTTTTTCGGCGCGGCGCAGCATGACCCGAATGGAGATGAGACAAGATGAGCTATCGCGTGCTGCTGGTCTGCATGGGTAACATTTGCCGTTCGCCTACGGCTGAGGGCGTGCTGCGCGCATACATCCAGCAGAACAGACTCGAAGACAAGGTCGAGGTCGATTCGGCCGGTACCCACGGCTACCACGTTGGCGAGGCGCCGGACGCGCGCACCCAGCGGGCGGCGATGGTGCGTGGCTACGACTTGTCGCAACTGCGGGCACGCAAGGTGGCTCGCCAGGATCTCGACTATTTCGACTTGATCCTGGCCATGGACCGGACCAATCTCGACAACCTGCAGCGCCTGGCGACACCCGAGCAAAGCCAGCGCATCAAGCTGTTCATGGAGTACGCCAAGCATTTCGAGGACGACGAGGTGCCCGATCCCTACTACGGCCTCGGCCACGGTTTCGATATTGTCCTCGACATGGTTGAGGACGCGGCACAGGGTCTGATCGAGGAAACTAAGCAGAAATTAGGGCGGGGCTGAGCGCCGCTGTAATGAAAAGGGCGCCCGGAGGCGCCCTTTTTTTGTTGCGAAAACCAGCTTACTTGTCGGTTTCGACCATCATCAGCGGTTCGTCGGTCACTTGGCCGACATCGGCTTTCGGCTTGCGCGGACGGCCGAGGCGAACCGGCGGTTCCGGCTGCTGGGCGACGGCGGCGGTCGTGGTCTGAACCAGGACCAAGCCACTGTCAGTCAGCGTCTGTTCCAAATCCGCTGCAGCGACCGCAATCGGTGCGGCGGTAACGACTGGCACCGGCACACTGGCCGGGGCTTCTTCGACCGCGACTGTGCTTGCCGGCTCGGTGGCAGCGACGGTGGTCAAAGAGGTGGGGGCGATAGCAGCTTCCGCGGCAGCAGTTTCGATAGCTGGTGCCGCAATCGCAGCGGCCGGTTCGGCGGCAGGGCGCGCTTGAACAGGCTCAGCGACTGCTGGGGCATGTTCCGGCTGAACGGCGACGACCTCGGCTGGGGCGATGACGACAGCTTGTTGCGGCTCGGCTATGGGCTGCTCTTCGGTGATAGGCAGCGGCAACTGAGCGACGATGGCTTCCGCCGGAGCGGCGATGCTGGCATCGGACAGGGGTACTGCTGCTTCAACAGCGTTGATCGACTCCTCGGTGGCGACCGGTGCGGCCAGGGCTTCGCCTTCCTGGCGCCGGCCTTCGCCGCGGCCACGACCACCGCGCCGGCCGCGCCGGCGGGTCGTTCCTTCCTCGCCGTTGGCCGCTTCCTGAATGTCGGTACCAGCAGGTAGGGTGGTCAGGCTGGCGGTTTCAGCCGGCAGTTGGTTTTCACCGGTTTCCTGTGCCGGCCGCTGTTCGGTTTTGTCGCGCCGCTCGCCGCGCGGACGGCGCTCCTTGCGTTCGCTGTTGGCGGCTGGGGCGGCAGCCTCGTCGCGTGGGGCGCGCTCGGCTTGGCGTTCGCCACGGTTGCCGCGTTCCTGGCGTTCGCCACGCTCCTCTTGGCGACGATTGCCGTTGCGTCCATTGCGCCGACCGTCGCCACGGCTTTCGCCGCGCTCGCGGCGGCCTTCGCGCGGCTTGCGCGCCGGTTCCACTGCTGGCGCCGGCTGTTCGGCTGGCTTCGGGCTACCGCGGAACCAAGAGGCGATCTTGGCGAACAGGCCAGATTCTTCCTGCGGTGCCGGGATGACGGCAGTTGAGGTTGCCTTTTCGCCGACCACGGGGGCCGGCTGTTCCGGCGAGATGCCCTTGACCACGGCTTCCTGGCGGGGTTTGGACGATTCCTGCAGGGTTGCCAGCTTGATCGCTTCCTCCATCGGGGCGTCGACCATCCGGTAGGAGGGTTCGCGGGAATCCTCGTTGTTCAGGTCGTCGTGGCGCAGGCGGGTAATTGTGTGGGCCGGCGTTTCGAGGTGGATGTTGGGGATCAGCAGGATGTTGACCTTGTGCCGCAGTTCGATGGCGGCGATGTCCGGGCGCTTCTCGTTGAGCAGGAAGGTGGCGACGTCCACCGGCATTTGGACATGCACGGCGCCGGTGTTTTCCTTCATCGCCTCTTCTTCGAGGATACGCAGGATGTGCAGGGCCGCCGACTCGGTGGAGCGGATGTGGCCGGTACCGGTGCAGCGTGGGCAGGAGATGTAGCTGGTTTCGGCCAGGGCCGGGCGCAGCCGCTGGCGCGACAGTTCCATCAGGCCGAAGCGGCTGATCTTGCCCATCTGGACGCGGGCGCGGTCGAAGCGCAGGCCGTCGCGCAGGCGGTTCTCGACTTCGCGCTGGTTCTTGCTGTTCTCCATGTCGATGAAGTCGATGACGATCAAGCCGCCCAGGTCGCGCAGGCGCAACTGGCGGGCCAGTTCCTCGGCCGCTTCGAGGTTGGTCTTGAAGGCCGTTTCCTCGATGTCGGAGCCCTTGGTGGCGCGGCCAGAGTTGACGTCGACGGCGACCAGCGCCTCGGTGTGGTCGATGACGATGGCGCCGCCGGAGGGCAGGTTGACTTGGCGGGCGAAGGCGGTCTCGATCTGGTGTTCGATCTGGAAGCGCGAGAACAGTGGCACGTCGTCGCGGTAGCGCTTGACGCGATTGACGTTGCCCGGCATCACCGTGCCCATGAAGGCCTTGGCCTGCTCATAGATTTCGTCGGTGTCGATGAGGATCTCACCGATTTCCGGCTGGAAGTAATCGCGGATGGCGCGGATTACCAGCGAGCCTTCGAGGTAGATCAGGAAGGCGCCACTTTGCTGCTTGGCCGCCCCTTCGATGGCACTCCACAGTTGCAGCAGGTAATTCAGGTCCCATTGCAATTCCTCGGCCTGGCGGCCGATGGCGGCGGTACGGGCGATCAGGCTCATGCCGTTGGGCACCTCGAGCTGATCCATGACCTCGCGCAGCTCGGCGCGCTCGTCGCCGTCGACGCGGCGCGAGACACCGCCGCCGCGCGGATTGTTCGGCATCAGGACCAGGTAGCGGCCGGCCAGCGAGACGTAGGTGGTCAGTGCCGCGCCCTTGTTGCCGCGCTCATCCTTGTCGACCTGGACGATCAGTTCCTGACCTTCCTTCAGGGCCTCATTGATCTTGGCCTTGCTGGCCTCGACGCCCGGCTGAAAAAAAGCGCGAGAGATTTCCTTGAACGGCAGAAAGCCGTGGCGCTCGGCACCATAGTCGACGAAGCAGGCTTCGAGCGACGGTTCGATGCGGGTGATGACGCCCTTGTAGATGTTGCTTTTACGTTGTTCCTTGGCGGCGGATTCAATGTCGAGATCGATCAGTTTCTGACCGTCGACAATGGCGACACGGAGTTCTTCCGCCTGTGTCGCATTGAAGAGCATGCGTTTCATTGTATTCGGGCTCCAGCGCGCTTTCGCGCACGGCAACGAAACGCCCATGCAGGCAGCGACAGTTTCAGTTCTCGGTTTGCGTCATGAAAGGAGGCATCGGCGATGGTGAAAGTGCTGGTCCAGAACGAGGGCCGCGAGGCAGACAAAATGGTCGAAGGCGCGGCCCGGAAATTCCTGCAACGGGCAATCCGTGCGTGCTTGAAGCGGGTTAATCCATTAACATCACTGCTTTTGGTGAGTGAACTTAACCAGTCGAATCACGTTGGTCTGGCTTGCGCCGGTCGCGCAAGTGAGATCCCTGAGCCTGCCGCACAGCGGCCGCATAAAACGATGCGGGGGCGGGCGGTCTGACGGTTCCGAGTCTCTTGCAAACCGAGACGTAAAACAAAGGCAGTATATTAGAAAATGATTCGTGCTGGTAACAATTCCGTCACCCATCTGGTGGTCGGTGACGAAGCGCAGGGCCAGCGCCTCGACAACTTCCTGATCCGCCACTGCAAGGGCGTTCCCAAAAGCCACCTGTACCGCATCCTGCGTAGCGGGGAGGTACGGGTCAACAGCGGCCGGGTCGATGCTACCTATCGGTTGTGCGCTGGGGATAAGCTGCGCATTCCACCGATTCGCCTCGCCGAGCGGCCGCAACGCGACATCGACGAAGCCGCCCAGCAGCGGGTCGAGTTGCCGATCCTGTTTGAGGACGAGGCGATGCTGGTCATCGACAAGCCCGAGGGCATCGCCGTCCACGGCGGCAGCGGCGTCAGCTTCGGGGTCATCGAGGCGTTGCGCCGGCAGCGGCCGCAAGCGAAGTTCCTCGAACTGGCGCATCGGCTCGACCGCGAGACTTCCGGCATCCTGTTGGTGGGCAAGAAGCGGCTGGCCTTGACCGCCCTGCACGACATGTTCCGCGAGCACGGTGCCGGGGCCGACAAGCGCTATCTGGTGCTGGTCAAGGGACGCTGGCTGAACGCCACGCAGCACGTCAAGGCGCCGCTGCACAAGTATCTGACCGAGAGCGGTGAACGACGAGTGGCGGTGCAGCCCGAGGGCAAGGCCGCGCATACGGTATTCCGCTTGCTCGCCCGCTGGCCGACGATGAGCCTCATCGAGGCCCAGTTGAAGACCGGGCGGACGCACCAGATTCGCGTGCATCTGGCACATCTCGGTTTCCCGATTCTCGGCGATGAGAAATATGGGGATTTCGCGTTCAATCGCCAACTCAAAGGGCAAGGACTCAAACGCATGGCACTGCATGCTTGGCGGATGGCTTTCCGGCATCCGCTGACGGCGGCGCCGCTCGAATGCATCGCGCCGCTGCCGGACGGCATCCGTTCCGCCATTGCCGCGGCCGATGCCGGCAACGCGCGCGAATTTTCCGCCGATAACCTCGAACAAATTTTGTCCCGACCATGAAATATCAACTGATCGTCTTCGACTGGGATGGTACCCTGCTCGATTCCGCCGCCGCCATCGTCCAGGCCATCCAGGCCGCCTGCCGCGACCTTGAACTGCCGGTACCGGACGACAACCAGGCCCGCCACGTGATCGGCCTCGGTCTTGCCGATGCGATGCGGCACGTCATGCCCGACTTGCGGCCGGACCAATGCCAGGCGATGGTCGACCGCTATCGCCATCATTATCTGTCCGGCGATCACAAGCTGACCCTGTTCGCCGGCGTGCGCGACATGTTGGTTCGCCTGCAAGCTGCTGGGCATGCGCTGGCGGTCGCCACCGGCAAGAGCCGCTTGGGGTTGGAAAGGGCGCTCGACCATTCCGGCCTGCGCCCGTATTTCCTCGCCTCGCGCTGTGCCGACGAGTGCCATTCCAAGCCGCATCCGCAAATGCTGCAGGAACTGATGGCCGAGTTCGCCGTCGCCGCCGAGACGGTGGTGATGATCGGCGACACCTCGCACGACCTGCTAATGGCCAAGAATGCCGGCGTCGATGCCTTGGCGGTGACCTATGGCGCGCATCCACCCGAGCATTTGCTCGAATGCGCGCCGCTGGCAGTGCTCGGCAGCGTGCCGGATCTCGACCGCTGGCTGCGGGATCGCGGCTGATCAGCACTCCCGCCGTAGCGGGTGAAACAGGCCCCGACCCGACCGCGCGTTTGGAATATTTATCCGGCGATTCCACGCTATACTTGCCCAGCTCGATCCGTAGCGCATATACGTTCCGGAGTCGGGAAAGTGTCCCGGCGGGCCTCGTCACGGCAATCAACTGAAACCTCCGGCGATTTCCGAGGTCAAAAGCAACATCAATCTGGAATCTGGAACGGCAGAACGACTATGGACAATCCTCAATCCTCGAACCAAACGCCCGGCTGGGAGCGCCAGACGCTCGAAAAGCTGGCTTTCGCGTCCCTGCAGGAGCAGCGGACGCGGCGGCGCTGGGGGGTGTTCTTCAAGCTGCTCGGTTTCGCCTACGTGGCCTTCATCCTGGTCGCTGTCGTCAATTGGGGCAGCGAGGCCGATCAGCAGCAGCGGCATACCGCGCTGGTCAATCTGAACGGCATCATCCAGGCCAGGGGCGAAGCCAATAGCGAAAAACTCGTCGAAGCGTTGAGCAGCGCCTTTGCGGCCGAGCATGCAGCTGGCATCATCCTGCGCATCAACAGTCCCGGTGGTAGCCCGGTCCAGGCGGGGATTATCTACGACGAAATCCGGCGGCTGCGCGGTAAGTATCCGGACAAGCCGCTGTACGCGGTAGTCGAGGACATTTGTGCTTCCGGCGGCTATTACATCGCGGTGGCGGCCGACAAGATTTATGTAGACAAGGCCAGCATTGTCGGCTCGATCGGCGTGCTGATGGACGGCTTCGGCTTCACCGGGACGATGGACAAGCTGGGCGTCGAACGGCGCCTGTTGACGGCCGGCGACAACAAGGGCTTCCTCGACCCGTTCTCGCCCCAGATGCCGCAACAGCGCGAGCATGCCCAGTTGCTGCTGAACGACATCCACCAGCAGTTCATCGACGTGGTCAAGACCGGGCGCGGTAAGCGCCTCAAGGAGGCGCCGGATACCTTCTCCGGCCTGGTGTGGACCGGGCGACAAAGCGTCGAGCGTGGCTTGGCCGACGGGCTCGGCAGCGTGGACTCGGTGGCGCGTGATGTGATCCAAGCCGAAAAGCTGATCGACTACTCGGTCAGGGAAAATTTCGCCGAGCGTTTTGCCAGGCGCTTCGGAGCCAATACCTTCACCAGCTTCTGGAATAGCTTTTTCGAGTCGGCGGCGACGGCACCACAGTTGCGCTGAAAAAGGCCGTGAGTCACCCCAGGCTTTGGTCTGGGGTTTCCTCGCCACGAGTTTGGAGAGCCTTCGGCGCCAGGGTGGCTTGGTGACTAGGTCAGGCTGGTGCTCGACTCGTGGTCAAATCTAACGTTCTCTTGCTGCCTCATGCCAAGCCTTTCTGACGGGTGAGAGAAGGTATTCCATCACCGTCCGATCTCTGAGCCAGATTTCCGCGTGCGTTTGCATCCCGGCGGAAAGCATGAAACGCTGGTGATCCATCTCCAGTTGCATGGCTTTGAGTCGGATCAGCGCCTTGTATACCAGCGGCTGGCGACCAGTTGGGTCATGGGCGTTGCCAGCGGGGGTATTGCCGTCCGCCGCATCGGCGCTGATGTGCTCGACCGTCCCCTCGACCATGCCGTATTTCTGGAATGGAAAGGCGGCGAACTTGAGTTTGACGGGTTGTCCCTCCCGCACGAAACCGATGTCCTCATTCGATACCCAGACCTCGGCCCGCAGGATTTCGTCCTCCGGCACCAGCGTCAGCAGGATCGTTCCCGGCTGCACGACGGCGCCCGCGGTATGGGTCGCCAGATCCTTGACTACGCCATCCTGTGGCGCCTTCAGTTCCAATAGCGCTTGCTTGTGCGTCTGCTTCGCCAGTTCCTGGGCCAGCCGGTCGACTTGTCCCTGAATCTCGTTACGCTCGGCATGTAGTTGCCGGCGGTAATCGGAATCGATCTGGGCCAGCTTCTTTTCCGATTGCAGCATGCCGGCCTTGGCCGATTCGATCAGGAAGCCCTGGGTTTGCAGTTCCTGCTCCTTTTCCAGACGCTCGCGCTTCTTGTCGCTGCCCATCAGGGCACCGGCAAAACCGTCCTTGACCAGTTTCTCGTAAGCCTTGTCCTGCTGACGGTAGTGCGGCAAGACTTCTTCAAGTTTCTTCTTTACCTGTTGGGCGGCGGCCATCTCTTGCCGGGCCTTGACCAAGCGCGAGCGTTCCTCGGCCATGGTGGCTTCCAGGGCACCACGGTTGGCCTGGTATTGGGCGGCGATTTCCTCGGCCAGCGCCGGGGGATCGTCGGGCTGCCCCTGGAAGGGCTGGCCGCTCAGTTCGGCTTCGATGCGGCGCAGCGTCAGGCGCTTGCGCTGATACTCGGCTTCGATTGCCTTGGCGTCGGCTTCGGTGATCAACGAATCCATGCGGATCAGGACCTGGCCGGCTTTGACTCCCTGGCCTTCTTTGACCAGGATGTCCTTGACGATGCCGGATTCGGATGGCTGGACGATTTGCAGGTAGCTTTCCGGCACCAGCTTGCCTTCGGCGACGGCGACGATGTCGAGCTTGCCGATCAAGGCCCAGACGAGCAGGGCACCCAAGAGGCCGAACAGCAACCACAATACCTTACGGCCCAAGGGATTGGGTGGCGCATCCTGCAGGCGCAGCAGCGGTGGGGAGAAGTCCAGGGGATCGGCTTCGGCTTGGTCGAACAGGGATTTCATGGGTAGGGCTCGGTTCAAAAAAACGGGGTGGCCAGCAAAAAGCTGCCCTTCAAAACAGACTTACCTCAACCGGCCTGAAGGCCGGTTGAGGATGCTTGCTTAGTACTCCACTATCAAATTTTCTCCATACCCTCGTGCAGTCCGGCCAGGCTTTTGAATTGACTACCGCTGCTGGCGAGCGAGATGGCATCCACCCCGGCGCCCGCCATCTGACCCCCTTGCAGCAGGCCGGCCAGACCCGTCGGACCGGCGCCCCAGTGCACATCACTCCAGCCGGGCGCTGCTTGGCGTTCGGCATCGAGCCGGTTCAGCACCTCGCTCAGCGCAGCCCAGCGACGCGCGATGTCCGAGGTCTCAGCGGATGCGGGCTGGCCCTCTCCCCAATGTGCCAATTCGCCGCTATCCAGACTCGCCCGGCTGACATAGGAGAGGGATGGGCTGTCGGCTCCAAAGCCATGCAGGAAGCTTTCCAGCGACTCGTCCACACTGCGCTCTGCCTTTCCATTCTTGCTTTGGTTCCCCGGCTGTCCCAGTACAGTGTCCGGTCGGTCGTTCTGGTTGGGCGTGTGTCTGGGCGGCGCACCGATGCCTTCATTGCCCTGTTGCTTGGCGGCGTTGCTACCGTTGTTGAGGCTGATCGTGAAGATATCCGAGATGCTTTCACTCTGCCCATCGCTGACCGTCGCGGCTACCTGGGTGGTGCTGGTGAGATTGGCGGGCAGGGTGTCGCTGAAGGTCTGTGTGTTGGCTCCCAAGCCATCGTCACCAGTACTGCCGAGCGAGAAGCTTTGACCGATCATCAGCATTGCCGAGCCTGAGCCAGTAGTTGAATCCGTCCAGGTGTCCGTGCCGATCGTCAGGCTGTCGATCACCGTTGCGCTAACGTCGACCATCACACTGCCAGCATGGTTAGGCGCCACGGTGATGCCCAAGTCGTTCCCGTTGAGATCCTTGATGGTGACTGCACCATGCGTATCGACCGACCAGATGTAGTCGGGACTCGGGTCGTCCGCCCGGAACGTCCAGGTGCCGTCGTGATTATCCGTCCCCGCCGACAGTACGCCGCCGGTGACGGCAACGGTAATCTGCGTGACGGATTCCGAACCATCGATATCGGTCGGCACCACGGAAATCGCTACCGGAAGGGTGCTCGGCTCCGTACTCGGAGAGGCGAATTGGATGGAATAGATCAGGAAGTCGTCGGTATTGGCACCGCCAGCATAGGGGCCGGGAGCAAAGAATTCGATGCTCTTGATCGTGGAATTCCCGGCGATGTTGATTTCCCGAAGGGCGGTGCTTGCGTCCGATTCGCCATTGACGATCCCGCTCACGACGACATCGCCATTTTCGGCATACGCCACGTATTGGGCATGCTCCAGGATGGCAAGCCATGCGAACTGTACCGTTGCGCTGACCACGGATTGGTCGAATGTGACCCTGACCAATTCGGAGCGCCAGTCTTCCGGCGTGACCTTCGTGCCCGACTGGGAGATTTCGTTGGCCCCGGGGCCGCTCGAATTCTGATAGAGAGAGGAATTATCGCTTGAGCCAAAGCCCTTGATCGTGCCGCTCTCCACGCCGACTCCAGAAGATACGAGGCGAGACCGATCGAATACGAATTTGCCCTCGGCGGCATTGGATTGATCGAGATCGAGGCGGAGGTTGGTGAAGGCTTGCATCGTGAAGCCATTACTGGTGGTCTTGGCGTTTGTCCAGTCGATGGTGGTGATGTTGCCCGTCGGTGTCTCAAGTTCGCCCAGCGTCACCGTCACTACCGGCGCATCGGCTACCGGTATCACCGTGATGTCCAGCGTGCTGCTCAATCCGCTGCTGGTGGTGTACGTCACCTGCGGCACCAGACCGGAGTAATCCTGGGCTGGCATAAAGGTGTAGTCGCCATGGCTGTCGATGGTCAGCGTACCCTCCGCGATCGTCGCGGTCTGGCCCGCCGTGTAGACGGCAGGGTCGCCGTCGATCCGGAAGCTCGCCACCGTGCCCGGATTGGTGTCGTTGGCCAGGACGTTGCCGATGACGACGCTGTCTTCGAGGACGGAGGCGGTGTCCGGGGCTGTGATGGGGAGCTGGGGGTCGCCATCGGACATCACGTCCAGCGTGAAGCTTTGGCTGGCTGAGGCACCGGCCAGGTCGGTGGCGGTGACGCGCAGTTGCAGTTTGCCGACGTCGCCGTTGGCCGGGGTGCCGGTGAAGGTTTGTGTGACGGCGTCGAACGTCAGCCAGTCCGGTAGGGGATCGCCGTTGTCCAGGGTGGCGGTATAGGTCAGTACATCGCCGACATCCACATCGTAAAAACTGCCGGCCGGCAGGGTGTAGGTGAAGGAGGTGTCTTGCTTGGCCTGCTGATCGACGAGCAACGTGCCGATCTCGGGCGCATCGTTGACGTTATTGACCAAGAGACTGACCTGCTGCGTGGCCAACAGCCCGTAATCGCCCCAAATCTCGACGCGCAATTCGAGTTGTCCAACGTCATCGTTGGTCGGCGTGCCCAGGAGCATCCCCCGCTCCGCGTCAAACATCAGCCAGCCAGGTAGCGCGCTGCCATCGGCTTGCCGCAGATTCAACAGGCGCGCTTTCCCGAACGGTCCGCTCTGGTCGAAATCCGCCAGCGGGATCGTGTACCAGTACATGGCATCCTGTGTGGCGGCCGGCAATTCGCCCGCATTCCATTGAACGGTTTCCGAGTCGCTGATCAAGGAGGGGATCGAGACCATGTCGCCATCGTCGAAGCGGATGGCCGTGACCGGCGGTGTGCCGTCGGAGGTTTTGGCGATGAAATCCGGAATTCTGATTTCGTCGCCCGGTCCATATCGTAGGACCAGGGTGTCGTCTTCCCAACTGACGGTCAGGTCCGATTTGCCGATGCCGGGGCCAAAGACGATGAAGTTGTCGCTCGGGCCATCGATGATGGTGTCGATGCCATCGCCGCGCTCGAAGAAGTAGCCGTCTACCTGATCGCCACCAATCAGCGTGTCGTTGCCTTTACCACCATAGAATTCGTTGTAGCCACCCTTGCCGGTGAGAACATCGTCGCCGTCATGGCCATAGAGGCGGTCAGCGAGATTGGTGCCGGTCAATTCGTTGTCTTGCCCATCGCCTTCGACCACGAAACCTTCGGATAGCAGCGCCTCGTAATCCAGCACCGGGCCGTCGGCGAATTCGTAGTACTCGATGAGGTGCGAACCGAGCGCGTCGTCCGGGTCGAAGCCGGCTAGGCACAGTACGTCGCCCTCGTCGCCGTAGGCGATGCGCAGCACATGGCCGCCCTTGCCGTCGGACTCGAAACGCAGATTCTTGCGGATGGCTTCCGCGTCGATACCTGGGCCGAAGCGCAGGATGTCGCTGAACTCTCCAGCGACCTCATTGATGAGGATTTCGCCGTCACCCCGGTTGATGATGCGGGGGCCTTGGGGCTCGCCCGTACCAGGGTTATCCCCATAATCCACGCCGCGCGCCAGCAAGTCATCGAAAGAGAGCGTGATGCCTTCCCAGGGCAGGCTGATTTCCTGCACCGGCGCCGGCATGTTCGGGTCGCGCGGGTCGAAGCCGAGGAAGCGGACCGTGTCGCCTTCCGGGGTGTAGCGCAGAAGCAAATCCCGGCCATCGAAGGCCAGGCGCAGGTCGTCGGCATTGACATCGCCGGTCAATTCGATGCGGTTGGTGTCCTGGGGGCGCCAAATTTCGGCAATCTGCGTTTCGGCCACCGGGCTATCCCATTCCTTGTAGATAACGTAAGTATCTGAACCGGCGCCGCCGGCCAGCCGGTCAGCGCCGCCATTACCGTAGAAGGTGTCGTCGCCATCGCCACCGATCAGGGTGTCGGCAAACTGCGTGCCGTAGAGCCAGGCATTTTCGTAGTTGGCGATTTCGCTTTTGCCCCGGATGTCGATGCTGCCAGCGACGATTTCGGTGCCGTCGGCAAAGCGGATGATGTCCACCGAGCGGGTCTGCGTTGCCCGGCCCGGCTCGTAGCCGCGCAGGATCACCCGGTCGCCCGGCTGATTGGCGAAGGTGATGACCAAGTCACCGTTGTGCTCCGAGTAGCGCAGGTCCTCGGGGCGGATGCCGGGGCCGAAGCTGAGAATGTTGGGATCGTCGTCGACGATCATGCCGCCGTAGCCTATTTCACCGCCATATTCGAACGCGGCCATCATCGTGGGTACGACACTGCGACCCCAATTGAGTACATGATGGTCGTCGTCGATGATGGTTTGACCGTCGCCGGGCTGGTAGACATAGGTGTCGCCGCCCCAGCCGCCATAGAGTTCATCATTGCCGGTACCGCCGATCAGCGTGTCGGCGCCGTAACCCCCGTAGATCGTGTCGTTACCGGCGCCGCCGTCGAGAATATCGTCGCCATCGCCGCCGTCGAGAATGTCGTTGCCTTCTCCGCCGAAGATCGTATCGTTCCCGGCCAGGCCGAGCACGATGTCGTTGCCGGCGCCGGCATCGATCAGGTCGCCCTCGGGCGTGCCGTAGATCACGTCGTCGCCGTCGGTCGGGGTGTTGTTGGCGAGATGCGCCGTGCCGAACAGGTCGCCAGTCTGGGCGTAGGCGACGGCTTCCAGGCCGCCCACCGGGGCGACCGTGCCAGTGAGTTCGAAGCCGGCGCCGTCAAAAGCAAGCGGCGCCGTGCTCCCGAGCAGGGTTAGGCGGTTGGCTTCCAGCCAACCGGTGAAATCGAAGAGACGGGCTTTGCCATCGGCATCGATGAACTGGAGACGTTCCAGGTCGCCCCGCAGGTTGTCGGCGGTGGCGTCACTAAGTGTGATGCTGCCGCCGGCGCCGCCGTCGATCGTAAGCACGACGACCCCGTATTCGTTAAACGCCAGCGAGAGCATGTCCGACGTGATGGTGACGCCGAAGGAGAGGGTGTCCATGCCTTTGCCGGCGGTCAGGGTATCGTTGCCGTCGCCGTAGTTGAAGAGGATCACGTCGTCACCTTCACCGGCGTCGATCCAGTCGTCGCCGGTTTCGCCGGCAATGATATCGTTGCCCGGACCGGTGTTGATCGAGTCATCGCCCGATCCTGCCGAGACGATATTGTTGCCGGCTGCAAGATAGATAGCATCGTTGTTGGCGCCTGCCCGCACGATGACCGATTCGCCGGTGTCGTCGCGGATGGTGTCGTCGCCGGCGCTGCCGATGAGGGTGGTCGGGTCGCCCGACTCGCGCCACTGATAGCCCAGTTTGCCGCCGTCGGCGCGGGCGATGAGGTCGGCCAGCGTCCATTCGGTGCCGTCGGCGAAGCGGAAGTGCTGGATGGCGCCTTGGCCGAGATCGGGGTTTTGCCAGGAATTCGCGTTCTGGATGACCAGGGCGTCGTTGCCGCCGATGCCGATGACCAGGTCGCGGTAGCCGACGTCGCCGGGCGCTTCGCTCCAACTGAGATCACCCAGTTGCACGGTGATGTCTTCTGGCCCGATGCCGGCAGCGAAGACGACGGTGTCTTCGGCGACTTGGATGCTCTCGCCGTAGGCCATGTCCAGGTCCATCCCCGGCGTCATGCGGTAGATGTTTTTGCCCTCGCCGCCGTAGAGCCAGTCGCGGCCTGCGCCGCCGTCAAGGTCATCGTCGCCGGCACCGCCGAAGAGCCAGTCATCGCCGTCGCCGCCCATGAGCACGTCGTCGCCGTCACCGCCGTAGAGGGTGTCGTTACCCGCGCCGCCGATCAGGGTGTCATTGCCGGCTTCGCCGTAGAGCACATCGCTGCCGGCGCCGCCGTCAAGCAGGTCGCTGCCTTCCCGGCCGTAGATCGTGCTGTTTTTTTCGGTACCGATCAGGGTGTCGTCGCCGGGCGAGCCGTAGAGGATTTCGGAACCTTCGCCGACGTTGAGCTTGGCCAGCACGTCGTTGAACGACAGGCTGGCACCATTGGCGAAGTCGAAGCGGTCGATGCGCCACCAACTGCCCAGCCAGTCCTTGATCCGTATGGCGTCGCCCGAGGCTGCGATGGTGGCGATCAGGTCTGTGCCGTCGTAGGTAAAGTCGATGTCGTTCTGGTCGATGCCGGTTTTGAACTGGATGCGGCCGTCCCTGTCCGTGATCGTGTCTTGCCCGTCGCCGATGCCAAAAAGGTAGGTGTCGTAGCCGCCGAGATCGTAGAACACATCGTTGCCGGGGCCACCGTCGAGGGTGTTGTTGCCATACCCGCCGACGATGGTGTCGTCGCCGTCGGTCCCGGCGATGGCACGTTCAGCCAGATCGTCGCGGTTCCATACGGTGCCGTTGGCAAAGCGCAGTTGTTCGATGCCCCAGCCGCTCGACCAGGTTTGATTGCGCACGATGACCCGGCTGCCATCCTGTAGCGTGATGGACATGCCACCATTCAGGGTCCAGCGCACGGTGACGTCGTCGGGGGTGATGCCGGGGCCGAGTTCGAGCACGTCCTCGCCGTCGGTGCCCCCTTCGATGATTTCGTCCTGGCCATCGCCCAGGCCAAAGCGGTAGGTGTCGGAGCCCGCTCCGCCTTCGAGGGTGTCGTTGCCAGCGCCACCAACCAGGGTGTCGTTGCCGCTGCCGCCGACGAGCACGTCGTTGCCGGCACCGCCGATCAGGAGGTCGTCGCGGTTGTCGAAGCCGAGCAGCGTGTCGTCACCGTCGCCGCCGATGAGGGTCTGGGACTTGATGGCTTCCGTATCCCACACCGTGCCGTTGGCGAAGACGATTTCTTCGATGGCATAGTAAGGCGTGCCGTAAGAATTGTTGAAGTGGTTCTTGACGGTGATGGTCTCGCCGGTGTCGCGGATGGTGAGTTTCAGGTCGTCGCTGAGCAGCCAGCCGTTGCTGAGGATGCGCACCCGTTCCAGGCGCACGTCATCCGGGGTGATGCCGGCCTTCAGTTGGATGCGGTCGGTTTCGCCCGGTACCCACGAGTATTCGTTGATGGTGTCGTGGCCGTCGCCGCGACCGAACAGGTAGGTGTCCGAGCCGGTACCGCCTTTCAGCACATCGTCGCCAGCGCCACCGTCCAGAGTGTCGTCACCATCCCCGCCGTCGAGCGTGTCGTTACCCTCGCCGCCGAGCAGCATGTCGTTACCGCTGTAACCCATCAGTACATCATTGCCTGCCCCGCCCACGATCAGGTCGTCGCGCTTGTCGAAGCCGCGCAATTGGTCATCACCATCCTCACCCAGCAGCACGCGGGATTTGATGGCTTCCACATCCCACACGGTGCCGTCGGCAAAGATGATTTCTTCGATGCCGTAGGCAGTGCTGGTGAAGTGGTTCTTAACGGTGATCGTCTCACCCGTGTCGCGGATCGTGAGTTTCAGGTCATTGCCGGAGCCCCGTTCCAGCCGCACGTCGTCTGGCGTGACACCGGCCTTGAGTTCGAGGCGGTCGGTTTCGCTCTGTGATCCATACTCGCTGATCATGTCGTGCCCGTCGCCCCGGCCGAAGCGGTAGGTATCCGAGCCGTAGCCGCCATTGAGGCTGTCGTTGCCGGCGCCGCCGTCGAGCACGTCGTTGCCCATGCCCCCGATCAGCGTGTCGTTGCCGCCTCGCCCAAAAATCAGGTCGTTGCCGCCCTTGCCGTCGATGATGTCATCGAGCTCCGTACCGATCAGCCGGTTGTTGCCGTCACTGGGGGTATTGCTCGAAAGCCAGCCGGTCAGGGCGCTGTCGAAGGTTTGCGCCACATCGGCGCCCAAGGGCAACAGAGCGGCCTTGAAAGCGTCGAGGTCCACGTCGTCGAGTCGGCCCATGCCTCTGAGCGAAAGCAGAAAATCGCCGAGCACCTCCAGCCCCATTTCCCGGTCGGCTTCGATCTGGCTGGCCAGGGTGTGGGCTACCTGGGATAAATCACCCTGGGCACTTTGGGTTTCTGCATCCCAGGAATAGACGATCTGCTCGAACAGACCCTTGAGATGGCTTTGCATCATCAACTGGCTATAGACCAGGGCTTCGAGCAGGTTATAGGCCTCATCCAAGGTACGGGCCGCATCCCGTCCTGGGTTGGCCCCCCAGCCAATCTGCAGCCACGCCTCACCCAAAAACTTTTCTAGTGCCTCAAGTTTGCGCGCATCTCCGATTGCGTTTCCCCAACTTGGATTAGTTCGGCTGGCCGGGTTGATGTCCTGCACACCGGTCCAGCGGTAGATGATCTGGCGCACCAGGGCCATGCGGTCTTGGGCGCTGTCGGCTTGGGTAAAGGCCGTGACCAGCACTTTGAGTTGGCCCGTGGCATCCATTGCCATGGCCTGGCGCAGGTCGCGTACCTTGCCGTAACCCCGGGCCGTGGGCAGGGCGGCGATGTCGTCGGGGACTTCCACCTGTTCGGTGGCGATGCTGTACATCGGATCAACGGCAAACCAGACATCTTCCGCCTTGCGGATCTGCCCATCGGTGGTGGTGTAGCTGCCGGTCTGTTTGTGGGTATTGCCTTGGGCGTCAACGGTGTTCGAGTTGGTGTAGGCGAGGTTGATGCTCTGCACGCCGGCTTGTTCGAGGGTGAGGAGTTCGCCTTCATCCACCCGGCCATTGCCGTTGCTATCTTTCCACACGCGCAGTTCGGCGAAGGCTGTATCGTTGGCGTCGATGATGCCATCACCGTTGCTGTCGAGTTCCTTGAGTGCTTCAAAACCGTTGGCGGCCTTTTTGCCGTTGGCGAGCAGGGTTTCCGAGCCGAACAGTTCGCGGCCGGAATCAATCAGCCCGTTGCCGTTGAGGTCGCGCACCAACAGGCCGTCGTCCTGGCCGACCCAGCCGGTCAATTCGGCAAAGCCGTCGGCAGCGTGGTCGAAATGGGTACCGTTGGCCAACGACCGGGTTTCCACGCCATCGCCGTCCAGGTCGAGAATGATTGGGGAGGCGTATTTGGAGGCCACCCTGGTCTTGTCTCGGATCGGCTCCATCGGGTCATCCGGTTCTTCGACGAGAACAATTTCAAGGTCACCGTTGGTGTAGTTTTCTATTTGCAGGCCACCATTGACGCTCAGGTGTCCGGGATTTCCGTCGCTGGGTTCGGTATAGAGAAAGACGTTGCCATAGCCGTCCCGGTATTCCGTTTCGCCTTTCTTGCGGGTGGCAAGGCCCAGTTTCGTGCCGTCGAGGATGACGCAGCCTTTGCCGTCCTCGTCCATGATCGTGTCTTGCTTATCGGCGATATAGGTATCGTAGCCTTCGCCGCCTTCAAGACGGTCCGCGCCTTCGCCACCATTGAGGTAATCGTCGCCTTTGCCGCCGTACAGCGTATCGTTGCCTTCGTTGCCGTACAGGAAATCATTCCCATCGCCGGCAGTCAGCTTGTTGTCCCATAAACCGCCGATCAGCAGGTCGTTTGAATTGCCTGCATCCGTGGAGTCCCAACTTGTTGAATCTACATTTATACCGAGATCGACCACGACGGAGCGGTCGATGGCGGCTCCATTGGTGTAATTGAAGCCGAGGGTCAGAATCTTATCTGCCTTGGGACCCTGACCAGTATCTGACTGGCTAATGTATGAGTTTTGCTCCGGGATCCCAAGATCCCGGTAAATTTCATTCGAGCGGGTTACGGTATCGCCTCTGTAGTCGGTTTCATTCCAGTTATCTTCTAGTATCGGCGTCGTCAAGGCATGCACCAACTCGTGCAAGATCACCCTGGCCGCGCCCCCTACAGCCGTGCCATTATTATCGATATAAAGCATGCTATTCGCGTAATCCAGGTCAATAAACACAGTTCTTCCACCGCCGAGGACTGCCTGGGTATATGCTGTATTTGGCATAAAAAATATGAAAATTTCATGGTCCGGGTCGGAAATCCAGTTGTCGAACATATCCCTGGCAGCAGGGGAAGCCTCATAGGCATTTTGCATTACCCCAAGAATCATGGCCTCATCGGCCGCGGAAAATCCTTCGATATATGTTCTGTTTTTAACGTCAGCGAAACTCATTTTTTTCTTCTCCTGATAACGATTTCAGTTAGCGGCATATTGATCTTGTATTGCTCGAGCAGGCTCGGATCGGCGATGTCGAGAATGCTGCTGTAACGAATATCTGCCCCGTCCGAAGCAAGGCAGCGGTCGATCAGCGCAATGACAAGCTTTGTATAGCCTTCCGCGCCCTTTTCTATTACTGCGCGGCCACCAGCGAAACCAGAAAACGAACTGGGATTATCACGGCGGAACAGCCACAGAAGATCCGACGGTATGCCTTCTTCGAATGGTTTTGCCGCCGACTCGCTGAGAATTTCCGGGTCTCCGAATCCATAGGCAGCCGCCCAGCGAAGATGTAAGAGATCTATATATTTATCTGAAAAGCGGCGGTACTCGCGTGATTCCATCGGTATCGTCACGCCTGGTGGCACATCTTGCGCTCCGGCAAGCACCGCCTGATCGGCAATCAGTTGGCGCATGTTCCAACGAACAATGCCGCGTATCCACGGAACTGGTTTTCGCTCAAAGGCAAGGTCTAGCCAGGGGCTGGATAGCCGGCAGCCGCCGGAGGGAGGCGCATCGAGTGGCGGTACAGAGAGAGGGCGTGGAGTGTTGTCCAACCAAAAGACAAGAGGCCAGTGTACGAATTGAAGCAGGGATCGCTCCTTGCCATCGGTGTTGTCCAAGCAGAGATTCTCCTTGGCCAGCCGAGCTGCAACGTGTTCCGTCACCGCTGTCACGAAGGAGCCAAAATGTACGCCTCCTAAATTGGCGTAGGGTCCGGCGGCTTCGAGACGACGGCGATGGGCAAATTCAGCCGCAGAACCGGGTACCCCGCCAAACTTGGGCCCAGTGGTAGCGGCAGAGAGCGTGGTTACTGGGCCACTCCCTTCACCCACAACCTGAATTGGTACCGTGTCGACGGAACACTGTGCAACGCCCCCGGCAATGCTTGTACTAGCCGCCATCATGCCGACCACGAAAAGAGAAAAGCGAAGCATTGGCAACCTCCATGAATGTTGTTTTGAACATCAGCGAAACCCATAAGATTTTTAATTATGGCATTTGCAAATTAACGAGTCGGCGTGTCGATCTTGTATTGCTCAAGCAAAATCGGATCAGCGACGTCAAGAATGCTGTTGTAACGAATATCCGCCCCGCCGGAGGCAAGGCAGCGATCGATCAGCGCAAGGACGAGTTTCGTATAGCCCTCCGCGCCCTTTTCTGTCGCTTTACGCATGTCAACTCCGGAGCCAAGAAAACTGCTATGCCGGAAACGGCGGAGCAGCCACAGAAGATCCGGTGGTATGTGCTCTTCGATCGGTCTCGCTGCTGGCTCGCCAAAAATTTCCGAATTCGCATAGTCCCGTACGAAGCGACGATACTCGCTTGGCTCCATCGGCATCGCCACGCCTGGCGGCACATTGTGCGCTCCCGCCAGCACTGCCTGATCGGCAGCCAGTTGGCGCATGTTCCAGCGAACAATGCCGCGAATCCACGGAACTGGCGTCCGCTCAAAGGCAAGGTCTATCCAGGGGCTGGAAATCCGACAGCCACCGGAGGGAGGTACATCGAGTGGTGATATCGAAGGGATCTGTTCGCCCAACCAAACGATGTGAGGCCAGTTTACGAATTGAAGCAGGGAGTGCGCCTTGCTGTCGGCGCTGTCCAAGCAGAGACTTTCCTTAGCCAGCCGAGCCGTAACGTGTTCCGTAACCGTCGTCACGAAGGCCTTGAATTGTGGGGTGGGATTGGAGGGGGTTCTGACGGTGGAGAGCGTGGCCACAGGGTCGTGCCTTGCTCCGTCAATAATCTGGATCGGCACCGTATCGACAGAGCACTGCGAAACGCCCTCGGCTACGCTTGTGCTGGTCGCCATCACACCGGCCACGAAAAGAAAAAAGCGAAGCATTGGCAACCTCCATGAATGTTGTTTTGAACAGCAGCGAAGCTCATTTCATTCTTCTCCGCCTCTCAGCATCGAAATCCTGCCGTTGTGATGAAAGCGCCAATGGCCTCTTCTTTCAACCAACTGCAACAGCCCGAATCCTTGCCTTACGAAAAGCAGGCATTCTTGGCCCGAAAGCATGCCAAGTCAATATGACAAAGGTCATGGGTGAGTGGTGAAATGTCATTTGCATCATTACTGCCATAGTCAGAAATGAGGTTATCTCTGCCTTCGTAGTAGAGGGTGTCATGGCCGCCGCCCACGAACGTATTCCTCGCCTCGGGTTGATTATTCGGTAACTTGTCATGGCATTTCCGCCATGGAGGTTTTCGACATGCTCCGGAAATCTGCTGGGTCATGATTTCGGGACAGGCTTTCCGCCGTGCTTGATTCCAGGCCCAGCAGCCGGTTGTAACCCGCCAGCCCCTGGGCCAGTGAATAACGGGCGGCGATGTCGCTCCTGGCCTGCTGGCGCAGAGGATTTTGTGCTGCTGGGTTGTTCAAGGTCTCGACGATGCGTTTGGCAATCCCCGGGTAGTTGAAGAAATCCACCAGCCAGCCGTTCTCGCCGTGGCGGATGACTTCGCGCACCGGTGCTGTATCGGCGCCGATGACCAGGCAGCCGCTGGCCATGGCTTCGAGCATCGACCAGGAGAGTACGAAGGGGTAGGAGAGGTAGACGTGCGCGGCGGAAACTTGCAGGACGCGTCGGTAGCGGTCGTACGGCAGTTTGCCGAGGAAGTGGGTGCGGGCAGGGTCGAGCGCGATGTCTCGACTAAGTTTTTCCCGCCAATGGGCGGCGTCCTGGGGGCGCTGGCCGTAGCTGACATCGTTGCCGCCGACGATCAGGGCCTGGCAGTTGGCATGCCGGCGCTGGACGATGGCCAGGGCGCGCAGGAAGCTGTGGATGCCCCGGTAGGGTTCGAGGTTGCGGGCGACATAGGTGATGACCGGGTCGCCGGCTTTGACCTGGGTGCCGTTGGGCAGGGTGAAGGTCGCTTGCGGATCGGGGCCCAGGCGCTCGGTATCGATGCCTTCGTGCAGCACGTGGATTCGGGGTTGGAAGATCGGGGGATGCACGCTGCGTTGCCAGGCGGTCGGACAGACGCTGTCGTCGCACAGGGTCAGGTTGAGGGCGTGCAGGGCATTCCAGGTGCGGATGCGGGCGTGGTTGTCGAGCGTCGCGGGGAATTCGGGATCAAAGCCGACATCGGCGCCGTGGGCGTTGTAGTACCACTCGCAGAAGTGGATGAGGCGGGTGTCCGGGAAGACGTCGCGCAGATAGAGTGTGTCGCCCCAGCCGGGGTGGGCGAGAACGACGTCGGGGGTGAAGCCTTGGCGCTTGAGTTGCAGATAGGCGCGGGCGGTGGCCTGGCCGGCGCTCACGGCGTGTTCCATCGGGCGTAGATAGGGATGGCCGCCGGGTTGGCGATGGGGCGAGCGGTAGCGTAGATGCTGGAGGCCCGGAATGCCCGGCGACCGAGTGCCGCCCAGGCCGATGACGCGCAGGTCTTGGCGCTGGGCCCAATGGGCGGCCAGATGGCGGAATTGGCCAGGGAAGTTGGGGTGGACGAGCAGGATGTTGCGTGGCTGCTCGAACCGGCTCACGAGCTTTCCTCCGCCACCACTTCCATCTGCCGAGTCGTGTTGTCGCCGCCGAGTTCGATGACTTCATCGACGTGCAACCCCCGGGGAATCTGGTGGGTGATGAAGAGCATGGTCACCTGGCCCTTGAGTTGGTTGATGGTCTTGGCGAAGTGTTCGGCGGTGTGCTGGTCGAGATTGGAGACGGCCTCGTCGAAGATCAGAATCTTGGGGCGCTTCAACAGGGCGCGGGCGATGGCGATGCGTTGCCGCTGGCCACCCGACAGCCCAGTGCCGCGCTCGCCGATTTCAGTCTGGTAGCCGTCGGGCAGGTGCTCGATCACGTCATGGATTTCGGCGGCCTTGCAGGCCTTGATGACGTCCTCGAAGCTAGCGTGGGGATGGGCCATGACCAGGTTGTCGTAGAGGGTGCCGGCGAAGAGCACGGTTTCTTGCGGCACGACGCCGAAGACGGCGCGCAGTTCGTTGGCGGCCAGGTGGCGGATGTCCTTGCCATCGAGATTGATCTGGCCTTCGTTGGGGTGATGAAAGCCGAGCAGCAGTTTGGCCAGGGTGCTTTTGCCGCAGCCGGAGGGTCCCATCAGCACGGTCAGGTGGCCCGGCTTGAGGCTCAGGTTGAGGTTACGGTAGAGCCAGGGGTGGTGCTCGCTGTAGCGGAAGGCTAGGTGGCGCAGGTCGATGCGTCCGGCCCCCTGGTTTTCTCTACTGGGGGTCAGGGTGTGGGGTTCTTGCGGCATGTCGAGGATGTCGCCGAGGCGTTTGACGGCGATGTTGGCTTGCTGGAATTCCTGCCACAGGCCGACCAGGCGCAACAGCGGCTGGCTCATCCGCCCGGCGAACATCTGAAAGGCGACGAGCATGCCGACGGTGAAGCCTTCGTTTTGCATGACCAGCAGCGCCCCGAAGATCAGGATGGACAGGGTCATGACCTGTTCGAGGCCGTTGCTGGCGACGTTGTAGGTGTTGCCGACTTGCCGGGTGGAGAAGCCGGCGGCGAGGTACTGGGCGAGGTAGTCGCCGTACTTGCGGTCGATGTCGGCTTCCATTTGAAGGGATTTGACGGTGGCCATGCCGGCAACGTATTCGGTGAGGAAGGCCTGGTTTCTCGCGCCGAGCATGAATTGTCGGTTCAGCTTCTCGCGGAAGACGGGGGCGACGAAAAAGCTGATGAGGGCGATGGTACCCAGGAGGCCGACGGCAATCAGCGAGAGTTGCCAACTGTAGGCGAACATGACTGCCAGGAAGATGAACAGGAAGGGCAGATCGAGGATCAGCGTGACGGCAGCACCGGAGACGAATTCACGGATGGTCTCGACGCCATGCAGGCGGGCCACCAGGGTGCCGGTCGGGCGGTTTTCGAAGTAGGGCACCGGCAGCCGTAGCAGATGGCGGAAGACCTGGCTGCCGAGCACGGCGTCGATGCGGTTGCCGGTGTGCAGTACGAGGTATTGGCGCAGCCAGGTCATGCCGCTGGTGAACAGCATGAACATGATCAGCGCCACGCCCAGCACGATGAGGGTGCTGTGCGTCTGGTGCACGATGACTTTGTCGATGATGACCTGGGTGAACAGCGGGGTGGCCAGACCGACGAGCTGGATGGCCAGGCTGGCGAGCAGGACATCGCGCCAGATGGGCTTGTGTTTGAGCAGTTCGGGGATGAACCAGCGAAAGCCGAAGGCTTTTTTCTCGGTTTCGAAGCCGGGAACGGCTTCGTCCTTGCCGGCCGCTTCGCGGGCGACGAGGATCAGCTTGGGTTCGAGTTGCCGTTCGGCGTCTTCGACGGCCAGGGTTTCCGGGGCTGGCGCGCCGGCCCGGAAGTAGAGGAGTTTCTGGCCATCGGTCTTGAGGATGAGGATGGGCAGGCAGGGGACGCTGTCCCGGGCTTCGACTTCGGGGACCGCCCGGAGAAAGGCAATGGCCGGCAGGGGGAGCTTTTGCCAGTCGGCGGGTTGGGTCGAACCACCTGTCTTGTAACCCAGGCGGCGCGCCGCTTCGTGCAGCGTGGCCAGATCATGCGGTGGCGGGAATTCCTGCTCGATCAGCTTGGGATCGAAGGGGATGCGATAGAGACTGCATAAACTGCCGAGGAGCCACAGCAGGTCACGATACGCCAGCCCCGCTTCTGACGTTTGCATCGCTTCCGATGTTTGCATTGCCAAGCCTTGCTTTATGAAAAGCCGGCATTCTTCGCTCCCGGATATAGCAAGTCAATATCACCAAAGTCATAGGAGAAAAGGGAAATGGCATATCCTGGGCTGGTCGGATTTTTCGTTCCATACCCGCCAAGTGCGGCGAGAGATGCACTCATTGCGACGGGCATGACGGTATCTGGCCGACAGCCACTTGCTGGGGCGCAGCCACCAGCATCTTGTGGAACCGGCCGACCAGTTCGGCATCAAATTGTGGCAGAACTACAACCGGCAAGCACCCCGCCTGGTGGGCCAAGTCGGATGCTATGACCATGCCAGGCAAACCAAGATGGCTTCCTTGATGGAGGGCAGGCGAGTGTCGGCATCATTTTTTTGCAGCAAGAAACCGTCTAGTTTGGTATACCTAGCGCAGCAACTCACGAAAGGCGCCCCCGCCCCTGTCTGGTGGCGGGAACTGTAACCCGCACTGTAGAAAAGGAGATGGCATGAATATTTTCAAGAGAGATTCTTCCTTGCACAATTTCCAGTGGGAAAACTTGGGGGACATCAAGGAAGGCCGTGGTGATCTGGGTGAAGATATGCCGGTCCTCGTGTACAGGCTGATGCAGTACACGATGCTGGATATCCTTACCAAGGATTTCGGCGCGGATAAGGCCAACGAATACTTTGTACGTGCTGGGCACTTGGCTGGAGAAGAGTTCACCAAAAATGTCCTGGATACCTCGGCGGATTTCGATACATTTTTTGCCAGCCTGCAAAAAACGCTCCAGGATCTCAGGGTCGGTATCTTGCGTATGGAGGCTTTCGATGCGGAAACCGGTAACATCGTTCTTACGGTGGGCCAGGATCTGGACTGCAGTGGCCTGCCTATCACCAATGAGACGGTGTGCAATTATGATGAGGGCTTCATCGCGGGTATTTTGTATACCTATACCGGCAAGAAATATTTCGTGAAAGAGGTCGACTGCTGGGCCAATGGAGACCGGGTCTGCCGGTTCCACGGTTCCATCGTCACTTGAGGTAGCGGCTGCCGGCCAGGGAACAGAGGAGCCAGAGAAGATTTCACACCCAATCGCTGACCAGCTCTTTGGCTATTTGCGCGATGTTTTGTACTACCCAAACCGCGCGCAATTGGATCCTGCCTCCCTCCCCGAAGATTTCCGGGAATTCGGGGAGGGACTGGTTTTCTTTATGGAAATGCTCAATGAGACCAGGGCGCTGGCCACAGCGCTTGCCCGCGGCGATCTCTCTTGCCCGCTGCCAAAGCCGGACAATGAATTAGCGTCTAATCTGAAGTCTCTCCATGCCACGCTGAAACATCTGACCTGGCAGACCCGCCAGGTGGCAAACGGCGACTACAAGCAGCGCATCAGGTTCATGGGTGACTTTGCCGATGCCTTCAATCAGATGGTCATCCAACTGAAGGAACGTCAGGATGCCTTGCTGGGTGAAATCGAGACCATCCAGAAGCAGCGGCGCGATCTGGAGCGCAGCAATAACCTCTTTGAAATTATTACCGACCGGCTGTCCGAATGGATCGTCGTGTTCGACCGGAACACAGGGGAGCGGCTTTTCACTAATCATCCTGTCGGAAATTTCCTGACCAATACTTCCCTCGAGTCTAGGCTTTATGATGTTTTGCTAGGTCATACCCAGCAAAAAGAAGAGAGCGATGTCGAGAAATCCATGGTGTTTTCCCTGGGCGATGACGAGGTGATTCAGTGGTTTTCAGCCACTTTCTATCCCCTGCATTGGTATGGGTACGATGCCATGGCGGCCGTGTTGTCGGATATCACCGCCAGCAAGGCCGAGATCGATAAACTGGAGGGAGTTGCCTACCGGGATGCGCTGACCGGGAAATATAATCGGCATTACGGCATGAACCTGTTCAATGAATGGATCGGGCAGCGTCGCCACTTTGTGGTCTGTTTCATCGACATCGATAAGCTTAAATACGTCAACGACGTTCTTGGCCACGCGGAAGGCGACCGTTACATCCTGCAAGTGGCGAAATTGTTGGAAGCATTTTCCGAGAATGCCTGTCTTTGCCGACTTGGCGGAGATGAATTCATGATTCTGGCTGCCGACATCGATCAGAAAGCAGCGGAAGATTGCCTTGAAGCCTTGCGCGATGGTCTTGTCGCTGAGGAATTGACGACGCAGGACGGAACATCCTACAGAGGCAGTTTCAGCTATGGCATCGTTGAAGTCGCGACGGACAATGCGTTGCCGTCCAGCGAGATACTGTCCCAAGCGGATGAAAGAATGTACGTATATAAAAAGGCGCACAGAATGGAGCGCCGTGATACGCCGGCTTGATCAGGCGTGAGCGTCTTAAACTGGACGACCGATCCCGAAACCCCGGTGCTTGATTCGTGCTCAGGCCAGCAGCAGGAAAACCGTGGGGCGCCGCTCGAAATCGGGCGGCGTTTGTTTTTTCCACTCGGCGATGCGCCGGGTGCGCACCGATTCGCCAGGCAAGGTCAGATCGGTTGCCACGCACAGCCGAGTATTTGGCTGGCAGATTTGCAGGATGGCGTCGAACAGCGCCCGGTTGCGGTACGGGGTTTCGATGAACAACTGGGTTTGCTGCCGCTTGCGCGATTCGCTTTCCAGGTCGCTCAGTGCCTTGCGCCGCTCGGCCTCCTTGGCCGGCAGGTAGCCGTGGAAGGCGAAGCGTTGGCCGTTCAGGCCCGAGGCCATCAGCGCCAGCAGCAGTGATGATGGGCCGACCAGCGGCACAACGCGGATGCCTTCGTGCTGGGCGAGAGCCACTAGATTGGCGCCGGGATCGGCGACGGCTGGGCAGCCGGCTTCCGACAGCAGACCGACATCGTGGCCGGTGCGCAGGGGGGCGAGCAGGTGCTCGATGTCCGCATCGCGGGTATGCTCGTTGAGTTCTTCCAGCGCCAGTTCCTGCAACGGATGGTCGGTGCCGGCGGCCTTCAGGAAGGCGCGGGCGCTCTTGGCCTGCTCGACGACGAAATGGGTCAGCGGCCGGATCGTCGCCAGGATATTCGGATGCAGCGCGTCGGCCGGTTGCCCCGGTCCGAGCGGTACCGGGATCAGGTAGAGGGTGCCGCTCATTGGCGAAAGTAGGCGGTAATCGAAGGCCGTTTGCTGGAGTGCAGAGTTAGGTATGCATCACTAATTACCATTGGGTTGATTTCCTCTGTAGGAATTTGTAGATACCCATGCCAAGCAAAATAGAGATGGCAAAGCCGAATCCACCCAACATAAACAACCCATAGAGTAAGCCACCAACATCAAGCCCGAGGAACATGCACGTTGGTTCTACTGCCTCTGTGACAGCACAACCAAGTGCATATGAAGCGAACTGTGCCAGCAGTAGCGGCACAAGGGGCGAAAATGCCACGGCTAAGCTAAGCATGAGCGCCTTTTGTTTAGCAGAGGGATTCATTGACAACATAAAGGAGCAAATACCTAACCCAAAATCGCCACGCCCTGTCGGCGCAGCAGGTCACACAGGGCGATCAGTGGCAGGCCGACCAGGGCGTTGGGGTCGTCGCCGCGCAGGCTTTGCAGCAGGGCGATGCCGAGTCCCTCGGATTTGGCGGAGCCGGCACAGTCGTAGGCCGGCTCGCGGCGCAGGTAGTTTTCGATTTCGCCATCGGTCAATTGGCGGAAGGTAACCAGGGTCGGCACGCCGCGAACGTCGGCCTGGCCGGTACGGGCGTTGAGCAGGCAGAGCGCGGTGAAGAAGTTGACCGTCTTGCCGGAAAGGGCGCGCAATTGCTCGACGGCACGCTGGTGGTTGCCCGGTTTGCCGTAGATTAGGCCGTCGACGGTTGCCACCTGGTCGCTGCCGATGATCAGGGCTTGCGGATGCTCGTCGGCGACGGCGCGGGCCTTCGCTTCTGCCAAGCGCAAGGCCAGTGCCTCGGGCGTTTCGTCGGGCAGCGGGCTTTCGTCGGTGCGCGGATTGGCCACGGCGAACGGCAATCCCAGCCGGGCGAGCAGTTCGCGGCGATAGGGCGAGGTGGAGGCGAGGATCAGCGGTTGCATCGGAAAGTGTCGCTGCGCCAAACGCTTGCACGGTAGTCTTGCGGCAGCGCTTGGTTTTGACTTGGTAAGCCAAAAATAATATCATCTATCGTTTTAGTCGCAACAGCTACAGATTGAAAAGGATCAACGACGCCTTCGCCTTTGCCCGCGATTCGCGCGTTCTCGAAGGAACGCTGGCGGTCGCCGAGCTTGAGCGCCTGCATGATTTGCTGGCCGAAGTGAGCGGGGCGGTTTCCTGGCATCTCGAAGGGTTCAAGGGGGCGCGTGGAGAGCTTCTGCTGCGGCTGACGGTTGGCGGAAAGCTTGCGCTTGCCTGTCAGCGTTGCTTAGGGGCGGTTTTGTTCGATCTGGATATCGACAGCCTGCTGGAGGTCGTTCCGGTTGGCGCCGAATTGTCGCAAGACGAGCTGGAAGACGACACCCGGGATTTTCTGCCGGTGGAACGCGAACTGGATGTGGCCGAATTAGTGGAGGATGAGATTCTCCTGGCCCTGCCGGTGGCGCCGCGGCATGAAAAATGTGGTTTGCCGGGGGTTGCCGATGCCGGCGAACGGGTCAATCCGTTCGCGGCGCTGGCCGGCCTCAAAGGCAAGCCGAACTGATTTTTTTGGAGTAACCAACATGGCCGTTCAACAGAACAAAAAGTCCCCGTCCAAGCGTGGCATGCATCGCGCGCACGATTTTCTGATCGCTCCCCCGCTGGCCGTCGAGCCGACCACCGGCGAGACGCATCTGCGCCACCACATTTCCCCGAGCGGTTTCTACCGCGGCAAGAAGGTTGTTAAGGGCAAGGGCGAATAATCGTTCCGCAAGGGGCAGGCGGTTCCGCGTGAACCGCCTGCCTTTTCTTTTGCTATGACAACCCGCGTCGCCATTGACTGCATGGGGGGGGACCACGGTCCGTCGGTGACGGTACCGGCGGCGATCCGTTTCCTCGCAGACCATCCGGCAGCCCATCTCGTCCTGGTCGGTCAGGAGGATGTGCTGCATCCCTTGCTGGGCACCGAGGCCAAGAATCCCCGTTTACGCGTCGTCCATGCCACGGAAGTGGTCGGTATGGACGAATCGCCGGCACTTGCCTTGCGCAACAAGAAAAATTCGTCGATGCGCGTTGCCATCAACCTGGTCAAGGCCGGGGAGGTGGACGCCTGCGTGTCGGCTGGCAACACCGGGGCGCTGATGGCGATGTCGCGCTTCGTGCTGAAAATGCTGCCCGGCATCGACCGGCCGGCGATCTGTACGTCGCTGCCGACCGCCAAGGGGCATACCCATATGCTCGACCTGGGCGCCAACGTCGATTGCGAGCCGGAGCACCTGCTCCAGTTCGGCATCATGGGCGCTATGCTGGTCGAGGCCTTGGAGCACAAGGAGCGGCCGACGGTCGGCCTCCTCAACATCGGCGAGGAAGAGATCAAGGGCAACGAAATGGTCAAAGCCGCTGCTGACCTGTTGCGCGCCTCCGGACTCAATTTCGTCGGCAATGTCGAGGGCGATGGCATTTACCAGGGCGAGGCCGACGTCATCGTTTGTGATGGCTTCGTCGGCAATGTGGCCTTGAAGACCTCCGAGGGGCTGGCGCAGATGCTGGGTTCGGCGCTGAAGAGCGAATTCAAGCGCAACTGGCTGACCAAGCTAACGGCCTTGATCGCCATCTCGGTGCTGAGCAGGGTCAAGGAACGCTTCGATCATCGCCGCTACAACGGCGCGATCCTGCTCGGACTCAAGGGCGTGTCGGTCAAGAGCCACGGTTCAGCTGATGTGCTGGCCTACGGCTATGCCATTGCGCGAGCTTACGACGCGGCCGAGAACCGTGCCCTGGAGCGCATCTCGGCGCGCATGGCGCAATTGACCGCGAAGTTGACCGTAACTTCGGCCGTGGCCGAGGAGGGTTCCTGAATGTATGCACGCGTGATCGGTACCGGCAGTTGTTTGCCGGGCAAGCCCGTCAGCAACGATGACTTGGTGGCACAGGGCATCGACACCAATGACGAATGGATCGTCACCCGCACCGGCATCCGCAGCCGTTATCTTGCCGAGCCGGGCACCTTGTCGAGCGAACTGGGTCTACTGGCGGCGGAGCGTGCGCTGGAAATGGCCGGTATCACCGCCGCCGAGCTTGATCTGATCATCGTTGCCACATCGACACCGGATTTCATTTTTCCCAGTACCGCTTGTCTGATCCAGGGGCGCCTGGGTAACAAGGGCGCTGCCGCCTTCGACGTACAGGCGGTGTGCAGCGGTTTTGCCTATGCGCTGGGCATTGCCGAGAAATTCATCGCTTCGGGCAGTCACAGGAAGGCGCTGGTCATCGGTGCCGAGGTGTTTTCCCGCATCCTCGATTGGAACGATCGCGGCACCTGCGTGTTGTTCGGTGATGGTGCCGGTGCCGTGGTGCTGGAAGCTGCCGAGCGGCCGGGCATCCTGGCCACGGCGCTGCATGCCGACGGTAGCCAGAACGGTATTCTCAATGTGCCGGGACAGGTCTGCGGCGGTCAGGTGACCGGCGATCCCTTCCTGCGCATGGACGGCCAGGCCGTGTTCAAACTTGCCGTGCGCGTGCTGGCGGATATCGCCGAGGAAGTTTGTGCCGCCGCCGGTATCCAGACGGCCGACGTTGACTGGCTGATTCCGCATCAGGCCAATATCCGCATCATCGACGCCACCGGCAAGAAACTGGGCATCGCGCGCGAACGGGTGATCGTTACCGTCGATCGCCATGGCAATACTTCGGCGGCTTCCATTCCGCTGGCCCTTGACGAAGCGGTGCGCGACGGGCGCATCCGGCGTGGCCACAAGGTGCTGATCGAAGGCGTCGGCGGCGGTTTCACCTGGGGCGCGGCCTTGCTCGAGTTCTGAATCAGGAGGCTTTGAAAATGTCTTTTGCTTTCGTATTTCCCGGCCAAGGCTCGCAGAGCGTTGGCATGATGGCCGCTTACGGTGATGCCGCCGTGGTTCGTGCCACTTTTGATGAGGCTTCCGCTGCCCTCGGCGACGATCTGTGGGCGCTGGTCGCCGACGGTCCGGCCGAGGCGCTGGCGCAGACCGTCAACACCCAGCCGGTCATGCTCACCGCCGGCATTGCCGCCTGGCGTCTGTGGCGTGAGAAGGGCGGCAAGCTGCCGGCTGTTGTCGCCGGCCACAGCCTGGGCGAATACTCGGCGCTGGTTGCTGCCGGCGTGCTCGATTTCAAGGATGCGGTGCCGCTGGTCCGTTTGCGCGCTGCGGCGATGCAGGAAGCTGTGCCGCTTGGTACCGGCGCCATGGCCGCCGTGCTTGGCCTGGATAATGCCGGCATCGCCGCCGCCTGTGCCGAGGCGGCTCAGGGCGAAATCGTCGAGCCGGTCAATTTCAATGCCAACGGCCAGACCGTCATCGCCGGCCACAAGGCTGCCGTCGAACGTGCCATGGAGGCTTGTAAGGCGCGTGGTGCCAAGATGGCCAAAGCTTTGCCAGTGTCGGCCCCGTTCCACTCCTCGCTGATCCGGCCGGCCGCCGACAAACTGGCTGTCCGCCTGGGTGAACTGGAGCTGAAGGCACCGGCCATTCCGGTCATCAACAATGTCGATGTCGCTATCGAGAACGAACCGGCGCGCACCCGCGATGCGCTGGTGCGCCAGACCTACAACCCGGTGCGCTGGGTCGAGACGGTCCAGAAGATGGCGGCCAGCGGCGTCACGACGATTGCCGAATGCGGCCCGGGCAAGGTTCTGGCCGGTCTGACCAAGCGTTGCGCCGACGGCGTTGCCGGCGTTGCACTGGCCGATGCCGCGGCGATCGACGCTAACCTTGGCTTGGAGTGAGTGCCATGCTGAACGACAAGATCGCACTCGTTACCGGCGCCACCCGCGGCATTGGTCGTGCCATCGCGCTGGAGCTCGGGCGCCAGGGCGCCACGGTGATCGGCACGGCGACCAGCGAGGCCGGAGCCAGCCAGATTTCTGCCTATCTTGCCGAGGCTGGCGTCAAGGGGAAGGGTGTCGTGCTCAATGTCACCGACACCGCCCAGAGCGATGCCGTGCTCGCCGATGTGGCCAAGGAATGCGGCACCATCGGCATTCTGGTGAACAATGCTGGCATCACGCGCGACAACCTAGCCATGCGCATGGGCGACGACGAGTGGGATGCCGTCATCGATACCAATCTGAAGGCGGTCTTTCGGCTGTCGCGTGGCGTCATGCGCGGCATGATGAAGGCGCGCTTTGGGCGCATCGTCAATATTTCCTCGGTGGTTGGTTATTCCGGTAATGCCGGCCAGGCCAATTACTGTGCCGCCAAGGCCGGCGTCGCCGGTCTGACCCGTTCGCTGGCCCGCGAACTGGGCAGCCGCAACATCACCGTCAACTGTGTCGCGCCAGGCTTTATTGCCACCGACATGACGCATGCCCTGACCGAGGAACAGAAGGCCGCCATGTTGGCTTCGATTCCGCTGGCCCGCGCCGGCACGCCGGAGGATGTGGCCGGTGCCGTCGGCTTCCTGGTTTCTCCCGCTGCCTCGTATGTCACCGGCACCACGGTGCATGTCAATGGCGGCATGTTCATGGATTGATTTCACCAAGCAGCCGCTTTTGGTAGAATCGCAACGTTTTTTTCGTACCCCTGAGGGGAAGGAGCTTTTCCAATGGATAACATCGTAGAGCGCGTCAAGAAGATCGTCGCCGAACAACTGGGCGTGAATGAAGCGGACATCAAGAACGAGTCCTCCTTCGTGGATGATCTGGGCGCGGATTCCCTGGACACTGTTGAGCTGGTCATGGCTCTGGAAGAGGAATTCGAGTGCGAAATTCCCGACGACCAGGCCGAGAAGATCACCACGGTCCAGCAGGCCGTCGATTACATCCTCGCCAACAAGAAGTAAGCCAATTCCGGTTCACCCAGGCAAGGCCGGCCCTCTTGGCCGGCCTTGCCACATTTGCTTTCGGAGTGCATCTTGGTACGTCGCAGAGTCGTCATCACCGGTCTGGGCCTGATTTCCCCGGTCGGCAACAGCGTCGAGGAGGGCTGGCGGAACATCGTCGCCGGTGTTTCCGGTATCGCTCCCATCACTCGCTTCGATACGTCCAGTTTTCCGGTTCAGTTTGCTGGCGAAGTGAAGAATTTCGATGTCACCCAATACATTTCCGCCAAGGATGCGCGCCGGATGGACAAGTTCGTCCATTACGGCCTGGCTGCTGGCATACAGGCTGTGCGTGACGCCGGCCTGGACCAGGAAGGCGCAGCCGATCTTGAGCGCGTCGGCGTTGCTATCGGTTCCGGTATCGGCGGCCTGCCGCTGATCGAGGAAACCAAGGACGAGTACAACGCCGCCGGCGTACGCAAGGTGTCGCCATTCTTCGTGCCAGGTTCGATCATCAACATGATCTCCGGCAATCTGTCGATCGAATACGGCTTCAAGGGACCGAACCTGGCCATTGTTACCGCATGCACCTCCGGTACCCATTCCATTGGCGAGGCCGCGCGCATCATCGAGTACGGCGATGCCGATGTGATGATCGCTGGCGGTGCCGAGTCGACCGTTTCGCCGCTTGGCTTGGGGGGGTTCTGCGCCGCCCGCGCGCTGTCTACCCGCAACGACGACCCGGCCACGGCCAGCCGTCCGTGGGACAAGGACCGTGATGGCTTCGTGCTGGGCGAGGGCGCTGGTATTTTGGTGCTCGAGGAGTACGAGCACGCCAAGGCGCGCGGTGCCAAAATCTACGCCGAAGTGGCCGGCTATGGCATGAGCGCCGATGCCTACCACATCACCGCGCCCAACATGGACGGTCCGCGCCGCTCGATGGTCAATGCGCTGAAGAATGCCGACGTTTCGCCGGCCGACGTGCAGTACGTCAACGCTCATGGCACGTCCACGCCGCTTGGCGACAAGAACGAATCGGATGCCATCAAGGCTGCTTTCGGCAATGCCGCCGGCAACATCGTGGTCAATTCGACCAAATCGATGACCGGCCATCTGCTCGGCGGCGCCGGCGGCATCGAGTCGTTATTCACGGTGCTGGCCATCCATCACCAGATTTCGCCGCCGACCATCAACATCTTCAACCAGGATCCCGAGTGCGACCTGGACTACTGCGCCAACGTGGCGCGACCGATGAAGATCGAGGTGGCGCTGAAGAACAACTTCGGCTTCGGCGGAACCAACGGATCGCTGGTCTTCAAGCGCATCTGATTCTGCTGCCAGGATAGAAACGGTGCAGTTTCCGATCACCATCGGACTGCGCCGTTCCCGTTTTCCAGCAGTGGTTTTGCTGGCGTTGGCGCTGCTGGCCAGCTTGGTGGCGTTGTTTTTTCCTCGTTCCTTGCCGCTGCGGGTGGCCTTGCTGCTGGCTATCTGGGGGATTGCGCTATGGGCTTGGCGCCGTCTAGCGCTACCGCTGGCGGCGCTACGCCTCGAAGCGGACGGCGGGATTCAGGTTGCCGGCGAAAGGCAGGATTTTCTTCCGGCAACGATCCTGCCGGGAGCGACGGTTCATCCCTGGTTGACCGTGCTGCGTCTTGAATTGGCCGACGGCCGGCGCTGTGCCTTGCTGGTCACGACCGGGACGACGAGTCCCGATGAATTTCGCCGCTTGCGGGTGTTCCTGCGCTGGCGAGCCTGTTTCAGGCGCCCGGACCACCCTTCAGAACCGTGTTCTTGATCTTCTTGGCGGTTTCCGGGTAATCCCGCGAATAGTGCAGGCCGCGGCTCTCGCGGCGCAGGATGGCGCAGCGGATGATCAGTTCGGCGGTCAGCACCAGATTGCGCAATTCGATCAGGTCGTGGCTGACGCGAAAGTTCGAGTAGAACTCGTGAATTTCCCGCTTCAGCAGACGCACCCGGTGTAGGGCGCGTTTGAGCCGCTTGTTGGTGCGGACGATACCGACGTAGTCCCACATGAAGCGCCGCAATTCGTCCCAGTTGTGCGAGATGACGACTTCCTCGTCGGCATCGGTGACCCGGCTTTCGTCCCATTCGGGCAGGGCTGGCAGCGGCGTCGGCTGGTTGGCCAGAATGTCGTTGACTGCTGCCTCGGCGAATACCAGGCATTCGAGCAGCGAGTTGGAAGCCAGGCGGTTGGCGCCGTGCAGGCCGGTGCAGGAAGCTTCGCCGGCGACGTACAAGCCGCCGACATCGGTGCGCCCGTGCAGGTCGCAGACGATGCCGCCGCAGGTGTAGTGGGCGGCGGGAACCACCGGGATCGGCTGGTGCGCGATGTCGATGCCGAGTTCCAGGCAGCGGGCATGGATGTTGGGGAAGTGCTCGCGGATGAAGGCTTCGCCCTTGTGCGAGATATCGAGGAAGACACAGTCGAGGCCGCGTTTCTTCATCTCGAAGTCGATGGCACGGGCGACGATGTCGCGCGGCGCCAGTTCCCCGCGCTCGTCGTGCTCCGGCATGAAGCGACTGCCGTCGGGCAACTTGAGCAGGCCGCCTTCGCCGCGCACTGCCTCGGAAATCAGGAAGGATTTGGCCTGCGGGTGATACAGGCAGGTCGGGTGGAACTGGATGAATTCCATGTTGGCGACGCGGCAACCGGCCCGCCAGGCCATGGCGATGCCGTCGCCGGTCGAGGTGTCGGGGTTGGTCGTATAGAGATAGACCTTGCCGGCGCCGCCGGTGGCGATCAGGGTGTTGGCGGCACCGATGGTGACTACTTCGCCGTTTTGGGTATCCAGTACGTAGGCGCCGAAACAGCGCTTCTTGCCGGTGCCGAGTTTGTCGCCGGTGATCAAATCGATGGCGATATGGTGCTCAAGTATGGTGATGTTGGCCGCTGCCCGAACCTTGGGCGTCAGGGTATCCTGCACCGCCAAACCGGTGGCATCGGCGACGTGGATAACGCGTCGGGCGCTGTGGCCGCCTTCGCGGGTCAGGTGATAGCCGGACGCGTCCTGGGTGAAGGGGACGCCTTGCTCGATCAGCCATTCGATAGCCCGCCGACCGTTCTCGACGACATGGCGGGTGGCTTCCTCGTCGTTTAGCCAGGCGCCGGCGATCTGCGTGTCGCGGATGTGATTCTCGATCGAGTCCTTGCTGTCGAGAACTGCCGCGATGCCGCCCTGGGCCCAGCCGGAGGCCGAGTCCTCCAGCCGGCGCTTGCTGACAATGGCCACCCGGCAGTGTTTGGCCAGGCGTAGCGCAGCCGATTGCCCCGCCAGGCCGCTACCGATGATAAGGACATCAAAATTGAGCAAAATCTGTTCTCGGAATCAGTAATGGTTTGGCGCGAAATATAGCATGTGGCCGCCGATTCGCCCCGTTACAGACAGTCACAATAAGGGTAACAAGCGATCTCACTGGAATAAAATGCTGCGCTATACTGCGTGAAAAAACGTGGATTCACGACTATCCCCAGGACAAGAGAGAGCCATGAGTGAGCGCGAAGTCGATCAGGTGTTGGTCGAGCGAGCACAAGGCGGTGATCAGCACGCCTTCGACCAGTTGGTCAGCAAATACCAGCGTAGGATGGGGCGTTTGCTATCGCGTTTCATCCGCGATCCCGCCGAGGTCGAGGATGTTTCGCAGGAGGCATTCATCAAGGCCTATCGGGCCTTGCCGGCTTTTCGTGGCGAAAGCGCTTTCTACACTTGGCTGTACCGGATCGGGATCAACACGGCCAAGAACTATCTGGTGTCGCAAGGGCGACGGGCGCCGACCTCGACCGAGTATGACGCCGAGGAAGCCGAAGGCTTCGAGGATGCCAGCCAGTTGCGTGACATCAATACGCCGGAGAGCCTACTGCTGTCCAAGCAGATCGGCCAGACCGTCAGCGCCACGATGGAGGCGCTGCCGGACGAATTGCGGACGGCCATCGTGCTGCGCGAAATAGACGGTCTGTCCTATGAGGAAATCGCCGGCATCATGGATTGCCCGATCGGTACCGTTCGCTCCCGTATTTTCCGGGCACGTGAGGCCGTTGCCTCGCGCTTGCGTCCCCTGCTCGATACGGCACCGGATCGCCGCTGGTGAGCATGGAACAGGGGGCCAGTACGGTGTGCGGCGTGGTCCGGGCGGTGCACGGAGGCCAGGCCGAGGTGGCGGTAGACGAAGGCGGTTGCGGCCGCTGCCATGAAACGGGCGGTTGCGGCGGCCAGAATCTGGGCCGGATGTTCGCTGGCGCTCCGCGTACCTATCGCGTCGATAACTCCCTCGGCGTGGCGGTCGGCGAGCGCGTCACCATCGCTGTTGCCGCCGGTAGTGTCCGCCGCGCCGCCAATCTCGGCTATGGCGTGCCGCTGCTGGCGGCCATCGCCGGCGCTCTGGCCGGTAACGCTCTGCTCGGTGATGCGGGCGCTATCGGTGGAGCACTGCTGGCGTTTGCCGGGGCCATGCTTTATGTCCGTCGTCGTTCGTGGGCGACCGCTGGCAGTCCCGCCGGCGAGCCCCATATCGTTTCCCGTTCCCAGCCTGATCAGGAGGTAGGTCGCCAATGAAATACTTATCAATAAAACACCTTATTGCGTTGTTTTCGCTGATTGTCATGCATACGCTGGCGCTCGCCCAGATGCGTGGGTTGCCAGATTTCACCGAACTGGCCGAGAAGCAAGGGGCGGCCGTGGTCAATATCAGCACCACCCAGACGGTGCGCGGCCACGGGCAGATGTCCCTGCCGTTCGACGAGAACGATCCGGCCTATGAATTCTTCAAGCGCTTCATTCCGCGCCAGCCAGGCGACGGGGCGCCGCGCGAATTCCAGAACAAATCGCTGGGCTCGGGCTTCATTGTCAGCAGCGACGGCTATATCCTGACCAATGCCCACGTGGTCGATAGCGCCGACGAGGTGATGGTCCGCCTGACCGACAAGCGGGAGTTCAAGGCCAAGATTATCGGTGCCGACAAGCGTACCGACGTCGCCTTGCTGAAAATCGAGGCGACCGGCCTACCCGCCGTCAAAATGGGCGATCCGGCGCAGTTGAAGGTCGGCGAGTGGGTGGCGGCGATCGGCTCGCCCTTCGGCTTTGACAGTTCCGTGACGGCCGGCATCGTTTCGGCTAAGGGGCGTGCTTTGCCGCAGGAAAATTATGTGCCTTTCATCCAGACCGATGTCGCCATCAATCCAGGTAACTCCGGTGGGCCGCTGTTCAACATGCGCGGCGAAGTGATCGGCATCAACTCGATGATCTATAGCCGTACCGGTGGTTATATGGGTGTCTCGTTCGCCATTCCGATCGATGTGGCGATGGATGTCCAGGAGCAGTTGCGCAGCACCGGCCGGGTCAGCCGCGGCCGCCTGGGCATCGTGATCCAGGAAGTCAGCAAGGAACTGGCCGAGTCGCTGGGTCTGGCGCGGCCGATGGGTGCCGTGGTCAACGCTGTCGAGAAGGGCGGGCCTGCCGAGAAGGCCGGCCTGGAGCCAGGCGACGTGATCCTGAATGTCGATGGCAAGACCGTCGGCAGTTCCTCCGACCTGCCGCGCATGGTCGGCTCGATGCGTCCCGGAACGAAGGCCGTGGTGCAGGTCTGGCGCAAGGGTGCGACGCGCGACATCGCCGTGACGGTGGGCGAGATGGCCGACGAGAAACCGGCCAACATCCGCCCCCAGCGCGGTTCTAAAGCGCCTGAGCAAGTCCCTAACCGGCTTGGCCTGGTGGTCAGCGAACTGAACGCCGAGCAGAAGCGCGAGTTGAAGCTGAATTCCGGCTTGATCATCGAGGATGTTCGTGGCATCGGCGCCCGGGCCGACCTGCGTTCCGGCGACATCGTCATCGCCGTGATCAGCCGCGGGGCGACCACCGAGCTTCGCACGGTCGACCAGTTCAACAAGTTGCTGGCTGGCTTCGAGAAAGGCAGCAACGTTACGCTGCTGATCCGGCGTGGTGAAATGCAGACTTTCGTCACCGTCAGGAATCTGGGTGGCGATTGAGCTGACCCTGCTGAGCCGCAGCTACTGCCACCTCTGTCATGACATGGAGGTGGCATTGGCGCCGTTGGCCGAGGAGTTCGCGGCCACCGTCACGGTGCTCGATGTCGATGCCGATCCGGCGCTGGAGGCCAGGTACGACGAATGGGTTCCGGTGTTGCTGCACGGCGAGACGGAACTGTGCCGCTACGTCCTGGATGTGGCCAAAACCCGTGAATATTTAGCGGGATTCCGCTAAAATCCGGGGTCTTCTGAACAGGGAAGGGCGCTGAAAAAGCGCCCTTTTTTAATCGCCGCAATGGATCACATCCGCAATTTCTCCATCATTGCCCACATCGACCACGGCAAGTCGACGCTGGCCGATCGCATCATCCATCTCTGCGGCGGACTTTCCGATCGCGAAATGGAAGCCCAGGTGCTCGACTCGATGGATATCGAGCGCGAGCGCGGCATCACCATCAAAGCCCAGACCGCGGCGCTCGACTACAAGGCGCGCGACGGCAAGGTGTACAACCTGAACCTGATCGACACGCCGGGCCACGTCGATTTTTCCTACGAAGTCTCGCGCTCGCTGTCGGCCTGCGAGGGCGCGTTGTTGGTCGTCGATGCCTCGCAGGGCGTCGAGGCGCAGACGGTGGCCAATTGCTACACGGCCATCGAACTCGATGTCGAGGTGCTGCCGGTATTGAACAAGATCGACCTGCCGTCGGCCGATCCGGACAGTGCAAAGCAGGAAATCGAGGACGTCATCGGCATCGACGCGGCAGAGGCGGTGCAGGCTTCGGCCAAGACCGGGCTGGGCGTCGAGGACATTCTGGAGATGGTGATCGCCAAAGTGCCGCCGCCGGAAGGCAACCCGGAGGGGCCGCTAAAGGCGCTCATCATTGACTCCTGGTTTGACAGTTATGTCGGCGTCGTGATGCTGGTGCGCGTCGTCGATGGCGAGATTCGCTCCAAGGACAAGCTGTTTTTCATGGCCACCGGCGCCAATCAGTTGTGCGAGCAGGTCGGTGTGTTCACGCCGAAGTCCCTGCAGCGCGACGTGCTGCGCGCCGGCGAGGTCGGCTTCGTCATCGCCGGCGTCAAGGAACTGAAGGCGGCCAAGGTCGGCGACACCATCACCCACAGCGAGCGCAAGGCCGCCGCGCCGCTGCCCGGCTTCAAGGAAATCAAGCCGCAGGTGTTCGCCGGCCTGTATCCGGTTGAAGCCAACCAGTACGACTCGCTGCGCGAATCGCTGGAAAAATTGAAGCTCAACGACGCCTCGCTGCAATACGAGCCGGAAGTCTCGCAGGCGCTCGGCTTTGGTTTTCGCTGCGGCTTCCTCGGCCTGCTGCACATGGAAATCGTGCAGGAGCGGCTGGAGCGCGAATTCGATCAGGATCTGATCACCACGGCGCCGACCGTGGTCTACGAGGTCGTGCAGCGCGACGGTTCGGTGATCCAGATCGAAAACCCGGCCAAGCTGCCGGAAGTTTCCAAGGTCGAGGAAATCCGCGAACCGATCATCGAGGCCACCATCTTCGTGCCGCAGGACTATCTCGGCGCGGTCATCACATTGTGCAACCAGAAGCGCGGCAACCAGATCGACATGCACTACCACGGCCGCCAGGTGAAGCTGGTCTACGAGATGCCGATGGCCGAGGTGGTCATGGATTTCTTTGACAAGCTGAAATCCTGCTCGCGCGGCTATGCCTCGCTCGATTACGACTTCAAGGAATACCGGGCCGCCGACGTGGTCAAGCTCGACATCCTGATCAACGGCGAGAAAGTCGATGCGCTGTCGCTGATCGTGCACCGCGCCAACTCGCAGTATCGCGGCCGCGAGCTGGCGCAGAAGATGCGCCAGTTGATCCCGCGCCAGATGTACGATGTGGCGATCCAGGCAGCGATCGGCTCGCACATCATCGCCCGCGAGAACGTCAAGGCCATGCGCAAGGACGTGCTGGCCAAGTGCTACGGCGGTGATATCAGCCGCAAGAAGAAGCTGCTGGAAAAGCAGAAAGCCGGCAAGAAACGGATGAAGCAGGTCGGTAGCGTCGAAATTCCGCAGGAAGCCTTCCTCGCCGTGTTGCGTGTCGATAACTGAGAGCCCCGATGAACTTTGCCCTGATCCTTCTCGTCCTGCTGGTCGTTACCGGCGTGCTCTACGCGATCAATCTCAAGCTGCGCAAGCAGCGTCCGGCCGGCGCCAAGGAGCCGGTCTGGGTGGTGTGGGGTGCGGATTTCTTTCTAGTTATCCTGGTGGTCTTTGTGCTCCGTTCTTTTATCGTCGAGCCGTTCAAGATTCCCTCGGGGTCGATGATTCCGACGCTGCTGGTGGGCGATTTTATTCTCGTTAACAAATACACCTACGGCATTCGCCTGCCGGTGATCAACAAGAAGATCATTTCTGTCAATGAGCCGCAGCGCGGCGATGTGATGGTCTTCCGCTACCCGGAAGATCCATCGCTCGACTACATCAAGCGGGTGATCGGCACGCCGGGCGATGTCGTCTCCTACCAGAACAAACGCCTGAGCGTGAACGGCGAGCCGGTCGAGATGACCCGCATCGACGACTATCTGCATCCGGAGCGCCTGTATTACTCCGAGCAATATCTGGCCAAGTTCGGCAACGTCGAGCACCGATTGCTCAACGACGCCGATGCGCCGGCCTTCGTTCCCGATGCCGAACGTTTTCCCTACCGCGAAAATTGCACCTACAATGCGGCAGGTGTGATCTGCAAGGTACCGGCCGGCCATTACTTTATGATGGGCGACAATCGGGACAACAGCCGCGACAGTCGTTCCTGGGGTTTCGTGCCGGAGGAAAACATCGTCGGCAAGGCCTTCTTCATCTGGCTCAATTTCAGTGACCTCAGCCGGATCGGCTCGTTCAAATAAGGGGAAAAAGATGAAACATCAACGTGGTGTGGCGCTGAGCGGATTGATTTTCTGGGGCATCATCATTGCTATAGTGGCGGTGCTTGGCATCAAGGTCGTTCCGACGACGATCGAGTTCTTCAAGATCAAGCAGAGTGCCCAGGGCGCCTTGAACAAGGTGGGGGCGGATGCGACTGTGGCCGACGTGCGTGCTGCCTTCGATCGCTTCGCCGAAATCGACATGCTCGATTTTTCTTCGAAGGATCTGGAGATTTCCAAGGAAGGCGGCAGGATCGTCATCGATTTTGCCTATGAGAAGCGCATTCCGCTGTTCGCCAACGTCAGCCTGTTGATTGACTACAAGGGGTCGGCCGGTCGTTAGCATGTTATCGATTGCCGACCGGCTTGGCCACACGTTTACCGACCAAAAACTGCTGCAGACGGCGCTGACGCATCGCAGCTTCGGCACGCCGAACAACGAACGCCTGGAGTTTCTCGGTGACGGGATACTCGATTGCGTTATCGCCGCAGCGCTCTATGCGCGTTTTCCCGAACTGCCGGAAGGCGATCTATCCCGCCTGCGGGCCAATCTGGTTCGTCAGGATGCCTTGTACCGACTGGCACTCGATCTACGCCTCGGCGAGGTGCTACGCCTCGGCGAAGGGGAATTGAAAAGTGGCGGCGCGGAACGGCCGTCGATCCTAGCCGATGCGCTTGAGGCCCTGTTCGGTGCCATCTATCTCGATGCCGGTTTCGATACGGCGGCGGCGACGGTGCTGCGGCTTTACGCTCCGCTGCTTGATGCCTTGACGCCGGGGAAAGTACGCAAGGATGCCAAGACCGGCCTGCAGGAATGGCTACAGGGGCGGAAGAAGCCCTTACCCCGCTATGTCCTGCTCGACGCCAGCGGCGCCGCGCATGCGCAGTCCTTCGCCGTTGCCTGCGAACTCGACGATCCGCCACTGCGCACCTTGGGCCAGGGGTCGAGCCGGCGTAGCGCCGAACAAAATGCCGCCGAACAGGCGATGAAAGCATTGAACACATGACCACGGGTATTCGCTCCGGCTATATCGCTATCGTTGGCCGTCCCAACGTCGGCAAATCGACGTTGCTCAACCACCTGATTGGCGAGAAGATCAGCATCGTCTCGCGCAAAGCGCAGACCACCCGGCACCGGGTTACCGGTATCCTCACCGACGCCGAATCGCAGTTTGTCTTCGTCGATACGCCGGGTTTCCAGACAAAGTTTTCCAATGCCCTGAACCGGGCCATGAACCGCGGTGTGACGCAGACGTTGAACGACGTAGATGTCGTGTTCTTTGTCGTCGAAGCTGGGCGCTACGATGCCAAGGACAAGGCCGTGGTCCGCCTGCTGCCGAAAGACAGGCCGGTGATCCTGGTGGTGAACAAGACCGACCTGCAGAAGGACCGGGCCGCCTTGTTGCCATTCCTTGCCCAAGTGGCCGCCGATTTCGACTACGCCGCCGTGGTCCCGGTCAGCGCCGTCAAGGGGCGGCAGACGCAGGAATTGCTGGCCGAAGCGCGCAAGCACCTGCCCAACGACGGTCTGATATTCCCCGAGGACGACCTGACCGACAAGAGCGAGCGTTTTCTCGCCGCCGAGTACATCCGCGAAAAAGTCTTCCGCCTGCTCGGCGACGAACTGCCGTATGCCACCGCCGTCGAGATCGAACGCTTCGAAGTCGAGGGTGGCCTGCGCCGCATCTACGCCGCCATCGTCGTCGATCGCGACAGCCACAAGGCAATCGTCATCGGCAAGGGCGGCGAATCCCTGAAGCGCATCGCCAGCGAGGCGCGTCAGGACATGGAGCGGCTGTTCGATGGCAAGGTCTATCTTGAGGTCTGGGTCAAGGTGAAATCCGGCTGGAACGATGATGAGCGGTTGTTGAAAAATCTTGGTTATGAATGATTCGTTCAGCTAACGCTGGAACCGTTGGGCTGAGCGTAGCGAGACCCAACGTTAGAACCCTATCAAGCATTGCGCGCATCCGCCGTTAACCATGAGGCAATGGTCTTTATTGAGGAGAGCCGCCATGGCTGGCATAACGAGTGTGGCAAGCGTGGGCGCGAGTGTTGGTGCAGGGGGACAGATTGCGGCCATTCAGAAACGGATCGCCTATCTGGAAAAGCAGCTGGAAGGGGTTCTGAAAGATAAAAAAATGGCCGAAAAGCAGAGGAATCAACTGGCCGCGATGATTATGGTGCAGATCCAGCAATTACAGGCCGAGCTTGCAAAATTGAACGCCAGCCGCGCAGCCAAAGAGGTTGATAACGGGGCTGCTTTATCCCACCAGAGTGAGGCGAAAAGCGGCGCATCGTCCAGCCCGCCGCAGGGCGCTACGTCGGATGCCGCGCTATCTGGCACTGACGGCAGCGTCGTCGATACCTACGTTTGAGCAGGGCGGCGTGCAGGTGGCGTGTTATGCGGAAGAAGCCGGCACAAAGTCGATCCGTTCCAGCAAGCCCTCCAGCTTGCGGGCGCGGCTGGCGCAGACGAAGCGGGTAGCCCAAGTCAGCCGCCTTTGCAGTGCGTCCGCAGCGCGGGATCGACGGCGGTTTTAAACGTGAGTTGATGCAGTTCGGCGCGCAGGCGGTCGTAATCATCGCGGGCCAGGTTGGGGCGCTGGTTGATAGGATGAAATGGGTCAGCTTCGATTTATTTTTCAGCACGGTAGGTCGGTGACTCTGCGTTCAAGCGGATGGCCTTCGGCCGCCGCTTGCCTTAACCGATGAATCAGCGCAGCAAGGTTGACGGCCAGCCGGCCTATGTTCTGCACAGTTACCCCTTCCGGGAAACTAGTCTGATCGTCGAAGTATTCACTCGTGATTTCGGACGCATGGCCCTGTTGGCGCGTGGTGCCCGTCGCCCGCGCGCTGCCATTCGTGGTCTGCTGATGGGTTTTCAGCCGCTCGAACTGGGCTGGGCCGGCAAAGGCGAGGTGCTGACGCTGATGAAGGCCGAGTGGCAGGGCGGCCAGCCGTTGCTGACCGGCGCGGCGCTATTCTGCGGCTATTACCTGAACGAACTGCTGATGCACCTGCTGCCACGCGAGGATGCCCACGAGACGCTGTTCGCCCGTTATGCCGAGATGCTGCAACGGCTGGCCGCCGACCCCACGGGCAAGGTCCGCGAAGCCGACTTGCGCCGCTTCGAGAAGGCGTTGTTGCAGGAACTCGGCTATGGCCTGATGCTCGACCGCGATGCCGGCGGTCAGCCGGTGGTGGCCGAGGCGTTCTACACTTACCGCATGGAGCAGGGGCCGGTGCGCCTAGAGCACGATGATGCGGCGGCCCAGGTGGTGCGCGGCAAGACCTTGCTCGACCTAGCGGCCGAGGATTTTTCCGACCCGCGCACGCGGGTCGAGGCCAAGGCTCTAATGCGCACCCTGATGGCTTACTATCTGGCTGGCAAGGAACTCGAAACCCGTAAGATTTTCAAGGAGTTGCAGGAGTTATGATCGAACTCGGCGTCAACATCGACCACATCGCCACCATACGCCAGGCGCGCCGCACCTACGAACCCGATCCCCTGTGGGGCGCCGTCGAGGCGCATCTGGGCGGGGCTGACGGCATTACCGTGCATCTGCGCGAGGACCGCCGCCACATCCAGGATGCCGACGTGCGCCGGCTTAAGGAAACGACGCAGATCAAGCTGAGTCTGGAAATGGCGGCGACCGACGAGATGGTCGGCATCGCCTGCGGGCTGAAACCGGAGATGGCCATGCTGGTGCCGGAAGGGCGGCACGAGGTGACCACCGAGGGGGGGCTCGACATCCTCGGCCAGGAGGCACGGCTGAAGGAGATCGTCGCCCGTCTGGCCGATGCCGGCATCACGACCAGCGTTTTCATCGACGCCGAATTGCCGCAGATCGAGGCGGCGGCGCGCATCGGCGCCCGCGTCTGCGAAATCCACACCGGCCCTTACGCCCATGCTTTCCACGACCAGGGGCGCGATGCTGAGGCGCCGGCGGTGCTGGCCGAACTCGACAAGATTCGCCGGGGCGGGGCGCTGGTGCGGCAGCTTGGTATGCGCTTCAATGCCGGGCATGCGCTGAATTACTACAATGTGCAGCCGGTGGCTCGGCTGGCCGGCATCCGCGAATTGCATATCGGCCATGCCATCGTCAGCCGGGCGGTGTTCGTTGGCCTGCGCGAGGCGGTGCGCGAGATGAAGGCGCTGATGCGTGAGGCTGCTGGGCAGGGCGAATGATCCACGGCATCGGTACTGACATCGTTGCCGTGGCCCGCTTGCGCCAAATGTGGGAGCGGCACGGCGAGCGGGCGCTGGTGCGGCTGCTGGCGCCGCGCGAACGGGACGATTTCGCGCGGGCTGCTGACAAGGGGCGCTTCCTGGCCAAGCGTTTCGCAGCCAAGGAAGCTTTCGCCAAGGCTTTTGGCACCGGCGTCCGGCCGCCAGTGCTGCTGTCGGCGCTGGCTGTGATCCACGATGAACTCGGCAAGCCGGCCTTCGCTTATGACGAGGCGCTGACCACCGCCGTCGGCCACCTGACCGCCCACCTTTCCATCAGCGACGAGGCTGAATATGCCGTCGCCTACGTGATCCTGGAGCGTCCATGACGACTGCTTTGTCCCTCGGACCGCTGATGATCGACATCGCCGGTACCGCCCTGACCGAGCTTGACCGCGAACGCCTGTGTCATCCGCTGGTCGGCGGGGTGATCCTGTTTTCGCGCAACTATGCCAACCGTGAGCAACTGACGGCGCTGACCGCTGAGATTCACGCCTTGCGCCAGCCGCCGCTACTGATTGCCGTCGATCATGAGGGCGGGCGGGTACAGCGTTTCCGCGACGGCTTTACTCGCTTGCCGGCGATGCGCGTGCTCGGCCAATTGCATGACCGCGATCCACAGGCGGCACTGGCTGCCGCCCACGATGTCGGCTTGGTGTTGGCCGCTGAGTTACGCGCCTGCGGCGTCGATTATTCGTTTACGCCGGTGCTCGATCTCGATTACGGCCCCTCGCGGGTGATCGGCGATCGTGCCTTCCACCGCGACCCGGCCGTCGTCGTCGCGCTGGCCGAAGCTCTCGGCGAGGGTTTGCGCCAGGGTGGCATGGGCACTTGCGGTAAGCATTTTCCCGGACACGGTTACGTCATTCACGATTCCCATGTTGAATTGCCGGTCGATGATCGTCCGTTGGCGGCCATGCAGGAAGACCTCGAACCCTATCGGCGCCTGCCGCTCGATGCGGTGATGGCGGCGCATGTGATTTACCCATGCATGGATTGCAATACCGCGGTGTTCTCCAGCAAGTGGATCGACTATTTGCGCAACGACATCGGCTTTGCCGGCGCGGTGTTCACCGACGACCTGTCGATGGCCGGGGCTGGTGTCGTTGGCGACATGCTGGCGCGGGTGCAGGCAGCCTGGGCCGCCGGCTGTGACATGCTGCTGGTGTGCAATGCGCCGGAGGCGGTGGCGCAGGTGCTGGATGAATGGCAGCCGCAACCCGATCCGCAGCGTGCCCGGCGGATCGCGCGGCTACTGCCGCAACAGCCGGCACCGGCGCTGGATAGCCCCCTCTATCGTAGCGCCCGCGATTCCGTGACCCGTCTGGCAGACTGAAGCGGCCAAGCACTCGTTGATGGCCATGCTTGCCGCCAGCATCGGTCGGATGTTTTGGCGCCGACGCTGGCTGGAGTGATGGGGGCCGTTTCCAGGCTCAAGCCAGGCCGAGGCCTTCTTCCACCCCCAGATGCACGTTCATCGCCTGCACGGCGGCGCCGGATGCACCCTTGCCGAGATTGTCCAGACGGGCAACGACCAGCATGCGCTCGTCGTTGCCGAAGATGAATAGGTCGACGCGGTTGCTGTCGTTGTTGGCCTCGACATTGAAGAAGCCGCCTTCGGTATTGGCTTCGAGATCAACCGGGGCGACGCGGATGAAGGCTTCGCCGGCGTAATAATCGGCCAGAATGGCACGCACTTCGGCCGGCCTCGCCGGGCGGTTGAACTGCTGCGGGTGCAGATAGGCGGTGACAGCCAAGCCCTTGCAGAACGGCCCAACAATGGGCTGAAAGATCGGTGCGAGGTTCAGGCCGGTGTAAGCCTGCATTTCCGGCAGGTGTTTGTGGACCAGTCCGAGTGCGTAGGGGCGCGGCGCGCTGATGCGATCCGGTCCCTCATAGTGGGCGATCATCGATTTACCGCCGCCGGAATAGCCGGTGATGGAATGGGCGGCGACTTGCGTCGTGGCCGGCAGCAGGCCGGTGGCGACCAGCGGGCGCAGGGCCAGGATGAAGGCCGAGGCGTGGCAGCCGGGGTTGGCGATGCGCTTGCTGGCGCGAATCCGGGCGCGCTGTTCCGGGCATAGCTCCGGCAGGCCGAACACCCAGTCGGGATTGATGCGGTGGGCGGTCGAGGCGTCGATGATGCAGGTATTCGGGTTGTCGACCAGCGTTACCGATTCCTTGGCGGCCTCGTCGGGCAGACACAGAAAGGTGACGTCCGAGGCGTTGATTAGACGCTTACGTTCGGCCAGATCCTTGCGCTTGTCGGAATCGATCTTCAATAACTCGATGTCGGTACGTTGCCCGAGGTATTCGTTGATCTGCAGGCCGGTGGTGCCTTCCTGGCCGTCGACAAAGACTTTGTAGGTCATGGTGAGTCCGCGGAGTGGATTGGGGAAAACAAGATTCTGGCAGAAAAGCCGGCCGCGTTGGCAACGGTGGGGCCGCGAAGCGCAACGGGCAGCCGAAGCTGCCCGTTGTTTGATGCGGTCCGAAACCGGAATTACTTGGTGCGGCTGCGGTATTCGTCGGTGCGGGTATCGATTTCGATCTTGTCGCCAATTTCGACGAAGGCCGGCACCGGCAGTTCGAAGCCGGTGGAAATCTTGGCCGGCTTCATGACCTTGCCCGAGGTGTCGCCCTTGACCGCCGGCTCGGTGTAGATGACCTCGCGCACCAGCGAATTCGGCATTTCGACGGAGATGGCCTTGCCGTCGTAGAACACGACTTCGCACGGCATGTCGGCTTCCAGGTACTTCAGCGCGTCGACCATGTTTTCCGCTTCGACTTCGTACTGGTGGTACTCGGCATCCATGAACACGTACATCGGGTCGGCGAAGTAGGAGTAGGTGACTTCCTTCTTGTCGAGGATGACGACCTCGAATTTGTCGTCAGCCTTGTACACCGCTTCCGACGGGTTGCCGGAGAGCAGGTTCTTGAGCTTCATCTTGACGACGGCGGCGTTGCGGCCGGACTTGTTGTACTCGGTCTTCTGGACGACGAGCGGGTCGGCACCCACCATAATGACGTTGCCGGAGCGGAGTTCCTGTGCGGTCTTCATCGGGATTCTCTTAGCTAAGATCGGAAAAAGAAAAACGTTAAATTATACCCTGCCGGCAACGAAATTGACCAGGTTCGTCGCCAAATCCGGTTGTTTGGCCAGTTGCCGTGCCCAGTCCGCGTTGTGCCGGGCGATTTCCAGCACCTGGGCGAGGAAAGTCGACCATGCCGCGGCGACATCGCCGCCGCTGCTATTGCCACCATTCCAGGCGGTAAACAGAGACCGCACGGCGCTTGCCGCGACCGGTGCTAGGGCGGCGCAATAGCGGTCGAGAAAAGCGTCGAGCTTGACATGATGGGCCGCATCGTCCTGCGGGTAGATTTGCCAGACGAACGGCCGGCCGGCCCACTGGGCGCGGACGAAGGAATCTTCGCCGCGCACGAAATTGATGGCGCAGCGGCGCAGCAGGGCGTCGTAATTATCCAGTGGCAGAAAGGGTAGGGGCTGGATGCGAGTATGGCCAAGCTGCCAACCGTCGGTGGGGCCGAGCGCGGCGGTCACGGCGGCTAGCGGCTTGCCCGGCGGCACATGGCAGAGAATGGGGCGCGGGCTGGCGGCCAGTGCCGTGAGCAGGTTGCCGACCGGCGCCGTGTCGTAGCAGAACAGGCTGATTTCCAGACCATCGGCTTCTACTGGGGGTGGCGCCAGGGGCAGGCCGGACTCGCGCAGCAGGCCGCCGGTGACTGGCGTAAAACCCGGAAAGAAGAAATGCTTGACCAACGGCAGGCTGGGGTGGGGTGAAGCTAGGCCGTGACAGCTTTCGACCCAGGCTTCGGCAGTCAGGTATTCAAGATTGATCCAGCACGGCCGCCGCGCGGCAGTCGCCATCATGGCGATGTAGGTGGCTGGCAACTCGCAGGCGAAGGCTTCGATGACGACATCGGCAACGCGGTCGGCGACGAATTCGGTTGGCCAGCGGCGAAGTTCGACGCTCTGAACGGACTGTGCCGGCAAGGAAGGATCGCAGGCCGGGCACAGCGGCGTCAGGCTGGCCGGATCGTCCACCCACAGCCGCACCGCCAGGCCGTGCTCGCGCGCGAGTTGCCGGGCAAGTCGCCAGCAGACGCCGATGTCGCCATAGTTGTCGACGACGCGGCAGAAGATGTCCCAATGAAGCAGCATGGGGCGGCATGTTAACATTTCGCCCCATGCCTGTTTCCGCACCATCGTTCCAAGACCCGCTCGGCTGCACAGCTTGTCCGCGCCTGGCCGAACACCTGGCGGCCATCCGCCGCCGCGACCCCGATTGGCATGCCTTGCCGGTGCCGGCCTTCGGGCCGCTCGACGCCGAGTTGCTGGTGCTCGGCCTTGGTCCTGGCGAGCGCGGAGCCAACCGCACCGGCCGACCGTTTACCGGCGACGTGGCCGGCGAGCTGCTGTATCCGGCGCTGCACCGTTTCGGCTTCGCCACCGCCGCTGCTGCGCTCGGCCCTGACGACTGGGCCAATCCGGCTATGCGCCTGGACAACTGCCGGATCACCAATGCCGTGCGCTGCTTGCCGCCGGCCAACAAGCCGACGACGGCGGAAATCCGCCAGTGCAACGGCCACCTTAAGGCCGAACTGGCGGCGATGCCGCGCCTGAAGGTGATCGTCGCTCTCGGCACCGTCGCCCATCAAGCGCTGCTGTGGACCTATGGCCTGAAACCGGCCCATTTCAAGTTTGCCCACAATGTGCGCCATGCCTTGCCGGACGGTCGCACCCTGGTCGACAGCTACCACTGCAGCGGCTACAACTGGCGTACCGGCCGCCTGTCGCGGGAGAGTTTCGAAGCGGTCTTCGCCGGCGTCAAGGTGCTGCTCGGCTGACGCCGCCTAATCATGGCCTTCGACGCCAAGTCCTTCCTCGCCACGCTGACCGAGCTGCCGGGCGTTTACCGCATGCTCGGCGCCGACGGCGGCGTGCTCTACGTCGGCAAGGCCAAGAACCTGAAGAAGCGGGTCGCTTCCTATTTCCGCGAGAATTTGCCGAGTCCGCGCATTGCCCACATGGTCAGCCAGATCGCCGCCATCGAGACGACGGCGACGCGTACCGAGGCCGAAGCGCTGCTGCTGGAAAACAACCTGATCAAGTCGCTGGCGCCGCGTTACAACATCCTTTTTCGTGACGACAAGTCCTATCCGTACATCGTGCTTAGCCATGGCCCGTACCCGCGTTTGGGGTTTTTTCGCGGCAATCCGGATCGCAAGGCCGATTACTACGGCCCGTACCCGTCGGGTTGGGCGGTACGCGACAGCATCCAGTTGCTGCAGAAGATGTTCCGCTTGCGCACCTGCGAGGACACTGTCTTCGCCAACCGTTCGCGGCCCTGCCTGCTGTACCAGATCAAGCGCTGCAGCGGTCCCTGCGTCGACCTCATCGCGCCCGAGGATTACGCTGCCGACGTGCAACTGGCGGCCATGTTCCTCGCCGGCAAGCAGCAGGAGGTTACCCGGCGCTTGAATCAGGCGATGGAAGCGGCGTCGGCGCGGCTGGCCTTCGAACTGGCGGCGATCTACCGCGACCAAATCCAGTCGCTGCACCAAGTGCAGGAAAAACAGTTCGTTTCCAGCAACAAGGGCGAGGATGTCGATATCGTCGTCGCGCTGAAGGAGGGCGGGCAACTCTGCGTCAACCTGGCGATGGTGCGGGGCGGCCGCCATCTCGGTGACCGGCCGTTGTTCCCCAGTAACGCCGGCGAGTCGACGGCGGCCGATGCCATCGCCGCTTTTATCCGCCAGCATTACGCCGTCCATCCAGCGCCGGCGCGGCTGCTGGTCTCGCCCTTGCCCAAGGAAGAGGAGGAGGCCGACGGTGCGGCGACGCTGGCCGCCGAATTGGCCGCACTCGCCGGGCGTCCGGTACCGATCCAGGAAGGGCGCACGCTGACGCAAAAGGCTTGGATCGAGATGGCGCTGCAGAACGCCCGGCTGGCCATCCTGGCACGCAACCAGGCGACGGCGCAGCAGGAACAGCGGTTGGCCGCCCTGCAGGAAGAGCTGCAATTGGCGGAGCCGATCGCCCGCATCGAATGTTTCGACATCAGCCACACCATGGGCGAGAAAGCGGTCGCCTCCTGCGTGGTGTACGACGGTAACCGGATGAAGAAGAGCGACTACCGCCGCTTCAACATCCGCGACATCACGCCCGGCGACGACTATGCCGCGATGCGCCAGGCGGTGGCCCGACGCTACGACGGCGTCGCCAATGGCGAGGGCGTGGCCCCGGACCTGATCCTGATCGATGGCGGCAAGGGTCAGGTGGCCGCGGCCTGGGCGGCGCTGGCCGATCTCGGCCTGAGCCATCTGAACATGATCGGTGTCGCCAAAGGCGAGGAGCGCAAGCCGGGGCTGGAAAGCCTGATCTTTCCGGAGGCCGACGGCCGGCCGCCGCTCAACCTGCCGTCCGATCATCCGGCCCTGCACTTGATCCAGGAAGTGCGCGACGAGGCGCACCGCTTCGCCATCACCGGCCACCGTGCCCAGCGCGCCAAGGCGCGCAAGACCTCGACGCTGGAAAGCCTGCCCGGCGTCGGTCCGGCCCGACGTAAGGCGCTGGTTGCCCGCTTCGGCGGTATTGCCGGCGTACTGGCGGCTAGCGTCGAACAACTCGCCGAAGTACCCGGCATCAGCCGCGACATGGCTGAAAAGATTCATTCCGCTTTACACTGACAGCTTATGCCTTTCAATCTGCCCATCCTGCTCACTTGGTTGCGCATCGTCGCCATTCCGCTGCTGATCGCGCTCTATTTCCTGCCGGCATCCTGGGCGACGCAGCATGAGCGTGATCTGTTCGCGACTTTGCTCTTCATCGCCGCTGCCGTCACCGACTGGGCCGATGGCTACCTGGCCCGCAAGCTCGGCCAGACCTCGGCCTTCGGTGCCTTCCTCGATCCGGTCGCCGACAAGCTGATGGTCGCCGCAGCGCTGATCGTGCTGGTCCAGCTCGGCCGTACCGACGCTATCATCGCGACGATCATCATCGGCCGCGAAATTACCATTTCGGCTCTGCGCGAGTGGATGGCCAAGATCGGCGCGGCCAGGAGCGTTGCCGTGTCGATGCTCGGCAAGGTCAAGACGGTCGCGCAGATGGCGGCCATTCCGCTGCTGCTGTACCACGCGCCACTGTTCGGCATCGACGTCGCCCGCTACGGTAACTGGCTGATCTGGCTGGCTGCCCTGTTGACCCTGTGGTCGATGGGCTATTACCTACACATGGCCTGGCCGGAAATCGCTAAACGCACGGCTGATGAGGCTTAGAGGGTATTGACATTGCGGGTGGGGCATCTATAATGCGCCCTCTGTTTGACGCGGCAGTAGCTCAGTTGGTAGAGCGCAACCTTGCCAAGGTTGAGGTCGAGAGTTCGAGACTCTTCTGCCGCTCCATAAATTTCGAGGGAAGCATAGCCTTCTTTCCAGTTGTATCGCAGGACAAGGTAGGGCGCGATAGCAAAGCGGTTATGCACCGGATTGCAAATCCGTGTAGGTCGGTTCGACTCCGGCTCGCGCCTCCAGAATTTTGCGGCAGTAGCTCAGTTGGTAGAGCGCAACCTTGCCAAGGTTGAGGTCGAGAGTTCGAGACTCTTCTGCCGCTCCAGTAAAAAAGAAGGGAAAGCGTAACGGCGCTTTCCCTTTTTTGTTGTCGGGTCGCCGATATAATCGACCCGCCGCCCGGGTGGTGAAACTGGTAGACACAAGAGACTTAAAATCTCTCGCCGCAAGGTGTACGGGTTCGATTCCCGTCCCGGGCACCATAAAGCAAAATGGATCAGGAAGCAGCAGCACGTCGAAACCGTGGTCAAAGCTCGATCAAGGCTTCAGAGTAAAGCTTGAATCGTTCTTTTTGCCCCTGGCAGCATGGGCGTACCATGCAAAAAATGCCAGATACATGGTGTTCAAGGGGGAGACATGGTCGGATTACCTAAGGGGGTAGCTGCAGTTGTGCTGTTCGGTTGGTGGATAGGGAGTGTGTACGCGCATGGCGGCGGCCTTGATGCAAATGGCTGCCACTTCAAACGCGCAACCGGTGAATATCACTGCCACCGCGGTAGCTATGCTCAAGCGCAGCAAAATCCAGCACGGCAGTCACAACAGCATCAGGCACAACCGAATCGGCTCTATACGCCAGAAATTGACAGTACCTGCTACACCGGGCCCCGCGGCGGTCGGTATCGCATCGTAAATGGCAGGAAACGATATGGCTGCTGATTTCAATGTGCGTTGTATCGTTGCTCTCACTTTCGACTATTGGTCACGGTTTCCATGGTTTGTTTCATTCCCGTCCCGGCCACAAAAAAGACCGATACACAGCAGGCCTACAGAATCATGCCGGCGCCGACTGTGTTGTTGTTGCTTTCGTCGATGACGATGAAAGCGCCGGTAGCGCGGTTTTCCGTATAGGGATCGACGAACAGCGGTTGCGCCAGCTTGAACGTGACCTCGGCGATGTCGTTCATCGCCAGCTTGTCGGCCGGCAGGTTTTCCAGGGTGTTGACGTCGAGGCGGTGGTCGATGCCGGTCAGCTTGGCCTTGGTGTCGCGCGTGGTGTGACGGATCAGGTAGGTACGGGCGCGGTCGAGCGGGGTTTCCGCCAGCCAGCAGACGGTGGCGCGGATTTCCTTGACAGCGGCCGGAGCTTCTTTCGTCTTGACGATCATGTCGCCGCGCGAGGTGTCGATCTCGTCGGCCAGCAGCAAAGTCACCGACTGCTCGGTGCAGGCTTCGCCGATGTCGACGCCGCCCAGCTGCACTGCCTTGACCGTCGATTGACGACCGCTTGGCAACACGGTGACGGCGTCTCCGGCCACGATCGTGCCGGATTCGACGCGGCCCATGAAGCCACGGTAATCGTGTAGTTCCGGGTTGGCCGAATCCTGCGGGCGACAGACGTATTGCACCGGAAAGCGGAATTTTTCGGCGTGCTCGGTGTGGGCGGCGGGGGCGGTTTCCAGGATGTCGAGCAGGGTTGGGCCGTCGTACCAGGACAGCGCCTCGCCGCGTTCGACGATCATGTCGCCGTTCAGCGCCGACAGCGGGACGAAGCGTACGTCCTGGATGCCGACCTTGGCGGCGAAGGCCAGGTAATCGGCCTTGATCTTCTCGAAAACCTCCCGCGAGTAATCCACCAAATCCATCTTGTTGATCGCCACAACCAGGTGCGGGATGCCGACCAGCGCGGCCAGCTTGGAATGGCGGCGGGTCTGCGTCAGCACGCCTTTGCGCGCGTCGATCAGGATGATCGCCAGATTGGCCGTCGAGGCGGCGGTGACCATGTTACGCGTGTACTGCTCGTGGCCCGGTGCGTCGGCGATGATGTATTTGCGCGTGCCGGTCGAGAAGTAGCGATAGGCGACGTCAATGGTGATGCCCTGTTCGCGCTCGGCCTGCAGGCCGTCGGTGAGCAGCGACAGGTCGACGGCACCCAGGCCGCGCTTTTGCGAGGTACGCTCGATGGCCGATAGCGTATCGGCGAGGATGGCCTTGGTGTCGTAGAGCAGTCGCCCGATCAGTGTGCTTTTGCCGTCGTCGACGCTGCCGCAGGTGAGGAAGCGCAGCAGGCCGTGGTCTTCGATTGGATCGCCGGCGGACATCAAAAATACCCTTCTTTCTTGCGTTGCTCCATCGAGGCTTCGCTGGTCTGGTCGTCCAGGCGTGTGGCGCCGCGTTCGGTGATGGTGGTGGTGGCGGTTTCGAGCACGATTTTGGCGACGGTGTCGGCGTCCGACTCGACCGGCGCCGTGCAGGAAATGTCGCCGACGGTGCGAAAGCGCACGTTCTTGACGACAATCTCTTCGCCAGCCTTGGGTCGGTTGGTCAGTTCGCCGCTGGCCAGCGGCACGTTGACTGGGACGATGGCATCGCCACGGATGACCACCGGCCGCGAATGGGCGAAATAGATGCTCGGCAGTTCGAGTTCTTCGCGCTCGATGTATTGCCAGACATCCATCTCGGTCCAGTTCGAGATGGGGAAGGCGCGGATGTTTTCGCCTTTGTGGCTGCGGGCGTTGTACAGGTTCCACAGTTCCGGGCGCTGATTTTTCGGGTCCCATTGGCCGAACTCGTCGCGGAAGCTCATGATGCGCTCCTTGGCACGGGCTTTTTCCTCATCACGGCGGGCGCCGCCGATGCAGCAGTCGAAGCCGAATTCCTCGATGGCTTCGAGCAGCGTTACCGACTGGTGCTTGTTGCGCGATTCGCCTTCATGCTTGAGCACGACCGTACCGCGCCGCATCGAATCCTCCACCGAGCGGACAATCAGCCGCTCACCCAATTGGGCGGCGCGCTGGTTACGGAACGCGACGACTTCCCGGTAGTTGTGACCGGTGTCGATGTGCATCAGTGGGAAGGGAAAGCGGCCGGGACGGAAGGCTTTCTCGGCGATGCGCAGCAAGCAGATCGAGTCCTTGCCGCCGGAGAACAACAGCGCTGGGTTGGCGCACTGGCCGGCCACTTCGCGCATGATGTGAATGGCTTCGGCTTCGAGCCAATCGAGATGAGAAAGGGTAGGGCGTTGGGTCATGGCAGGCAGTTCACGGTCGAATAGCTGGCATTGTAGTGCCGGCTTAATATTCAATTAATAACGTGTGTGTATCGTGTTATCTCTGAACGGAATAAGCCGGTGAAGGCTGTCGATGGTCCGAGTGTCAGTGAAGCAGCGCCGGGCACCGGAGGCGGAAGGTGGACCGTTCAGCAGTGCGCGGGTCGCCTGTTCAGTCGCTGGCGATTAGGATGTCGGTATCGGCTTCGATCAGCAGGTGCTTGGTCGTGCTGCCGAGCAGCAGTTCCTCGACGATGTGTACGCCGCGCTTGCCGACGACGATCAGGTCGCAGTCCTGGACGTCGATCTGTTCCAGGATCAGGTCGGTGGGGTTGCCGCTGGGGGCGAGCAGGTGCGTCGTCGTTTCCGGCAACTGCTCGTCATCAGCCAGTCGGCGCAGTTGCTGCATGGCTTTCATCTGAGCCTGGGTGCGGTATTGCTGGATGACGTCGCTATTCACCCCGGCGTAGTGCATCTGGCGCTCGAAGGGGATTTCGACGGCGTGCAGCAGCACCAGCTCGGCTTGCGGCGCGATTTGCCGGAGCAGATGCAGGGCGGCCAGGGCGGCCGGCGAGAAGTCCATGGCCACCAGGGCGCGGCGATAGCGGCCGGCAACCGGATTCTTGACCACCAGCGTCGGCCGCTGCGTTTTGCGCAGAAGGCGCAGGGCGGTCGAGCCGATGGTCAGTTGGCGCAGGAAACCCTCGCCGCGCGAGCCGACGACAAGCAGGTCGGCGGCGCTGGCCTCGGCCTGTTCGAGCAGGGCATCGACGGGCTGGCCGAACACGACACGGCAGTCGATTGCGCTGTCGCCAGCGCGCGCCAGTTCGCCGGCGATTTTCTGCAATTGCCGGTTAGCGTCGTTGCCGAGGGTGAGGGAGAGCGGCGGGGCATCCGGGGCGAGCAGGCGCTGGATGTCGTCGAACAGGCCCGGCGTGATGACATGCATGAGATGCAGCGGACAACCCAGTTCACTGGCCAGTCGACCGGCCCGGTCGACGGCGTGGCGGGAGGCATCCGATAGATCGGTGGCGGCGAGGATGCGGATCATGAGGCTTCTCCTTGACGGTCGCGGCCGGTTTCGCTCCTGAATACGGCGGCCCGCATCAACAGCATGGTGGTGACCGGCGACGTGATCAGCAGGAAGACGGTAATCAGCAGTTCGTGGATCACCGGCCGGCCGGCGGCGGCCGACGAGGTCAGCATCGAAGCGATCAGGACACAGCCGGCGCCCAGCGTGTTGCCCATGGTCGGAGCGTGGATGCGAGCGTAGAAGGAGTTCAGGCGCAACAGGCCGAGTGAGCCGATCAGCGCCAACAGGCCGCCGGCGATCAGCAGGATGGCGGCGGGCAGGGCCAGCCAGGGCGACATGGGGACGATGTTCATGGCTCGATCACCTCGCCGCGCAGCAGGAACTTGGCCATCGCCGTTGAGCCGGCGAAGCCGAACAGCGCGATCAACAGCGCGATGTCGAAATAGATCGCCGAGCCGATCCCGATGCCGAGCATCAGGATCGACAGCATGCCGTTGATATACAGGGTGTCGAGGGCGAGGATGCGGTCCTGTGCCGAGGGGCCGCGCAAGAGGCGGATCGCCGCGCACAACATGCCGGTGGCGAAGCAGGCGAGAGCGAAATGCACGGCCCAGTTGAGGAGGGGAGTCACGTTCATTCGAAAATCTCCATCAAAGGGCGTTCGTAACGGTGTTTGATGGTGTGCAGCCAGGTAGCCTCATCCTGCAGGTCGAGGACGTGCAGGGTCAGTACGTTGCTGTCCGGGTCGTGGTCGGCGAAAACGGTGCCGGGCGTCGCCGTGATGATGATCGACAAGGCCGCCAGGCCGTGCGGGTCACGTATCTCGAGGGGAATATCCAGGAAACCGACCTTCGGTTGCTGGCGGACGGTGCCGAGGATGATGCGGCCGACCGCGAAATTCGAGCGGACGACATCGCAGAAGACATGCCAGCACAGGATCAGGGCCAGATCGAGGCGGCGCACGTGCGCCGTGCGCGGGCGCAAGGTGCGCACCAGGCGGCCGATCGGTAGCGCGAACAGCAGGCCAAGTAGCCAGTGATGCAGTTCCAGCGACTGGTTGACCACCAGCCACATGATCAGCAGCAGGATTTCCAACAGCGGCGGCTTCCCGGTCCGCATCATGGCCCCACGACCTCCGGCGGGTAGGGAATCACCGTGCGGATATAGGCGCTGGCGTCGTACAGCGATTCCGAGGCGGCGGCGCAATAGGCCATCGTTCCCTCGGGGGCCAGCGCCAGCCACAGGCAGACCAGCAGCAGCGCGCCGACCGGTCCGGCCTCCAGCCACTGCAGGTGCGGCGCTTGTCGCTCCATGTCCCAGAAGACGCGGATGCCCAGGCGCGACAGCGCGATCAGGCCGGCCATGCCGGACAGTATCAGGGCTGTGATGAACAGCCCGACGTGCAGCAGCGGCGCATGTGGCAACGAAGTGAGTGAGGCGCCGAGCAAGGCGAATTTGCCGACGAAGCCGGACAGCGGCGGCAGTCCGGTCAGCAGCAGCACGCAGGAGACGAAGGCGAGACCGAGGAAGGCCATCGCCGCCGGGATGGCGACGCCGACCATCTCGTCCGGATGCTCGGTGTCATGGCGGGAGGATTCCATGCCGAAGGCCTCAAAGCTGATGGCCAGCAGGTCGGCACCCTGTTTCCGGTTGCGTTCGGCCATTTCGATCAGCATGAAGAAGGCGCCGCTGCCGAGCACCGAGCTGATCAGGTAGTAGATTGCCGGCCCGGTCAGCAGCGTGCCGGTGAAACCGAAAGCGGTCAGCAGCGTGCCGGAGGAAACAATGACCAGGAAGGCGGCCAGGCGGTCGAGTTTCTGGGCGCTGAGAATCCCCAGGGTGCCGACCGCCGTGGTGATCAGGCCGCAGTAGAACAGCCAGGTGCCGCCGAAGGGCGCCGGGGCGACGCCGCTTTCCTGCAACAGCACGCCCAGGCGCAGCAGGGCATAGACGCCGACCTTGGTCAGGATGGCGAAAATGGCCCCGACCGGCGGTACCGCGTTGCCGTAAGCCGCCGGCAGCCAGAAATTGAGCGGCCAGGCACCGGCCTTGACCAGGAAGACGACACCGAGGGTGGCGGCGGCCACGTGGAACAACTGGCGGTCGCCGGCATCGAGGGCGGCGACACGCAACGGCAGGTCGGCCAGGTTGAGTGTGCCGGTGAGGCCGTACATCAGCGCGGCGGCGATCAGGAAGAACAGCGAGGCGAACAGGTTGACGGCAATGTAGTGCAGTCCGGCGCGCACCCGCGGGCCACCCGAGCCGTGCAGGGCGAGGCCATACGAAGCGGCCAGCATGACTTCGAAGAAGACGAAGAGATTGAACAGGTCGCCGGTCAGGAAGGTGCCGTTGAGGCCCATCAGCAGGAATTGGAAGAGCGGCAGGTAATGAACGCCGGCCTTCTCCCAGCGGGCGATCGAATAGACCAGCGCAGCCAGGCCGAGGGTGGCGGTCAGCATCAGCATCACCGCCGCTAGGCGGTCGACGACGAGCACGATGCCGAACGGCGGAGCCCAGTTACCGAGGGCGTAGATGCCGATGGTGCCGGACCACGGGGCGGTCACCCAGCCGCCGGCGACCGCCAGCAGGCCGCCGGCGACGGCCAGTTGGAGCAGCACGGCGAACAGCGACAGGGCGATGCGCGGCCCGTGCCGGCTGTCGCTCGACAGCAGCAGTAGCGCCCCGGTCAGCATCGGCACCAGGATCGGCAGGATGGGCAGGTGTTGCAGCCAGTTGCTCATGCCTTGCGGATTCCCATCATTCCTCCTCCGGCTCGCGGCCGTCGACGTGGTCGGTGTCGCTCAAACCACGCGAGGCGAGCAGCACGACGAGGAATAGCGCAGTGGTGGCGAAGCCGATGACGATGGCCGTCAGCACCAGGGCCTGCGGCAGCGGATCGGTGTACAGCGCCGGATCGCTGCCCAATCCCGGCGTGATCACCGGTGGCGCGCCGAGGCGCAGGCGGCCCATGGCAAAGATGAACAGGTTGACGGCGTAGGCCAGCAGCGATAGGCCGATGATGACCTGGAAGGTGCGCGGGCGCAGGACCAGATAGATGCCGGAACCGGCCATGATGCCGATGGCAAGCGAAAGCGTCAGTTCCATTAAGGTGCTCCTTCGGCTTCGCTTTTCCGCGGCAGGCTGCGCAGCGACTGGTGGGCGATGGCCACCAGCATCAGCACGGTGGCGCCGACCACCAGCATGTAGACGCCGACGTCGAACAGCAGCACCGTCGACAAGTGAATGTCGCCAAGCAGCGGCAGGCTGGCGTGCCAGGATTCGGCGGTCAGGAAAGGATCGTTGACCAGGCCGGCGGTGACGCCGGCCGCGGCGGCGGCGAGCAGACCGATGGCGATCCAGTACAGGGGGTGGATGCGCAGGCGGGATTCGACCCACTGCGTGCCGCCGACGATGTACTGCAGAATGATCGCGGTGGCGAACACCAGGCCGCCGACAAAGCCGCCGCCCGGTGTGTTGTGGCCGCGCAGCAGGAAGAACAGCGAAATCAACATGGCCATCGGCAACAGCAGGCGGACCAGCACGGCGGGCAGCATCAGGTAGCCGGTCGGCAGGCCAGCGGCGAGGTCCGGCGCGCGCGTGCCAGTATCCTGTTCAACCTGCTGGGCGGGTAGCGCGACGCTTTCCGGTGCTGGCCGGAAGCGCCGCAGCAGCGCGAACACCGTCAGCGCGACAATGGCCAGCACGGTGATTTCGCCAAAGGTGTCGAAGCCACGGAAATCGACCAGGATCACGTTGACCACGTTGAGCCCGCCGCCCTGTGGCAGCGCTTGCTCGACGAAGAAGGGCGCGATGCCGTCGACGGTCGGGCGGGTCAGGATGGCGTAGGCCAGCGCGGCGATGCCGCCACCGCCGGCGACTGCCACCAGCAAGTCGCGCAGGCGGCGCAGATGGGCGCGTAGTGGTTCTCTCTTGCCCTCGCGATAGCGCTTATCGCGCCGCGGTAGCCAGCGTAGGCCGAGCAGGATCAGCACGGCGGTGACCACCTCCACCGCCAGTTGCGTCAGCGCCAGGTCGGGAGCCGAGAACCAGACGAAGGTCAGACTCGTCGCCAGACCCGCGCCGCCGGCCAGGATCAGCGCCGCCAGGCGGTGCAGCTTGGCCTGCCAGGCGGCTGCCACGGCGCAGACCGCGCCGACGATCCACAACAAGGCGAAGGCCGGATCGAGCTCGATCGTCGACTGCTTGCCGAAGCGCAGCGGGCCGTCGACGAAGGGCAGCAGGCTACCGCCGATGACGACCAATAGGATCACCAGCAACTGGACTTGCAGGCGCGGCGAAGTCAGGTGGGCAAGCAGCCAGCCGGCGAGGTCGGTGATCGCACCGAGCAGCCAGTTGAAGGCCTGCTTGCCGTCGAGGGCTCCAAGCACTGGGATGCGCTCGCTGTTCCGGCCGATGAAGGGCAGATAAAGCATGACGCCGCCCATCAGGGCGGTCAGGCTCATGTACAGCGGCAAGTTGAGGCCGTGCCAGACGGCCAGGCTGTAGCTCGGCGCGGACGCCCCGAGCAGGGAATCGGTCGCCGTGCGCAGGAAGGGGCCGACGGTGGCCGCCGGCAGAATGCCGACCAGCAGGCAGACGGCGACCAGCAGCGCGCTCGGCAGCAGCATCCAGTACGTTGGCTCATGCGGCTGGTGCGGCAGGTCGGTGGCGGGTTCGCCGAAAAACACCTGGTGCACGAAACGCAGCGAATAGGCGACGCTCAACATGCCGGCCATGGTTGCCGCCAGCGGCAACAGCAGACGCTGCCATTCCGTGCGTTCGGCGAATATGGTTTCGGCGAAGAACATTTCCTTCGACAAAAAACCGTTGAGCAACGGCACGCCGGCCATCGCGGCGGCGGCCACCATGGCCAGTGTGGCGGTGATCGGCATGGCCCGGTAGAGGCCGGACAGGCGGTTGATGTCGCGCGTGCCCGTTTCATGGTCGACGATGCCGGCGGCCATGAACAGCGAAGCCTTGAAAGTGGCGTGATTGACCATGTGGAAGACGGCGGCGACCAGGGCCAGTTCGCTGTTCATGCCGAGCAGCAGGGTAATCAGGCCGAGGTGGCTGATGGTCGAATAGGCCAGCACGCCCTTCAGGTCGTTCTGGAACAGCGCCAGATAACCGCCGATCAGCAGCGTACACAGGCCGGCGCCGCCGATCAGCCAGAACCACAGGTCGCTGCCGGCGAGCACCGGCCATAGCCGGGCGAGCAGGAAAACGCCGGCCTTGACCATGGTCGCCGAGTGCAGGTAGGCCGACACCGGGGTTGGCGCCGCCATCGCGTGCGGCAACCAGAAATGGAAGGGGAACTGGGCGCTCTTGGACAGCGCGCCGACGGCGACCAGGCCGACGATCGTCGGATACCAAGCGTGCGCCTTGATCTGCTCGCCGGCGGCCAGCACCGCGTCGAGGTCGTAGCTGCCGACAATGTGGCCAATCAGCAGGACGCCGCTGAGCAGTGCCAAGCCGCCTATACCGGTCACGGTCAGCGCCATCCGGGCGCCGGTGCGGGCGTCGCTGCGATGGTGCCAATAGGCGATCAGCATGAACGAGGCAAGGCTGGTCAGTTCCCAGAACATCGCCAGCTGCAGCAGATTGCCGGAGAGCACGACGCCGAGCATGGTGCCCATGAAGGCCAGGAAGAAGGAAAAGAAGCGCGGCACCGGGTCGGCCGGCGACATGTAGTAGCGGGCGTAAATGACCACCAGCGTACCGATTAGGGCAACCAGCATGGCGAACAGCCAAGCGTAGCCATCCATGCGCAACTGAAAATCGAGACCGAGGGTCGGCGACCACGGGATGGTCAGGCGCAACACGCCGTCTACGGCCAGTTGCGGATACTGAGCGGCGGTCAGCAGCGCCACCGTCAGCGCGATGATTCCCGCCAGCCAGGCTTCCGCGTTACGCGCATTGGTGGGGAGGAGTGCTGCGCACAGGCTGCCGATGAAGGGGAGTAAAACGATCAGGAGCAGGGCCATCTCCCGAGTCTAACCGACGACGGATGGATTTCAGTTAGAAATTAAGAGCTTGTATTCAAATTTTTTATGGTTGACGCCGCCTGTATCCGACAGGCAGGACATTGGTCGTCACGGCATGCCAGCAGCCGGTTTCGGGCTGGTAGCGGCTGAATTTTCCGTTGTCATTTATCTGGCCGGGCACCGACCTTTTCCGCCGGCCGGCCCGGTTCGGCCGCTGTCGTGCGTTCAGCGTCGGCGCAACAGTAGGCCGGTTTCCAAGTGATCGGTGTAGGGGAACTGGTCGAAGGCCGCGGCGGCGGCGATTTCGTGCGTGTCGTGCAGGGCGGCGACGTTGTCGTGCAAGGTCCGCGGATTGCAGGAAATGTACAGAATGTGGTCGAAACCGCGCGCCAGTTCCAGCGTCGCCGGGTCCAGCCCGCTACGCGGCGGGTCGACGAACAGGGTCGAGAAACGGTAGCCGGTCAGGTCGATCTCCTCGAGGCGCTGGAAGTCCTCGCGGCCGGCCAGGGCGGCGCTGATTTCCTCGCTGGCCATGCGCACGATGGCGGCATTGCCGACGGCGTTGGCGGCCAGGTTGTATTGCGCCGCCCGTACCGAGGGCTTGCTGACCTCGGTGGCCAACACCCGCCCGAATTGCGGCGCCAGGGCGACGGTGAAGTTGCCGTTGCCGCAATAAAGTTCGAGCAAGTCGCCACCCAACCCGGCGGCCTGGGCGCGAGCCCAGCCGAGCATGTGCCGGTTCACCTCGCCGTTGGGTTGGCTGAAGCTGCCTTCGAACTGCTGGTAGCGCAGCGTGCGGCCGTCCAGTTCGAACTGTTCGAGTACCCAGTCGCGCTCGAGCACGATCTTTTGCCCCTTGCTGCGGCCGATCAGGCCGATCTTCAAGGCTGCGGCTAGGCGGTGCGCCGCTTCTTCCCAAGCGGCGTCGAGTGGGCGGTGGTAGATCAGGGTGACCAGCATCTCGCCGCTCAAGGTGGCCAGGAACTCGACGCCGAAAAGCCGGCGGTGCAGCGCCTCGTCGGCCAGGATGGCGGCGCGCAGGCGCGGCATCAGTGCGCAGATGGCGGCGTCGGCGGCCGGGAAATCGGCCATCAGCACCGGCTGGCGCGGATTGTCCGGGTCGAACATGGCGTAATCGAAGACCTCTCCGTGCTGCCAGGCACGGAACTCAGCGCGCAGCCGGTAGTGCAACGGTGCCGAGGCGAATACCGCCGGCTCGGGCAGGGCGAAGGCGGCGAAATCGGCCTGGAAGCGGGCGACCTTGGCGGCGAGTTGCGCCGGGTAGGCGGCGGGGTCGAGGCGGGGTAAAGGCATGGCGCGGGCGGCGGGGAAAAATGACCGGGGGCGGACTATACCGCGCCCGGCGGTGGAGGAAAAATCAGGCGTGGGGAGCGGGCAGGCAGCCGCTGATCATCCATGCGATTGCGCGACCCTGTGTGCTAGTCTGCGCAGGCTCGAATAGCACTCAACGAGGGGAGAATTCAATATGCTTAAAGTTGTCGCGCAGTTCTTCTTCAGGAACGGAGAAGTGGAAAAGGCCCTGACCCTGGCCAAGGCGCTGGTCGTGGAAACCAGGAAAGAAAAAGGCTGTATCAGTTATGAGCTTTGCCAAAATCCGGAAAAAGATACCCATATAGCGTTTATCGAAGAATGGGAGAGTCAGGCGGCTTTGGATGCGCATTTTCAGACGCCTCATTTCGTGGATTTGGTTCCCAAGATTCAGGCTCTGACCGAACGGGATCTTGTCATCAATACCTTCAACAAGGTGGCGTGACCTTTCAGCGCCTGTAATACGCGTTCCATCCCATGTGAGCACTTGCTTTCTCATATGAATAGACGGGGATTGGAAGCGGTTTCCACGGTCTTTACAGGCGTTTTGCAGCCCAATGTTTCCGCATTCAGTTAGATGGGCCTGATGGCTTTGCACGCTCGGCGGGAGGAATCTCGATGAAGTACCGCTTTTTTCTCTTGCTGGCATTGGCTGGCTGCGGCGCCAACAGCGATGGCATCTTGCCCGGTTACGTCGAGGCGGATTTCGTCCGGGTGGCCGCGCCCTATGGGGGGCGCCTGGTTGAACTGTCGGTCGTCAAGGGAAGCGAAGTCGAGCTGGGCGCGAAATTGTTTGCGCTCGATCAGGATAACGAAATCGCCGCGCGCGACGAAGCCGCCGCCAAATTCGCGCAAAGCGAAGCGCAAGCGAGAGACTTGTCCAAAGGTGGACGGCCGGACGAAATTGCCGCCGTTGTTGCCCAGGTGGACGCGGCGCGTGCCGCGCTAAAACTGGCGGAAAACGATCTGGCGCGGCAACAGAGCCTGGCTGCCGCGAAGTTCATCAGCCCCGCCGGGCTTGATGCGCAAAGCGAAAAAGTCCGCAGCGGCAAGGCCCAGCTCGCCGAGGCCGAAGCGCAACTGCGCGTCGCGCACTTGGCCGCGCGCAATGACCAGCGCGCTGCGGCCGCTGCGGCGAGCCAGGCCGCCCAGGCTGCGCTAGCGCAAAGCGCCTGGCTGCTTGCCCAAAAGCAGGTCGCTGCCCCGGTCGCGGCGCGTGTCGATGACACGCTTTTCCGCGTCGGCGAATGGGTGCCGGCCGGCTCGCCGGTCGTCAGCCTGTTGCCGCCCGGCAATATCAAGCTGCGCTTTTATGTGCCGCAGGCGCGTTTGCCCGAAGTACGCCAGGGCGATATCGTCAAAGTGTCGTGCGATGGCTGCGGCGCGCCGCGCGATGCGCGCGTGGCCTTCATCGCTTCGCAGGCCGAGTTCACTCCGCCGGTCATTTACAGCAAAGAGAACCGCGCCAAGCTGGTGTTCCTCGTCGAAGCGTACCCGCTCGATCCGCAGGGTTTGCGTCCGGGTCAGCCGGTCGATGTGTGGATAGGCACGGCAAAGTGAATGAAACCAGCGCCCCTGCGGTCGATGTGCAGGATCTGACCAAACGCTATGGCGACAAAACGGTTGTCGACCATCTCTCGATGCGTGTCGAGCAGGGCGAGGTTTTCGGCTTTCTTGGTCCGAATGGCAGCGGCAAAACGACAACGATCCGCATGATGTGCGGCCTGCTGACGCCTGATGGCGGCAGCGGCCATACGCTAGGCTACGACATCCTGCGCGAATCGGCCGCGATCAAGCGCGAAGTCGGCTATATGACGCAGCGCTTCGGGCTCTACGAGGATCTGACGATTCGCGAGAACCTCGACTTCATCGCCCGTGTTTACCGCATGGACCGGCGTGCCGAGCGGATCGCTGGCGCCATCGAACGCCTCGGCCTGCAAGACCGCGCCAAACAGCTTGCCGGCAGTCTCTCGGGCGGTTGGAAGCAGCGCTTGGCGCTTGCCGCCTGCATGCTGCACGAACCGCGTCTGCTTTTGCTCGACGAGCCGACTGCCGGCGTCGACCCGAAGGCGCGGCGCGATTTTTGGGAAGAGATTCACAAACTCGCGGCGGACGGCATCACGGTTCTCGTCTCGACGCACTACATGGACGAGGCCGAACGCTGTCATCGCCTTGGCTACATCGCCTACGGGCGTTTGCTGACACTGGGCACGCCTGCCGAGCTGATCGCAGCGAGCGGCTTCGAAACCTGGCGCGTCGGCGGCTCCGGCGTCAATGCGCTGGTGCGCGAACTCGAAGGTAAAGCGGGCGTCGATATGCTGACGCGTTTCGGTAACGACCTGCATGTCAGCGGTATCGATGGCGCGAAGCTGGCAACGGCGATCGCCCCCTTCCGGCAACGCACGGATCTGCACTGGGAGCAATCCGCGCCGCAACTTGAAGACGTGTTCATTCAGCTCATGAGCCAGTCGCGCGACAACTTCGCGGGGAGCGACAAACGTGCCTGAGCGTTTCTCCTTCGCGCGTCTCTACGCGGTGATGCTCAAGGAATTCATCCAGCTCATGCGCGACCGTTTGACCTTCGCGATGATGGTCGGCATTCCGATCATTCAGCTGACGCTGTTCGGCTACGCGATCAACGGCGATCCGAAGCATTTGCCGACAGTTGTCGTTGCGCATGAGCAAAGCCCTTTTGCGCGCAGCATCGTCAGCGGCCTGGTGAATAGCGGCTATTTCGATGTGATCTCGACGAGCGCGCGCGACAGCGATGCCGACACGATGCTGGCCGAAGGCAGCGTGCAATTCGCGGTGACGATTCCGGCCGATTTCTCGCGCCGTCTGCTGCGCGGCGAGCGGCCGCAATTGCTTATCGCCGCCGATGCGACCGATCCTTCCGCCACCGGCAACGCCATCGCCGCCGTGCAGCAGCTTGCCAACACAGTGCTGCGCTACGACCTGACGGGGCCGCTCGCCAAGCTTGCGCCAGGCCAGCCGCCGTTCGATCTGGTGATCCAGCGTCGCTACAACCCGGACGGGGTCACCTCCTACAACGTCGTGCCGGGCCTGATGGGCGTGATCCTGACGATGACGATGATCATGATGACCGCGCTCGGCATCACGCGCGAAGTCGAGCGCGGCACGATGGAAAACCTGCTTGCCACGCCGGTGCGGCCATTGGAAGTGATGGTCGGCAAGATCCTGCCCTACATCGTCATCGGCGCCGTGCAGGTCTGCGTCATCCTGACTGCGGCGCGGCTGTTGTTCAATGTGCCTTTCGTCGGCAACCCGGCGCTGTTGATTCTCGGCGTGATGACTTTCATCAGCGCCAATCTATTTGTCGGCATCACGGTTTCGACGATCGCGCGCAGTCAGATGCAGGCGATGCAGATGACGTTTTTCTTCTTCCTGCCCTCGATTCTGCTCTCGGGCTTCATGTTCCCGTTCCGTGGCATGCCGGTCTGGGCGCAGACGATCGGCGAGGCGCTACCCTTGACGCACTTCCTGCGTATCGCGCGCGGCGTCATGCTCAAAGGCAACGGCATTGCCGACCTCTGGCCGCATCTTTGGCCCTTGCTGATCTTCATCGCTGTCGTATTGGTCATCGGACTCAAGCGTTTCCGCCGCACGCTCGACTGATTTGCTGCGTCGTAAGCCTATAGTCTTCGGCCGTTGCTACGCGGCTCAACGTTCGCTGCGCGAAGTTAGCCTACGACGAAATCCCGAGTGTTACCCCTTCACGTGCAGCCCACACTCTTTGGATTCCGGCGTTTCCCACCACCAGCGGCCGGAGCGGATGTCTTCGCCGGGTGTGATGGCGCGGGTGCAGGGCGCGCAGCCGATGCTGGGGTAGAACTTGTCGTGCAGGGCGTTGTAGGGCACGCCGTTGTGCTGGATGTAGGTCCAGATTTCCTTCTCGCGCCAGTCGGCGAGCGGGTTGAATTTTTCCAGGCCGTTGCTTTCGTCGGCTTCGTGTACCGCCAGGTTGCCGCGGGTGGCGGCCTGTTCGGCGCGCAGGCCGGTAATCCAGGCGCGTTTGCCGGCCAGGGCGCGGCGTAGCGGCTCGACCTTGCGGATGTGACAACAGGCTTTCCTGAGCGCCACCGAGTCGTAGAAGGCGTTGATGCCGTGGTCGCGCACGTAGTTTTCAACTGCACTGGCTTGTGGAAAGTAGATTTTCAGCTTGAGGCCGTAGTGTTTCTGCACTTCGGCCATCAGGTCGTAGGTTTCGAGCGGCAGGCGGCCGGTGTCGAGGCTGAAGATTTCGATCGATAGCTTGTGTTTGACGATCAGGTCGGTCAGTACCATGTCTTCGGCGCCGAGGCTGTTGGCGAAAACGGCTGGCGACCAGTCCTCGGCAATTTCGTGGAGGAGAGCGGCGACCTGGGCTGTCTTGGCGGCGACGCTGGCACTCAGCTCGGGCGTAATGTTGAGTCGATTCGGTGTCATGACGGTTCAGGCGCGGCGACGAAAATAGGGTTGCGGCTGGCTGGTCGAGGCTTGGTAGCTGTCGCTGAAGGGGGAGAAGCCGGCGGCCAACGCCTGGGTCGCGTCCTTGCCGTCCTTGAGTTGGTAACTGTCGAAGCCGACACGGCGCATGAAGAACAACTGGTCATGCAGCACCTCGCCGACGGCGCGCAGTTCGCCCTGGAAGTTGTAGCGCTGGCGTAGCAGGCTGGCCGTTGAGTAGCCGCGACCGTCGACGAATTTCGGAAAATTGATGGCGATGAGGCTGAAGTGGACGAGGTCGTTGGCGATGTCCTCGACCCGTTCGCCGGGTTGCAGCAGCAGGCCGATACGCCCGCCGCGTTCGCTGATTTCGGCCTGGCGCGCCTGCCACACGACGAGCGGGAAGATCGTGTCCCCCGCCGGCAGGGGTGCCATTTCGGCGTACTGGTCCTCGGCCAAGGCAAATGTCTGCCAGGTGTCGGCCTGGATGGCGTGGTCCTTGATCAGTTGCACCATCAGGCGACCTCCATTGCTGCTGTTTTGGCCTTACCGTGGGCGCGGCCTGCGTAGACGCGATCCTTGAACGGGGTGATGCCGATGCGATCGAAAGTGTCGATGAAACGCTCCTCGGCATGGCGGTGGTCGATATAGACCTGGATGATCTTGGCCACCACCTCCGGCATTTCCTCGGCCGGGAAGGCGGGGCCGATCACTTTGCCGAGTCGGGCGTCGTTGCCCTGGCGGCCGCCCAGCGTGACCTGGTAGAACTCGGCATCGTTCCTGTCCACGCCGAGCACGCCGATGTGGCCGATGTGATGATGGCCGCAGGCATTCATACAGCCGGAGATGTTGAGGTCGATTTCACCGATGTCGAACAGATAATCGAGGTCGTCGAAACGTTGCTGGATGGCATTGGCGATGGGGATGGACTTGGCGTTGGCGAGGTCGCAGAAATCGCCGCCCGGGCAGCAGATGATGCCGGTCAGCAGGCCGATGTTCGGCGTCGCCAGGCCGGCGCCCCGGGCGGTCAGCCACAGGGCGTAGAGGTGGGCTTCGCGGACGTCGGCCAGGATGATGTTCTGCTCGTGCGCGATGCGCAGTTCGCCGAAGCTGAAGTGAGTGGCCAGGTCGGCGACGATGTCCATCTGATCCGAGGAGATGTCGCCCGGCGGCACGCCGTGCTTCTTCAGCGACAAGGTCACGGCGCGATAGCCGGCAACGCGGTGCGGGTGCGTACACCGTTCCAGCCAGCGGGCGAAGGCGGCATTTTCTTGGCGGTGCCGGGCGAAGGCGGCGTCCTCGACGGTGGCGGGGTGATAAGCCGGTGCCGCGAAATGTGCGGCGACGCGGTCGTATTCAGCCTGGGTAATGGTTGCCGGGCCGTCCTTGCCGTGTGCCCACTCGGCTTCGACCTGGTGGGTGAATTCCTCGACGCCAAGCGCCTGGACGAGGATCTTGATGCGCGCCTTGAAAGCGTTGTCGCGTCGTCCGAAGCGGTTGTAGACGCGCAGGATCGCCTCGCAGTAGCTGAGGATGTGCTGCCAGGGCAGGAATTCGCGCACTACCTGGCCACGGATGGGCGTGCGACCCAAGCCGCCGCCGACGATCACGGTGAAGCCAATTTCGCCGTTCTCCTGTTTCAGATGCAGGCCGATGTCGTGGAACCAGGTGACGGCGCGGTCCTCCCGCGTGCCGGAAATGGCGATTTTGAATTTGCGCGGCAGGAAGGTGAATTCCGGGTGGAAGGTAGACCACTGGCGGAGAATCTCGGCCAGCGGGCGCGGGTCGATGATTTCGTCGGCGGCAACGCCGGCGAATGGATCGGTGGTGATGTTGCGCACGCAGTTGCCGGAAGTCTGGATGGCGTGCATGTCGACCGCCGCCAGTTCGGCCAGGATGTCGGGCACATCCTCGATCTTCGGCCAGTTGAGTTGCAGGTTTTGGCGGGTCGTGAAATGGCCGTAGCCACGGTCGTACTGGCGGGCGACGCGGGCCAGGGTGCGCAATTGCGTCGAACTCAGCATGCCGTAGGGCACGGCGATGCGGAACATCGGCGCCTGGCGCTGGATGTAGAGGCCGTTCTGCAGACGCAGCGGACGGAATTCATCGTCGCTCAACTCGCCCGACCGCCAGCGCCGGACCTGGTCACGGAACTGGGCGACGCGCTCGTTGACCAACTGGCGGTCGATGGCATCGTATTGGTACATGGCGCGTATCCTAGCAGCGGCCATTTGTATCAAAAAGAATATTGGGTTAGATTGGTATAACTTTGGGTTATTAATTGCGGGCGATGAGTTGTCGGCCGGCGATAATGATCGGCAACCCACCTCGCGCCTTTCACCATGAAACTTCAGCAATTGCGTTACATCGTCGAGATCCGGCGCCAGGGGCTCAATGTCTCGGAGGCGGCGGAATCGCTGTACACCTCGCAGCCGGGCATCTCCAAGCAGGTCAAGCTGCTGGAGGATGAACTCGGGATAACCATCTTCGAGCGCAGCGGCAAGCGCTTCACCGGCGTCACCGAACCGGGGCGGACGGTGCTGACGATCGCCGAGCGCATTCTTGCCGAAGCGGAGAATCTCAAGCGCGCCTGCGCCGATTTCTCGGCCGGCGACAGCGGCCGCCTGGTGTTGGCGGCGACCCACACCCAGGCTCGCTATGCGCTGCCGGTCGTAGTCCGCGATTTCATCGCCCGCCATCCTGGCGTCAAACTGGAAATGCACCAGGGCAGCCCGACGCAGATTGCCGAATGGGTGCTGGCCGGCGACGCCGACATCGGTATCGCCACCGAGGCGCTCGATCAGTATCCGCAACTGATCACGCTGCCGGTCCGCCAGTGGAGCCATTGCGTGATTGCGCCGAGTGCTCACCCGATACTGCAGCAACCGTTGTCGTTGCAAGAATTGGTCAAGTGGCCACTGATCACCTACGACACGGCGTTTGCCGGGCGCTCGCGGATCAATCGAGCCTTCGAGCGCATCGACGCGACGCCGAACATCGTGCTGACCGCGCTCGATGCCGACGTAATCAAGACCTACGTCGGCCTCGGCCTCGGCCTTGGCATCATCTCGGCACTGGCTGTCGACGAGCAGCGCGACAGCGGCCTGGCGGCCCTCGATGCCAGCCATCTGTTCGAGTCGAATATCACCCGCCTGGCCTTGCGCCGCGGCACCTACCTGCGCCGCCATGATTACGACCTGATCGAGCTATTCGCCCCGCACCTGACGCGGCGGGTGGTCGAGTTGACCTTGCAGGGCGGCGGCGAAGCCTATCAACTATAATTTCCGCGTTATTCACGCCGACGCGGGTAGCCGACAAGCTCCCGTCCAGCCTTTGGAGTTTATTCAATGAGTGCGGTGAGCGACGAACAGCAGTTGCAGTTGGAAAAACAGTTAAACGGAATCGACATTCCGCCTTGTCCGGCGATTTTGGTGGATATCCAGCGGGAACTGGAGAAAGACACGGACCAGCGAGAAATCGCTCGTTTGATCGGTCAGGACGTGGCCCTTGCCGGACATGTGATGTTGGTGGCCAATTCCCCGGCCTTCGGCAACAACAAGATCGGTTCCATTGCCCAGGCGCTGAACATTCTCGGTACCCGGCAGGTGTTCAATCTGGTTGTTTCGCAGCTCCTGAAAGCCTCTCTGTCCGGCGGTGCGTCCGCGCCGATGGAGCGCTTCTGGGAAACCTCGGCCCTGACCGCGCGGCTATCGGCCGAACTGGCCCGCCGCCTGCGCTGTGTCCGTCCCGACGTGGCCTACACCTTCGGGCTGTTCCACGATTGCGGCATCCCGTTGTTGATGAAGCGTTTCCCCGAGGTCCGCACCGTGCTGGCCGAGGCCAATGCCTGCGAGGAGCGGTGCTTTACCGACGTCGAGGACCGGCATCTCGGCACCAACCATGCCGTCGTCGGCTACTTTCTCGCCCGCCGCTGGCGCCTGCCGGCCGAAGTGGCCAATGCCGTGCTGTACCACCACGACTATGCCGCGTTCGATACAGCGGGCCTGTTGTCACCGACCTCGCGGATGCTGATTGCCGTCACCGTGCTGGCCGAGCACATCATCCGCCTACAGGCCGGCGATCATGTCTACCAGGAATGGAACAAGGCCTTGCCCTATGCCTGCCAGTTGTTCGGCCTGTCGCTGGGGGCGGTCGACGACTTGATCGAGGATATGCGCGACTGGTTAGTGTAGTGCGCCCACACTAGGGTGAGCGGCGCATGCGTGGTGCCGGGTCGCGCAGGATCAGCGTCGGTGCCGCAAAGGGGGCCAGGCGTTCGAGGAAATCGAGTAGTTCAAGCACCGGCGAATTTCTGAAGAAACGCGCCGCCGGCGTTTCCATCCAGATGCGGTCGGCCCAGGCGTACAACTCGTACGGCTGGTCGCCAAAGCCGTCGCCGTCGCGGTCGAAACCCTCGTAGCTGTCCCAGTAGTTGCCCCACCAGACATCGTTCATCGGGTCGCCGTCGCCGATGATGATCACTGGCCACAGGTTGTTCAGGAAGCTGTTGCCGATCGCCATGTGGCCACCCTTGGCGCCGTAGAAATACACGCCGGTGACGTTGTGGGCGACCACGTTATCGACGAAGACGATGCGGTTGAGCGGATGCATCGGCGAGTCGGCCATGATGCCGTGGGCGCAATGCACGATCTCATTGCCCTGGACCAGCGCCGCCGTGGTTTCCTTGAGCGCGACGCCGGCGCCGGAGGCCTCCATCGCGTGCCGGATGCGGTTGCCGCGGATCACCAGGCCGTCGGAATTGAGTACGGTCACGCCGGTGGCGTTGCGTTCGAACAGGTTATCCTCGATCAGGGTGCGTGGGGCGAACAGCAGGCTCATCGCCCGCCGGCTGTCGCGCACCTGGTTGCCGACGAAGCGATTACGTGGTGCGTTGCTGACGGTGATGTCGCGGATGTGGGCGATGTCGTTGTCTTCGATGCGGTTGCCGCTGCTGTACCACAAGCGCAGGCCGTCGCCACGGTCGGCCGGGTCGGCCTCCTTGCGCGAGCGGATACGGTTGCCGCGGACGACACCGTTGTTGCTGCGGTGTAGGGAAATGCCGAACAACACTTCCTCGATCACGTTGTTCTCGATCAGCAGCTCATTCCCTTCGGCCATCAGGCCGCTGTCGAGGGAATCGTGCGAATCGCCGCTGTTGCGCAAGGTCAGGCCGCGTAGCGTGACCCGGTCGGCGCGCACGGTTAGTACCGTGCCCTTGCCGCCGGCGTCGATTACCACCTGGCCGTCGCCGTCGAGAGTCAGCGCCTTGTTGATCAGCGCCGGCCCGCTATAAATACCGGGCGGCAGCTTCAGCACGCTGCCGGGAGCGGCTACGTCGAGCCAAGGCTGCAGCGGTTGCACGGCACCCAGCGGCAGTGGTAGGCACAAGGCGGCGAGTAGCAGCAGGCAAGGCAGTCTCATGCTGTCGGACTCTAGCCGGCGGCCGCCGATCCGGCATTCACCTGTATCAATTTTGCCCGGCGATGGAAGCCTGGTACTTCGTTTCATCAAATTTTTGGTGAAACGAGGTACTAGTCCCAATGCTCGGAAACCTCGCTGGCCCAGGCGGTGGCGGCCAACAAGGCGCGGTTGACGACGTCGGCCGGGACGGCGAGGGCGTTGGCGCAGTAGGCGATGCGCGCGTGATCGAAGGCCTCGGCGGCTTCGACCAGGGTCAGCAGCGATGCATAGGGGCCATCGCCGCGCAGCAGGGCGGCGCGGACGTCCTCGGCCAGCGGTATTTCGTCGAGCAATTCGGTCAGCGGCCGGCGCAGCAACTGCTCAAGACAGGAGAATATGCCAGTCAGGAACAGCGCGTCGGCCGGCTGGCCGGGTAGCACTCGATCGCCCAGCAACTCCATCAGGCGGCCGCGGGTCAGGGCGCTTTCGATCAGTAACCAGTCGCCGACAGCGGGTTCACGCACCGAGAACAGCAGCACGGCCAGCCAGCGCATCAGGCGTTGCCGGCCGAGAATGGTCAGGGCCTGCGATAGCGACTCGACGCGATGGTCGAGGCCGAGCAGCGGCGAATTGAGGTAGCGCAGGATGCGGAAGGCCAGCGGCGGATCCTGCCGTAGCGCCGCGGCGATCTCCGCTGTCTCGGCGTCGCTCTGGACCAGGCGCAGCACGTGCAGCAACTGCATCTTGTGCGGGTCGGTGGCAGTCTCTTCGGCGTGTTGTAGCGTCTGGGCGGCGAAGCTGCCGTGGAAATAATCGAAATGCCACAGGTGGCAGAGGCGATATTCGTCGATCGTCTCGATGCCGGCGGCGAACAGGCCGGCCGGCTGGTCGTGCCGGCCGGCGCGGAAGGCCGCCGAGAAATCGCGGATCAGGCTGGGCTCGGTAGCGGCGACATCGATGGCGCCGTAGTCGGCGAGGTGGATGATCTCGCTGAAGCTTGGATGCTTCGGCTGGCGGAACAAAGCGATGGCGATGCCGCGCTGGCGCAGCGCTTCGATCCGGTCGCCTAGCGCCGTGTCTGGTGCGCCCCTGGCGACAGGGGCCAGATCGAGCAACAGGACCAGGTTGGCGCTGCGCAGTTCGTCCACCGCCGCCAGGTCGAGGCTGGCCGAACTGAGCGGGACGAATGCCAGGCCGGCGTTCCAGGCTTCCGGGCTGGCATTCAGGGCGGCCAGCAAGGCGCTATCGGTTTGCCGGGCCGTGGCCGACAGCGTGTCGCCAGTGCGAAACAGATGGCCGGCCAGTTGGCCCTGACGGTTGAATACAGCATCGCGGCGGAGGAAGACGGTGCCACCTTCCACCGCTGCAGTCATGGCCGGTGCTGTCGCACGGCGCGGCGGCATAGCCTGCGGTGGGCCGGCGAACAGCTTTTTTAGATGCTCGAACACGGCTCGTTCCGGCTAAAAGAAATGCCCACCGGCGGGTGGGCATCGGATTCCCGTGCGGTGGGCATGGTGGCGAGCGGCCTAGTCAGGCTTAGTTTACTTTGGCCTTGGCGCGCAGATCCTTGACCAGTTGCTCGATCTGCTGCTGGCTGGCGCGCTGTTGCAGTTGCGGCTTGACCTGCTCGTACGGCGGCGGGCTGGAGGGACGCGAGTCTTCCACCTGGATCACGTGGTAACCGAAGTCGGTCTTCACCGGGGTCTTGGTGTATTCGCCCTTCTTCAGTTGGGGCAGCGCCTCGCCGAATGGCGGGACGTAGGCGGCCGGCGAGTTCCAGCCGAGATCGCCGCCGTTGTCGCGGGAACCCGGATCCTTCGACTGCTTGGCCAGTTCCGAGAATTTCTCGCCCTTGTCGAGCTTGGCGATGATCGCCTTGGCCTCGTCTTCCTTCTCGACCAGGATGTGGCGGACCTTGTATTCGGTCCCGCCGATGTTGGCCTTGATTTTTTCGTATTCGGCCTTCAGGCGGTCCTCGGTGATCGGGTTGGCGCGCACGTAATCGGTCAGGTAGGCGCGGATCAGCACGGCCTGCTTGGCCAGCTCAATCTGGCCGGGCACCGTATCCTTCTTGTCCAGGCCGCGCTTCTTGGCTTCCTGCGCCAGCAGTTCGCGGCGGATCAACTCTTCGCGCACGGCGTTCTGCAGTTCCGGGCCGTCCTGAGCGCCCTGGGCTTTTTGTTCGGAGAGGAAAGCGTCGTAGGCGGACTGCGAGACCGGCTGGCCGTTGACGGTGACGAAGGTTTTGTTCTGGGCCAAGAGCGGAGTGGAAACGATGGCGCCGGCGACGAGCAGGGCAGCCAGACGGGAGATCTTGTGCATGTAATGTCCTTCGAGTGAGGGAAACAAAAATTGTACTTGGTCGGGGGGCGAGTGTCGATGCTCAACGCATGGGCACGGCTAGGCATCGGATCGCCAGCAGCATCATAGACGACTTTTCGCCATCAGGCCGGCAGGACTTTATTGAATGGTTTGACGGCGACGTCGGCATAGACGCCGGCGACGACGTAGGGGTCAGCGTCGGCCCAGGCGCGGGCGTCGGCCAGCGAGGCGAACTCGGCGATGATGATGCTACCCGAGAAGCCCGCCGGACCGGGATCGGGCGAGTCGATCGCCGGGCAGGGGCCGGCCAGCACCAGGCGACCTGCGGCCTGCAGCGCCTGCAGCCGTTCGAGATGGGCGGGGCGGGCGGCCAACCGGGCTTGCAGAGAACCTGGATGGTCCTCGCCGATGATGGCGTAAAGCATTATTGGTCTTCCTCGACGTATTTCGCCAGCAGCATCCCCTGGGCGAGGATGAAGAGCAGCATCAGGCCCATGCCGCCGAACAGTTTGAAATTGACCCAGGTATCGGTTGAGAAGTTGAAGGCGACGATCAGATTGAGCGCGCCCATGACGGTGAAGAAACCGATCCAGGAGAGGTTCAGGCGATCCCAGACGGCCTCGGGCAGTTTCATCTGTTCGCCGAGCATGCCGCGGATGGCGTTCTTCTTCATGACCAGGACGGCGAACGCCATGCTGCCGGCGAATGCCCAGTACAGGATGGTCGGCTTCCACTTGATGAAGGCTTCGTTCTTAAAGATCAATGTCATGCCTCCGAAGACGACGACCAGCAGCAGGCTGAACCACAGCATCTTGTCTACCTTGCCGTGGCGGAAACGCACCCAGGCGATCTGGACGACGGTGGCGGCAATGACCACCACCGTGGCAAGCAGGATCGGCGCCTGCTGCGGACTGACGCTAGCCGAACCGAGCAGGGCGGCGACCCAGTCGGCGGCCAACTCCGGCTGCTTTTCGGCGTACTTGAAGGCGCCGAAGAAAAGGATCACCGGGAAGAGGTCGAACAGTAGTTTCATGGCGCGGCATTATATACTTGGCCGCATTCCCGTCCGCTACTGCCTCCGCCCATGCACACCGTGCTGATCATTGACGACAGCGACATCAACCTGACGCTGATCAAGGCGCTGGTGCTCAAGCTCGGGGACTGTCAGCCGGTACTGTTCGATAATCCGTTGCCGGCCCTCGACTGGTGCCGCGAGCACGTACCGGATCTGGTCATTGTCGATTACATGATGCCGGACATGGATGGCCTGCGCTTCATCGGTGCTTTCCGGGCGCTGCACGGGCGCGACGAAATCCCGATCCTGATGGTCACCGCCAACAACCAGAAGGATGTCCGCTACGAGGCCCTGCTCGGCGGTGCTAACGATTTTCTGACCAAGCCGATCGACCGTGTCGAATTCTCGGCACGCGTCCGCAACATGCTGTCCCTGCGCCAAGGACAGAAATTTCTCGCCGACCGCGCCCAGCACCTCAGCGAACTGGTTGAGGCGCGCACCCGGGAAATCCGTGAACGCGAGCGTGAGTTGATTTTCCGCATCTCGCGGGCGGCCGAGTTCCGCGATCCGGAAACCGGCGCCCACATCCAGCGCATGGCGCACTACTCGTGGATCATCGCCCGCGGTCTCGGTCTCGATACCGACACCCAGAAACTGATCCTCGAAGCGGCACCGATGCACGATGTCGGTAAGATCGGCATTCCCGACTACATCCTGCTCAAGCCGGGCAGGCTGACGCCGGAGGAGTTCGAGGTGATGAAGGGACATGCCCGTCTCGGCCATGAACTGCTCAAGGAAAGCCGTTCGGAAATCATGCGCGCCGGCGCCACGGTGGCCCTCTCGCATCACGAGAAATACGACGGCAGCGGCTATCCGTACCAGTTGAAAGGGCAGGCGATTCCGCTGTTCGGGCGGATCGTCGCGGTCGCCGACGTATTCGATGCGCTGACCTCGGAACGTCCCTACAAGCGCGCCTGGCCGCTGGAGGAGGCCGTCCGCTACCTTGAGGAGGGGCGCGGCGGGCATTTCGATCCACTGTGCGTCGAGGCCTTGCTCGCCGGCTGGGATACGGTGCTGGACATCCGCCAGCGTTTCCGCGACGAAGAAGCACCAATGATCTGAACGGGCAGGCGCGCCAGTCTGAAGTCGGCGTTGGCCAGCGGCAGTGCTAGCCCTCTGTCGGGGTGGGTAGGCTTAGCGCGGCAGCGGCGCCGCGGCTGCCGTCGGTCGGCGCGTGCGGCACGACGCCGAGCAGCGGTGCCGGCAGCAAATCCCGCAGCGTCTGCAGGTTGCCCTCGAAGTGCGCCATCGCCGGGTCGATGCGGTTGGCCACCCAGCCGGCCAGCGTCAGGCCGCGGGCGGCGATGGCCTCGGCACTGAGCAGTGCGTGGTTGATGCAGCCAAGCCGCATGCCGACCACCAGAATCACTGGCAGACCGAGGGTGGCCGCGAGATCGGCGCTGTCGCCGTCCGGCCCGAGTGGCACGCGAAAACCGCCGACACCCTCGACGACGACGAAATCGGTGGCTTCCTGCGCCCGCCGGCAGGCGGTGGTGATCGGCGCGAAGGCGATGGCGCGTCCTTCCTCGGCGGCAGCCAGATGCGGCGCGATAGCGGCGGCGAAACAATAAGGATTGATGGTCTCGATCGCCAGCTCGATGCTACTGGCGGCGCGGATGGCTTCGACGTCATCGTTGCGGCCGGTGGCATCAGTGCCGGCGGCTACCGGCTTCAGGCCGGTAGCCGTGAGGCCGAGTTGGCGGGCGCGGTGGAGCAGGGCGCAGGTGACGAAAGTCTTGCCGATCTCAGTATCGGTACCGGTCAGGAAATAAGCCTGTTTCATCGCTGGGCCTCCAGAATCAAAACGTCGTAGGTTAAGGGCAGGCCGGCTGCAGTGCGTTGGCTTTCAGCGGCGGCTCCGGCGGCGGCAAAGGCGGCGCGGCCCATCAGGTTGCGCCGCCGGCCGTCGCCCAACTGGTTGGCGCCGATAGCCTTGACCGCCTGCAGCAAATTGCGGAAATCGGCGTAATGAGCCAGATACCGCTGGCGGCTGACGGCAATCCCGGTAAAGCCGGCCGCGGCGGCCATCCGGGCGATTTCTTCCGGTGTGTGGAAAGCCAGCGTGTGGCGGTAGTCGTCGACACCGGCAAAAGCCTGGCGCAATTCGCTGAAGGTTTCCGGGCCGAGCGTGGCGACTGCCAGACGTCCGGCCGGACGTAGCACGCGGCGGGCTTCGGCTAGTACGTGCGACAACTCACACCACTGCACGGCGAGACTGGACCAGTAGAGGTCGAGGCAGGCGGTGGCCAGCGGCAACTGTTCGAGATCGCCGACCAGGCGGCAGCAGGGCGTGGCGATGCGCGCCAGCATGGCTGGTGACAGGTCGACGGCGAAGCGTTCGGCGGCGGGAAAGCGTTTGGCCAGCAACGGCAGCGCATAGCCAGTGCCACTGCCGGCGTCGAGCAGCGCTGCGGGCGGCGTGGCATCTGGCAGCGTCGCCAGCAGCGCATGGCAGATATCGCGCTGGATGCCGGCAGCGCCATCGTAGGTCGACGCGGCGCGCTCGAAGGCCTGACGGATGCGGTTCTTGGGCGGCCTAGCCATGCACGAAGGCGCGCGCATGGTCGAGGAAATCGTCCGGACGCGACAGGAAAGGGGTGTGGGCGCAGTCGTCGAGCACAGCTAGGCGGGCGCCGGGAATGAGCGCCGCCAGCATCCGAGCGGCGGCCAGCGGCATCAGCGGGTCGGCCGCGCCATGAAGCAGCAGCGTCGGGGCGGTGACGCGCGGCGCTTCGGCACGCAGGTCGACATCGCGCAGCCAGCCGAGGCCGGTTGCCAGTACGTCGCCGGACGGCAGCGGCGATGCCAGGCGCAGTATTTCCGCCGTGACTGCCTTGGCCTGGGTGTCGCCACGATTGAAACCGCCGACGAAGCGCGGCAGCATGGCCGCCGGATCGGCAGCGATCGCCGCGGTGAATTCGCTCAGGGTTGCCGGCGACATCGCGTCGGGCCAGTCTGCGCGCTGGACAAAGCTGGGCGTGCCGGCGATCAGCAGCAGCTTGCTGACCTTGGCTGGGGCGCGGGCGGCGATGGCTAGTGCCAACATAGCGCCGAGCGACCAGCCGGTCAGCGTGGCACCGGGTGGCAGGCGGTCGGCAATGCCGGCCGCAGCCCGATCGAAATCGGCTTCGAGCGGCGTCTCGCCGTAACCGGGTAGGTCGATGAACGTCCCGCCAAGCGCGGTGGCGGCGGCTTGCAGCGGACCGCGACCGAGGCCCCAGCCGGGCAGGATGTACAGCGGTCTCATAGTAACTCCCGTAGCGTGGCGAGCAGCCGGTCGATATCGGCGGTCGTATGCGCCGCCGACAGCGACAGGCGCAGGCGAGCGGTGCCGGCCGGTACCGTCGGCGGGCGGATCGCCGGCACCCACAGGCCGCGTTCCCACAGCGCCGCCGACAGCGCGACGGCGGCGGCATTGTCGCCGACGAGCAGCGGCTGGATGGCGGTGGCCGACGGCAGCAGGCGCCACGGCAAGGCAGCGGCGCCGTCGCGCAGGCGGGCGATATGGGCGAACAGCCGGTGGCGCAGCTCGTCGCCAGCGGCGATGCGTTGCAGGCTGTGGCTGAGCGCGCAAGCCACAGCCGGTGGCGCGGCGGTAGTGAAGATGTAGCTGCGCCCTTTTTGCAGCAGGTATTCGATGGTGGTTTCCGATCCGGCGACGAAAGCGCCGCCGACGCCAGCGGCCTTGCCCAGGGTGCCCATCAGCAGGATGCGCTCAGCCGCCGGCAGGCCGAAATGGGCCAGGCTGCCGCGCCCCCCTTCGCCGAGTACGCCGAAACCGTGGGCGTCGTCGAGCACCAGCCAGGCGTCGAAACGCTCGGCCAGTTCGAGCAATTGCGGCAGCGGCGCGAGGTCGCCGTCCATGCTGAATACCGTATCGCTGACGATGAGCTTGGTCGCGGCAGTGCTGACGGCCAACTGGCGTTCCAATGCCACCAGGTCGGCGTGTGGGTAGCGATGGATTTCCGCGCCGTTGGCCTTGGCCAATTGCATGGCGTCGATCAGCGAGGCGTGGTTCAGCTTGTCGGCGAATACCGCCGCGCCGCGCCCGGCCAGTGTCGGGGTGACGGCCAGATTGGCGAGGTAGCCGGTTGAGAAGGTCAGTGCTCGGGCAAAGCCGGTGAAAGCAGCCAGTTCCGTTTCCAGTTTTTCGTGCGGTTCGAGATGGCCGCTGACCAGATGCGAAGCGCCGCTGCCGGCGCCCCAGCGACCAGCGCCGTCGGCCAGGGCGGCGGCCAGATCAGCGTCTCCGGCCAGGCCGAGGTAGTCGTTGCTGGCGAAATTGAGCAACTCGCGTCCATCGACGATGGCGATGCGGCCACACGGGGAAGTCTGCACGCGGCGGCGGCGGGTCAGGCCGGCAACGGCGATCTCATCCAGTTCCGCGTGCAGACGGTCGGTGAGGCTCATGCGCTTGTCTCCGGGGGCCGGCCGCTCATGCCAGCGCGCATTCCAGCGCCCGTGCGGTGGCCGCGCCAAGATGGGCGATCTCGGCGGCGTCGACGATGTAGGGCGGCATCCAGTAGACGGTGTTGCCGATCGGCCGGATCAGCGCTTCGTTATCCAGCGCGGCGCGGTAGAAACGGCGGGAAAAATGGGGATCGTCGGTCGCCACGTCGAAAGCGGCGATCATGCCGCGCTGGCGTAAATGGCGAACCTGCGGATGCGCGGCCAGCGGTGCCAGCGCGGCGACGATCTGCTGCGCCCGGATGCGGTTGGCGGCGAGTACGTCGTCCTCGGAAAAGATATCGAGCGTCGCCAGCGCCGCCCGGCAGGCCAGCGGATTGCCGGTGTAGGAATGCGAATGCAGGAAGGCGCGGGCCGTCGAGTCGTCGAGGAAGGCCGCGTAGAGAGCGTCGCGGCAGAGCACGACGGACAGCGGCAGATAACCGCCGGAAATGCCCTTGGACAGGCACAGCAGATCGGGACGGATGCCGGCCTGCTCGTGCGCGAAAAAGCTGCCGGTGCGGCCGCAGCCGACGGCGATCTCGTCGCAGATCAGGTGCACCTCGTAACGGTCGCACAGAGCGCGGGCCAGACGCAGATATTCCGGGTCGTGCATGGCCATGCCGGCAGCGCCCTGCACCAGCGGCTCGACGATCAGCGCGGCGGTACGTGCGCCGTGTTCTTGCAAATGCCTTTTCAGCACAGCGGCGGCGCGGCGGGCCACGTCGGCCGGCGTCTCGCCCGGCTCGGCCAGGCGGCTGTCGGGCGAGGGCAGCACACGCGCGGCGCGGCGGACCAGCGGCGCGTAGGCATCCTTAAAAATGGCGACATCGGTGACGGCCAGGGCGCCGACCGTCTCGCCGTGATAAGCGCCGGCCAGGCAGAGAAATTCTGCTTTCTCCGGGCGGCCGACATTGCGCCAGTAATGAAAACTCATCTTCAGCGCGATCTCGGTCGCTGAAGCGCCGTCGGAAGCGTAGAAGGCATGGCCGAGGATGCCGCCAGTCAGCGCCGACAAGCGTTCCGACAACTCGACCACCGGCCGGTGCGTGAAGCCGGCCAGCATCACGTGTTCCAGCGTTTTCAACTGCGCCCTCAGGGCCGCGTTGAGGCGCGGATTGGCGTGGCCGAACAAATTGGTCCACCACGAACTGATGCCGTCGAGGTAGCGCTTGCCGTCGAAGTCGTAGAGCCAGGCCTCCTGGCCGCGCGCGATCGGCACCAGCGGCAGGTGCTCCGGCGAGCCGGCCCGCGTGTGGTGACGCATCTGCGTGCACGGATGCCAGACGGCGGCCTGGCTGCGGGCGAGCCAGTCGGCGTTGGCCGATGGGTTGGGGTGGGCGGGATTCATGCGGTTTTGGTCAAGGCAAACCGGTGGTCAACGTCTGAATTCACCGGGCCGCACGGCTTTTCGCACAGGCCGGAGGGAAATGGAGTGGAGCTTTCGCTTGGGTACGCATGGATAACGCTACACATTCGCGGTGCTTTGACCTTTCTGCTCTTCGGCGAGATAGCGGACCCCATCGCAAAAAATGCCGCGCTGCTCATGCAATGCGCAAGGCCAGTCCGTGAAATGCGCGACTGAATCGTGCACATGCCCGGCCAGGAAGGTTTCCAGACCATCCGGCAGGGGCGTATTCGTATCCCATGCCTCGATGATCAAATTTTCATAGTCCGTGCGGGGACGGCCGAATTGCATGTCGCCCCGGCGTTCCACCGGCGCCCGGATGGCGGGAATTTGCCTGACCAGACGCCGATGTTCGGCCAGTAGTTGCTTGGCCTGTTCGTTCGCGTCGCGGGGCAATGCGTATTCCCAATTTTTGGGGGCGCATGTTGTGTGATTGTCGCAAGCGGGAACGGCATCGCACATGGTCCGATCGACGCTGCGGCAAAGCCTGCCGAGTACGCGTACATCCGCCCGCTCGCGCGTGATCGCGCCACGCCAGCGGAACAGCAAGGTTCGATGCGCCTGGATGAGCGACTCCAGCGATCCCGTGGCCGGCGGCAGCGCCGCCATGTAGGCCTGGTAATGGGCCAGCAGCGGCGCATCGGATGGCAATTGCATTTCCAGTTGGTCGTCAAATTCCAGATCGGCAAATCGGTGCAGCATCACGCCGCTCTTCAGCGCCTCGGCGTACATGTCGCGCAAGGGGATGCGTGAAAGCAGGTTGCCGCGCCCCTGGAACCCGTCGAAATACCCGCCCCCGACATCGGAATGCACGCCGGGATAGACCACCTCCTGGCAATTGGCCGGGTAGGCAGTGCCGAGGCGTACCGAATCGAGCGGAAACGCCTGCCGGACCTCGTGCCCGGAAACGAAGTGCAGGCAACGCTCGACCTCCTCGGGAATGGCGAGCTGCGCGCCCCAATCCATGTGCAGGGCGGGGCCGCCGACCGAAGCCACGGTGTCGAACAGGCCCATGAAGACGATCCGCAAACGAACCCGGTTGCCAAAAGTGCCTTTCCACACCAAGCCATCGGCGGTGCGTTCGCATTGCTCGGCGATCAGCCGCCGGACGAAGGCGCGGGCCAGGGTCGCGCCGCGGGAAAAACCGAAGACGGACAGCGAGATCCATTGCATGTGGCGCAGCGCGCCGGCGCTCCATTCATTTTCCAGAATGTATCTGAATTCGCTGAGCGCGGCGTTCAGCCGCATGTCTCCGCCGGCGCCGAAGCCCAATCCCAAGACACCGCCCTTGTCCTCGTCGGGAGAGATATTGCCGAAGCGATATTTGTAAGGGGTGCCGACGCCGGGAAAGTAGCGCCGTACAGCTTCTTTGCCAACCCTGTCGTCAATGGCGGCCTGATACAGCTTGGCGACATTGGATAGAGCCCGTTTCTCAACGGGTTCCTTCAATTCTTCCCACAGATTGTTGCCGGTGCCGTCGAAGAAGAACGACAGCCTCGGGTAAAGACGGCAGTCGAGGCGCGCCCTGAGGCGTTCCATTCGTGTGAAGTCCGGCTTGTCCCACGAGAGCTCTTCACGGCATCTGGTCATCGCGCCTTCATCGCGCGCACTTTCCAGTTGCTCGTCGGTGACGGGAGTTTCTGCCTGTTTGACGCTCATGCCGCTCTCCAATGATTACTTGTTCCGGCAACCGCTGCCGCTGGATGAATAGGCGAACTCGACGGTGTCCGTCGTCCTGAAAATCACGCACAGGTAATGGTCGTCCGCCGCATAGTCCTCGCGCGACCATTTCTCGTCGATCGGTTTGTCGAGGCGTCGCGGGGGGCGCGGGAAGGCGACGAGCGCGGAATGCTCTTCGCCGGGGATGGTGATTTTCTTGGAAACAGGGTCGCCTTCCGCACCCCAGCGCCATTTGACTAGAACTGGCTTCGACCAGTCCCTGCGCCCGCCAAGGCAGCAGGCCGCTCCCCCACCTCCGCCCTGCCGCCCGACATTGCCCGCCCAGACATCGTCGACGGCGACATAGGTGGCGTAGCGGTCGGTGTGGTTGATCGGAACCAGCCAGAGGCCGGGTCCGCCGCCGTCCGCCATCGAATTCGGCGCGGTGGCGCACGACGAGAGGATAGCCGCCGCCACGACGCAGCCGAGCGTTTTCATGAATTTCATTTTCATATCGGTTGCCCATCGGTAACAGGTATTCCTGCCTGTTTGACGCTCATGTTGTTCTCCGATGATTACTTGTTCCGGCAACCGCTGCCGCTGGATGAATAGGCGAACTCGACGCTATCCGTCGTCCTGAAAATCACGCACAGATAACGCTCGTTCGCCTCATAGTCCTCGCGCGACCATGTTTCGTCGATCGATTTGTCGAGGCGTCGCGGGGTGCGCGGGAAGGCGACGAGCGCGGAATGCGCCTCGTCGGGCAAGGTGATTTTCTTTGTGACCGGGTCTTCTTCGTAACCCCACTCCCATTTCACCCAAACAGGCTTGGACCAGTCCTTGC
>JAISPT010000064.1 GCA_031274715.1 Azonexus sp. | reverse complement strand
GCGATCATCTTGCATGGGCCGCACCATTCGGCCCAGTAATCGACGAGCACGGGCTGCGGCGACTGCAGTACATCGGCCTCGAATGTGTTGTCGGTAACATAGTGGATATGTTCGCTCATGCTTGCCTCTTGGATGGGGATTCAGGGATGGAAATGGCGACCAGCGGCCGATTGGATTCCTTTTCGGATGCTAGCGAAAAACAGCTGCTTAGGGAAGCGTGAGTCACCCTAGGCTGAAGCCTGGGGCTGGCGCTCGACCCGTGGTTATGGGCCCGGCTTGAGCAGATTGGCCAGTTCGACGGCGGTCTTGACCTGCATCTTGTCGAAGATGTGGGCGCGGTGGACTTCGACGGTGCGCATGCTGATGTTCAGCTCGTCGGCGATGACCTTGTTGAACTTGCCGGCCAGCACTTGTTCCATGATCTGTCGTTCGCGCGTGGTCAGGCTGGCGAGCCGGCTGTTGACCGAGTCGAGGCTGGCGTCGGCCAGGCGCTGGCGGGCGTCCAGCGCCAGCGCCTCGCTGATGCGGCAGGCTAGGTCGTTGCCGTTGAATGGCTTCTCGCAGAAGTCGAAAGCGCCTTTCTTCAGCGCTGCCACAGCCAGTGGCACATCGCCGTGGCCGGTCAGGAAGATGACTGGCAGCCGTGAGTTGCGTTCGCGCAACTGGTCGAAGCAGTCGAGACCGCTGATGCCGGACAGGCGCATGTCGAGTACGATGCAACCGGCCAGCATCGGCGTCCAGGTGGCCAGGAAATTCTCGGCCGAGGCGTAGGTGGCGCAGGGAATGCCGCGCGATTGCAACAGCCAAGCCATGGCGTCGCGGATGGCATCGTCGTCGTCGACCAGATGGACGCACGGGGTACTCATGCGGCTTCCAGGGGCAGGGTAAACACAAATATCGTACCGCTTCCAGTGGTCGAGCGCGGGTTGTCTTCGGCCCACAGGCGGCCGCGATGAAATTCGATGATCGAGCGGCAGATCGACAGGCCGACACCCATGCCTTCCGCCTTGGTGGTGAAAAAGGCGGCGAACAATTTGTCGTGGATGTCGGAACTGATGCCGCAGCCCTGGTCGGCGACACCGATGCGCAACTGGCTGGCACCGAGTTCGATCTCGATGCGCAGCAGGCGGTGTTGCTCGGGTGTCTCGCTCATCGCCTCTATACCGTTGCGCATCAGGTTGAGTAGAACCTGTTCGAGCATCAAGCGATCGATGGCGATCGGTGGCAGTTCGGGAATCGAGCACTCGATGCGGACGTGGTTCTTATGGGCGTCGGCCTCGATGAAGGCGAGGCTGTCCTCGATGACGTCGCCGAGCGCGCAAACCATGCGTTTGGGCTTGCTCTTGCGGACGAAATCGTGCACCCGGCGGATGATACGGCCGGCCCGCTCGGCCTGTGCGGCGATCTTGTGCAGCGCCGGCTGGATGTCGGCGGGGCGGCAGTCGGGGCGTTCGAGCAGGTTCAGACAGCCAGTGTTGTAGCTGGCGATCGCCGCCAGCGGCTGGTTCAGTTCGTGCGCCAGGGTTGAGGCCATTTCGCCCATGGTCAGCAAGCGGGCGGTGAATTGCAGTTGCTCGTGCTGCTGCCGTGTCAGTTCCTCAGCCGCCTTGCGTTCGGTGATGTCGAGCACCGAGGCCATCCAGCCAGTGTGGCGGCCGTTGCCGTCGATCAACCGGGCCTCGTAGATCAGGGCGTGGAAGCGCTGACCGTTGCGCCGGCGGAAGGTGATCTCGAAGCCGTCGGATGGGGCTTTGCCGGCCAGCACGTTGCGGTGTATGGCGAAAGTCTCCTCGATCTGTTCCGGCAGCCAGTACGGCATCGGTGGCTTCTGGCCGACCAATTCCTCGCTGGAGAAGCCGGTCATCTTGCAGAAGGCTGGATTGACGTAGATGATTTGGCCTTCGCGGTCACGCGCCCGCATGCCGACGGTCAGCGAATCTTCCATCGCGGTACGGAAGGCATGCTCGGCCCGTAGCGCTTCTTCGGCCCGGCTGCGTTTCTTCATCAAGTCGCGGACTGCCCACAGACTCCAGAAGACGCCGGTGCCGAGCACGATGATGGCCATCGTCAGCAGGCGCTGCAACGAGTTGCCTGGACTCGAGTAGCTGCTGACTTTGAGCTTCAGGCCGTAACCCGGCGGCTCCAGGGGAATCTGGTAGCTCTGGCTGGGATTGCCTGCGATATGGGTTTTGGTCGCGTACTGGAGGTCGCTGTTGTCGACGATGGTGACTTGGTATTTTTCGGTGAACCACCAGGGAACAAGGTTGTTGAGCAGGGCATCGAGCGGATAAACGGCGACCAGCATGCCGATCAGTCGGTGCTCGCTGACGATCGGTGCGAGCAGGGCAACCTCGGCGTGCCCGGCGGGCGTGAAATAGGGATCGCTGTAGACTGGTTTACCGAGCCGGCTGGCGGTCTCGAAGTAGTGATCGGCGATCGACGACAGCGGCAATTTGCTGTCGTCCGCCGGCAGCGAGCCGCTCGGCAGAGCGTCGTGCAGGTGGTGCTGCGGGCCAAGCCAGAGTAGTTGAGCGATTTCCGGCCGCGTTTTCAGCAGATGGGCGGCGCGCGGCCGAAAAATCTCCGCCGCCTCGACTTGGGCCGCCATGTCGGTGGCCAGTTGTTGCAGCTGTTCTTCGTTGCCGTTCAAGTGAAAGCGCAGGTTCTGCTCCAGCCACAGCACGTCCTTGATCAGGGCTGTCCGCTCTTCCTCGGCTTCGTTGTTGCGCAGCAGCCAGAGCAGCACCAGCAGGGTGGCCAGCAGCAGGACGATGCCGAGCTTGGGTAGGGCCAGCAGCCACGGCAGGTGGCGGGTATTGCTGGCGGGAGTGGGGGTGGTGGGCTGCATTGCGGAAATGGTACTCCACGTTGGTTTGGCGTTTTCCATGGCGGCGTTCCACATTGTCGACTGTGGAAAACCACAATACGCGGTAATGATGTCTTTCCTGATACTTCAAGTCGTCGCAATTTCGATAGGTGTGACGCATTCACTCTGGAGGAGAAAAATGAAACTATCCAAGCTGCTGGTTGCGCTATTTGCCGGCGCCTTGTCGCTGGGCGCCTTTGCGCAACAGCCGATTGTCATCAAGTTCAGCCACGTCGTCGCCAACGACACGCCGAAGGGCAAAGCAGCCGAGTTCTTCGCCGAGAAAGCCGCCGAGCTGACCAAGGGTAAGGTCAAGGTCGAGGTCTATGCCAACTCGACGCTGTACAAGGACAAGGAAGAAATGGAAGCGCTGCAACTGGGCGCTGTCCAGATGCTGGCTCCATCGTTGGCCAAGTTCGGCCCGCTGGGCGTGCGTGAGTTCGAGGTCTTCGACCTGCCGTACATCTTCGATGGCTACGACGACCTGCACAAGGTCACCGCCGGCCCGGTCGGCAAGCAACTGCTGGCCAAGCTTGAGCCCAAGGGCATCATCGGTTTGGCCTTCTGGGACAACGGCTTCAAGTCGTTCTCGGCGAACACCCCGATCAAGACTCCGGACGACCTGCGCGGCAAGAAGCTGCGCATCCAGTCCTCCAAGGTGCTTGAAGAGCAGGTTCGTGCCCTGAAGGCGCTGCCGCAGATGATGGCCTTCTCCGAGGTCTACCAGGCGCTGCAGACGGGCGTCGTGGACGGCACCGAGAACCCGATCTCCAATCTATATACCCAGAAGATGCACGAAGTGCAGAAGCATCTGGCCATCACCGACCACGGTTACCTGGGGTACGCCGTCATCGTCAACAAGAAATTCTGGGACGGCTTGCCGACCGATATCCGCAAGCAACTCGAAGAGGCCATGGTGCAGGCGACCCGCTACGCCAACCAGATCGCCAAGATCGAGAACGATACCGCGCTGGAGCAGGTGAAGAAGAGCGGCAAGACTGCGGTGTACGTGCCGACCGTCGCTGAGCGCACCGCCTTCAAGAAGGCGCTGGTCCCGGTGCACAAGAAGATGGAAAGCCGTGTCGGCAAGGAGACGATCGACGCCGTCTATCAAGCCACTAATTTCGATCCGAACAAGCTGTAATTCCATTTCCAAATCAACCGATTACTTTGTCGGCTTCGCTTGCCGTGCAACCGCACTGTCTGCGCTTCGCCTTCGCGTACTCGGCTGATTAAAAAATGGAATAAGCCGGGATTGACCGTGGAATGTCCGCCGGCTTCGGCCGGCGGACGTCTTTCAACCGGGGGAGTTTCATGAAATTTCTCGATCATCTCGAGGAGTGGCTGATTGCCTTCCTCATGGGGGCGGCGACGCTGATCATTTTCGTGTCTGTCGTGCATCGCTACGCTACCGGGATCGACATTCCCGGTTTGCAGGATTGGCTGCTATCCATCGACCTGGGCTGGGCTCAGGAATTGACCATCATCATGTTCGTCTGGATGGCCAAGTTCGGCGCCGCCTACGGTGTGCGCACCGGCATTCACGTCGGCGTCGACGTGCTGATCAACCGCCTGTCCGACGCCAACCGCGCCCGATTCATCATCTTCGGCCTCGGTGCCGGCGCCTTGTTTACCGGCATTGTCGGTACCCTTGGTGCCACCTTTGTCCTCGAGAACGGTGCTCATTACCAGATTTTCAAGTGGCTCGGCCTCGACACCGGCGACATGTACGAGGGTCCGGTGACGCCCGACCTCGAATGGCCGACCTGGATCGTCTATTCGGCGATCCCGCTGGGTTCCTACCTGATGTGCTTCCGTTTCCTGCAGGTCATGGTCTCGTTCGTCCGGACCGGCGAATTGCCGCACCACGATCACGGCCACGTCGATGGCATCGAGGAGGAAGTGCTGCCGGTGGACGTCAATCCCTACGACATGGGCGACGACCTTCATCCGCACGATCTGAAGCATAAACAATTGGGCGAAGACAGCGACGCCGGCAAGGGGGACCAGCCATGAGCGCCGCCATCATCTTTCTGATTTTGCTCGTCCTGATGCTGACGGGCATGCCGATCTCGATTTCGCTCGGCCTCACCGTCCTGACCTTCCTGTTCACGATGACGCAGGTACCGATCGAATCGGTCGCCCTCAAGCTGTTCACCGGCATCGAGAAGTTCGAGATCATGGCCATCCCGTTCTTCATTCTGGCCGGCAACTTCCTGACCCACGGCGGCGTCGCGCGGCGCATGATCAATTTCGCCACGTCGATGGTCGGCCACTGGCACGGCGGTCTCGGTCTCGGCGGCGTTGTCGCCTGCGCACTGTTCGCCGCGGTCTGCGGCTCCAGCCCGGCGACCGTGGTGGCGATCGGCTCCATCATCCTGCCGGCGATGGTCAAGCAGGGCTTCCCGAAGAACTTCGGGGCGGGCGTCATCACCACCTCCGGTGCGCTTGGCATCCTGATCCCGCCGTCGGTAGTCATGGTCATGTACTCGGTGTCGACTAACACCTCGGTTGGCGCGCTGTTCATGGCCGGTGTCGTACCGGGTCTGCTGCTGGCCGGCTTCCTCGGTTTCGTGACTTGGAACCGGGCGCGCAAGTTCGGCTATCCACGCATGCCGAAAGCGAGCTGGAAGGCGCGTCTGCTGTCGTTCAAGGAATCGTTTTGGGGCCTGTTCCTGATCGTCGTCGTCATGGGCGGCATCTACTCCGGCATCTTCACGCCGACTGAAGCGGCGGCCATGAGCGCGGTCTACGCCTTCATCGTCGCGGTATTCGTGTACAAGGATCTGAAGTTCCGGGATGTGCCGAAGGTGCTGCTCAATTCGGCCAACATGAGCGCGATGCTGCTCTACATCATTACCAACGCGGTGTTGTTCTCCTTCCTGCTGACGCACGAGAACATTCCGCAGTCGATGGCCAGCTTCATGATGGGCTCGGGTATCGGGGTGATCGGCTTCCTGATCATGGCCAACATCCTGATGCTGATCATGGGCAACTTCATGGAGCCGTCGTCGATCGTGCTGATCCTGGCGCCGATCCTGTTCCCGATCGCCATCGCGCTCGGCATCGATCCGGTGCATTTCGGCATCATCATGGTGGTGAACATGGAAGTTGGCCTCTGCCATCCGCCGGTCGGTCTCAACCTGTATGTCGCCTCCGGCATCACCAAGATGGGCATCACCGAACTGACTATCGCGGTCTGGCCATGGCTGCTGTCGATGCTGCTCTTCCTGGTGTTGGTTACCTATGTGCCGGGAATCTCCCTCTGGCTGCCGAAGCAGTTGGGCATGATGTAAGGCTTTCCATGAGCAATGCGATTCACCCCGGGCTTTGGCCCGGGGTGAATCGCCAGAACCCTTTGTCCGTTTTCCGTCAAGGCACATGAACATCCGCGAACTTCAGCCTCACGAGCTTCAATTGCTGCTCGCCTTGTACGCACATCTGCACGAGTGTGATGATCCGTTGCCACCCGACGCGATGATCGAGGCTGTCTGGTCCGAAGCTGTTGGTAATCCGCGAATCAAATACTTTGGGGGCTTTGCCGCTGGCGCTCTTGTTACAAGCTGCACGCTCACAGTCATCCCGAATCTCACGCGTGCCTGTCGTCCCTATGGCGTCATTGAGAATGTCGTCACTCATGCCGCGCATCGTGGCCAGGGGTGGGGCAAGGCGGTTCTCGCGCACGCGCTTGGTGAGGCATGGCGCCAGCACTGCTACAAGGTCATGCTGCTTACGGGTCGGAAAGACGAAGGCACACTACGGTTCTACGAGCAAGCGGGGTTTGATCGGCATGGGAAGCAGGCTTTTGTGGCAAAGCCCGCGACCTGACCCTGTGCTCAAGCCGACGGCTTTCGGCCGCCCTTTGGTTAGCCGGCTGATGGATAATCCTTGGCTTGAGATTCCGCTGGCGTTTCGTTGTCTGATGAGAGTGAGACGGTGAAGAACTGCGGTACTACAACCGGTCATGCTGGGCTCATTGCCCGGAGCCCGATGAAAGACGCAGGCGGAGGCTTCATGGAAAACCTCGACTTGGCGGTTCTGCGCACTTTGCATGATTGGCGTTCGGCGGGTCGGCGTGCTTTATTGGCGAGCGTGGTGCGTACGTGGGGATCGTCGCCGCGCCCGGTCGGCTCGATCATGGCGTTGGCCGAAGATGGCGCGATAACCGGTTCCGTCTCGGGCGGCTGCATCGAGGATGATCTGATCGCGCGTTACACCACTGTCTTCGGAAGTGCGATGCCGACAGGCGCGCCGCAGTTCGTCAAATACGGTGTTACCGCCGACGAGGCGCACCGCTTCGGTCTGCCTTGTGGCGGTACGCTTGAGCTGTTGCTCGAATTCGACCCTGAAGTGACTGCGTTGCAAGCGCTGGTCGCCGCGCTGGCAGCGGGTCGCTTGATGCGCCGCACCGTTTACCTGGCCGACGGCCGTGTCGAACTGGCCGTAGCCGAGGCGCCCGCCGCATTCGCGCTTGATGCGGAAAAGCTTGCCAGTATCTTCGGCCCCGAATACCGCATGTTGCTCATCGGCGCCGGTCAGTTGGCGGAATGCCTTGCCACCATGGCGCAGTTTTGTGGCTTCGTCGTCACTTTGTGCGACCCACGTAGCGAATACCAAGATAGCGTCTCTCTGCCCGGCGTGCAGCGCAGCACCGAAATGCCGGACGATGCCGTACAGCGTTTTGCCCCGGACCACCGTAGTTGCGTTATCGCACTCGCCCACGATCCCAAACTTGATGACATGGCGCTGCTTGAGGCGATTGACAGCCCGGCCTTTTACGTTGGTGCCATCGGCTCGCGCCGTAACGCGCAAGCCCGGCGCCAGCGCATGATCGAGTACTTCGGCAAGAGCGAAGCCGGTCTGGCGCGCTTGCATGGCCCGGCCGGCCTTTATATTGGCAGTAAAGCCCCGCCGGAAATCGCCGTCAGCATCATGGCCGAGGTGCTGGCCGCCAAAAACGGCGTGCAAGCGTCACATGAAATGGATGTCGGGCGAGCCAGAGAGCCGGGGCAAGCGTGATGCCGCCGCCGGCCATGCCCAACCCACCTACAGTCGTCGTTGTGGCTGCCGGGCAAGGGAGCCGGTTTCGCGGGGTGGGCCATAAACTGACCCAGCGCCTGCACGGTGACAGCATCCTTGCCATTACGCTAGGGCACGCCATGGCGACGCAGTTGCCGGTGGTCATCGTGACCACGGCAGCACTTGCCAAAACGGTGCAGCATGAGTCGGCGAAAAGCAAATTTGTCATCCTGCCGGATGCCCTTGAGTTCGGGATGGGGACTTCGATTGCCGCGGGTGTTCGAGCCAGTGCCGATGCATCCGGGTGGCTGATTCTGCCGGCCGATATGCCGATGATCCAGACCTCGACGCTGCTTGCCGTTGCGGCGCAACTCTCACGGCATCCGATCGTCTTTGCGCAGTTTCACGGGCAGCGCGGCCATCCCGTGGGTTTTTCCGCCGCGCTTCAGGCAGAATTGCTCGGATTGACCGGGGATGAAGGCGCCAGGTCCATCCTGCTGCGCCACCCCGCGCATGGGGTGGAGATTGACGATCCGGGCGTGCTGATCGATATCGATACTGAAGCAGATCTGGCGCGCGTCAGTGGGCTGATGCTTGACCGGCCAGCGTATAGCCGAACTGGTTGAATGGCATCACCCGCAAGCGCTCGCCGGTAGCGGCAAAGATGGCGTTGGCGACAGCCGGTGCCATGGCGGGTAGCGCCGGTTCGCCCATGCCGGTGGGCGGAAAGCCGGAGTCTACGAAATACGCCTCGATGACGCTGGGTGCCAAGGGCAGGCGCAGGATCGGATAGGCGTTGTAGTTCTGTTGCCTGATGCGGCCGTCCTCGATATGGATTTGTTGCGCCATCGCCACCGACAGGGCGTCTATGCAAGCGCCTTGGGCCTGCGCTTCGGCGCCCGCCACGTCGACGACCAGTCCGATGTCAACCGCAACCACCACGCGATGGATGGTGATTTTCTTGTTGGCATCCACGCTCAGTTCGACGGCCTGCGCGGCGTGGCCGGCGTGCGAGTAGCACCAGGCCAGGCCAAGGCCGCGGCCCTTGGGCAGCTTCTTGCCCCAGCCTGCTTTTGCGGCGCAGAGTTTGATGACGCTGGCAGCACGGGCCGGGCTGAAATTAATTTGCGAATTTTTGGGTGCCAGTTCCGGCACGTCACGGTTGACCGCATCGATCAGAAATTCAACATGGTCGCGCCCCGCCGCCAGCGCCAGTTCGTGCATGAAGCACTGCTGGGCGAAGACCTGAGCGCAGCAGCCCGGGGCGCGCCAGGGGCCGACCGGCGTTTTCAGTTCCATTAGGGTGAGCCCGCGGCGCAAGTTGGGCGCTATGCACGCATAGGCGAGGTGGCTGGAATAGCCAGAACCCGATGCCGGTTGCCGGCTGTCGGCGGTGAAGGTGATGAAATGCTCCTGCCAGGCGTCGAGTCGCCCGTCCTTGTCGACTGCGCCCTTGAACTGGTGGTAGCCCGCGGGACGGAAGAGATCGTGGACGAAGTCGTCTTTGCGCGTCCATTGCAGCAGGACCGGGCCTTTGACCCGGCGCGCGATGACTGCCGCCTCGCACATATAGTCATTGAGCAGCCGGCGCCCGAAGCCCCCGCCGACGCGGGTCTGGTGCACCACGACCTTTTCCTCGGGCAGGCCCAGAATGCTGGCGACGAGGATTTTGCCGCGATCGGGCTGCTGGCTGGGAACCCACATCTCGATGATTCCATCATGCCACCAGGCGGTGGTGTTTTGCGGCTCCATGCAGGCGTGCGCGACAAAGGGATATTCGTAATAGGCCTCGACGATTTTGCCGGCATGGGCGAAAGCCTTGTTCACATCGCCTACGTTGTTGTCGAAGCTGGCCGGGAAGGTCTTGGCATGTTCTTTGGCGCGTGCTGAGAATTGGCTGGAGGAATCCTTTGACGCCTGGCTTTGGTCCCAAGCCACCTTGAGTGCGTCCTTGGCCTCGAAGGCGGCCCAAGTGTTTTTGGCGATGATGGCCACGCCGGGCATCACCTCGGTGGGTTTACCGGTGCCTTCGACGACGAAGGCGTCAATGATGCTGGGAAGTTTCTTGATCTCGTCCAGATTCGAAGATTTGACCTTGCCACCCGAGGCCGGGCACTTGGTGAACGTGGCATAGGCCATGCCGGGCAGTCTGACATCGGTGCCGAACAGGGGTTGACCACGGACGATCTTGGGATCGTCCACGCCGCGATGGCGTCGCTCCAGCAGGTGATATTCACCGCGCGTCTTGAGCTTGAGCGTGCTCAGGTCGGGTACTGGCATCTGCGCCGCGGCTTCCGCCAGCGCGCCGTAAGTGGCGTTACGCTGGCTGGCGACATGCGTCAGGCGCGAATCCTTGGCTGTGATTTCGGCGGGATCCACGTTCCACTGCTTGGCGGCGGCGGCGATCAGCATGGCTTTGGCCGCTGCGCCGGCCAAGCGCAATTGGTCCCAGGCACGCGGAATTGTGGTCGACCCACCGGCCCCCTGATAGCCATAGACCTTGGCATCGATAGGTGCCTGCTCGACCACGGTGCGCTTCCAATCGGCGTCCAGCTCTTCCGCGACGATCAGGCCCAGGGCGGTTTTGATGCCCTGGCCAATTTCCGGTGCCTTGGAATAGACGGTAACGGTATTGTCGGGGGCGATGCGCACGAAGGCATTGATGACGGGCGACTTGCTTGCCTTACCTGCGGCTTGCGGTGTCTTGGCATTGGCACCGGCGCGATCGGGCAGATAGAAGCCCAGCACCAGCCCCGCGCCGGCCAGCTTGAGCAGTGTGCGGCGCTGCGGGGATAGGGGTGCGCCACAGGTGGGCAGGCCACGCGCCTGCTGCATCAGTTCGCGGATGTAATCGTCGGACTCGGCGAATTTGGAGCGGGCTTGGCTGGACATGATGACCTCGCTGGGTGTTACTTGGCCGCGTTCTTGATTGCCTGGCGAATGCGCACGTAGGTGCCGCAACGGCAGATGTGGCCATTCATCGCCTCATCGATATCGGCATCGCTGGGATTGGGCGTGCGGTTCAAAAGTGCGGTGGCCGACATGATCTGGCCGGGCTGGCAGTAACCACATTGCGCTACTTCGCCGTCGATCCATGCCTGCTGGACTTTTGCCCCGTTGGGTGTAGCGCCGATTGCCTCGATGGTGGTGATGGCGCGGTTGCCGACGGCACCCACCGGCAGCGTGCAGGAATGCACCGCTTTGCCGTCCACATGCACGGTGCAGGCGCCGCACCGACCGATACCGCAACCGTATTTGGTTCCGATCAGCCCGATCAGATCGCGCAAAACCCAAAGCAAGGGCATGTCCTCAGGCGCATCCACCGTGTAGGAATGACCATTGATGCGAAGAGTGATCATCGCTTATTCACTCCGCTGAAGTTTTTGGGGCAGTCTCGATCCCAAAGCATAACGCCGTTGGTTGAAATGGTGTAGTTCAGACTCGACCATTGGCCGGCTGGGCGCCTGTGGCACAATCGGCCCTCGTTCCGCTACCGCCCACATCATGAAATTCGCGCTTTACCTGATCGGCTTCATCCTGGTTGCCCTGATTGTTCCCTTTTTGATCCCGACGCCGGGGGCCGGCGGCGATCCCGAGCGCAACCTGCCGTGGCAGATCGAAGTCGACGGCCAGGGCGGCAGCACGGTATTCGGCTTGCAGCCGGGGCGCAGCACGCTGGCTGATGTCCGGGCGGCGCTCGGCAATGATTTCGAGGTGGCGATCATCGCCCGGCCGGACGAAATCGGCGCGGTCGAGGCCTATTACAGCCAGGTCGTGCTCGGTTTCGTGCTGGCCCGGATGGTGGTGACGCTGGAGGTCGCACCGGAGACGGTTGTCGCCATGCGCGAGCGGGCGCTGAAGGCCCAGCACATGGAAAGCACGACACGCAAGATCACCTTGCACCCGGACGACCTGGCCCAATTGGAGCAGGCGCGGGTCAGGGCGCTGGCGGTGATACCGACGGTCAATCTCGACGAGGCCACGGTCATTCAGCGTTTCGGCCCGCCGGCGGAACGCCTGCAGGTGACGGAGAAGCGAGTGCATCTGCTTTATCCGCACCAAGGTCTCGACGTGGTTGTCGACAGCGACGGCAAGGAATTGCTGCAATACGTCGCGCCGCGCGATTTCGCCTTGCTGCGCGAACCGTTGCGCGCCGGTGGCGATAACTGAGTCCGCGACCCCTGCAGCCAGCCCGGCGTGGCGGCGGCGAATCTGCTAAAATTACCCATTTTTCAACTGTCTAGCTTTGCGGAGCAATCAAATGGCTATCGAACGCACCCTTTCCATCATCAAACCTGACGCCGTTGCCAAGAACGTCATCGGCCAGATCTATGCCCGTTTCGAAAACGCCGGCCTGAAGATCGTCGCTGCCCGCATGGCCTGGCTGTCTGAGCAGGAAGCCGGCCAGTTCTATGCCGTGCACAAGGAACGCCCTTTCTTCAAGGATCTGGTTTCTTTCATGACCTCTGGTCCGGTGATGATTCAGGCGCTGGAAGGCGACAATGCCATCGCCAAGAACCGTGATCTGATGGGTGCCACCGATCCGAAGAAGGCCGACAAGGGCACCATCCGCGCCGATTTTGCTGAGTCGATCGATGCCAATGCCGTGCATGGCTCCGACGCCGCCGAAACCGCTGCCGTCGAAGTTGCTTTCTTCTTCCCCGGCCTGAACGTTTACGCCGGCCGCTAATCGGCTGTAAGCGATGGGGGTCGAGTTGCTGCACGGCGGCTCGATTCCCGGTTCAACTCTGACTCGATGCAGAATCTTCTCGATCTCGATGGCGACGGTCTGACCGCCTGGTTTGCTGCGCAGGGCGAAAAGCCTTTCCGCGCTCGCCAGGTGTTGCGCTGGATCCATCGTGCCGGCGTAGCCGATTTCGACGCCATGACCGACATCGCCAAGAGCCTGCGCGACAAGCTCAAGGCGCGGGCGGTCGTGCAGCCGCCGGCGGTTGTTTCCGACAAGCTGTCGGACGACGGCACGCGCAAGTTCCTGATCGACGTCGGCAACGGCAATGCCGTTGAGACAGTGTTCATCCCCGAAGACGACCGTGGCACGCTGTGCGTGTCCACCCAGGCTGGCTGCGCCCTCGATTGTGCCTTCTGTTCGACCGGCAAGCAGGGCTTCAATCGCAATCTGACCGTGGCCGAGATCATCGGTCAACTGTGGCAAGCCAACCAGGCGCTCGGCGCTGTCCATGGCGATGAGCGGGTGATTTCCAACGTCGTGCTGATGGGTATGGGCGAGCCGCTGGCCAATTTCGACAATGCCGTCGTCGCCCTCAAGCTGATGCTCGACGACAACGCCTACGGCTTGTCGCGCCGCCGGGTCACGGTGTCCACGTCCGGCCTGGTGCCGGTCATCGATCGCCTGCGCGACGAATGCCCGGTGGCTCTGGCGGTGTCGTTGCACGCGCCCAACGATGCGCTGCGCGACGAACTGGTGCCGATCAACCAGAAATATCCACTGGCCGAGCTGATGGCCGCTTGCCGGCGCTATCTGGAAAAAGCGCCGCGCGATTTCGTCACCTTCGAATACGTGATGCTCGACGGCATCAACGACAGTGATGCCCACGCCCGCGAATTGCTGGCGCTGGTCAGGAAGCTGCCGTGCAAGTTCAACCTGATTCCCTTCAACCCTTTCCCGGGGTCGCCGTTCCGGCGCTCGCCGGCGGAACGGGTACGCCGTTTCGCCGACATCCTGATGCAAGCCGGCATCGTCACTACGACGCGCAAGACGCGCGGCGACGACATTGATGCCGCTTGTGGCCAATTGGCCGGCCAGGTGCGGGACCGGACGCGGCGGACAGCCGATAGAATGATCATGTTCAAGGAGATGGCACGCTGATGAAGCTGGGGACGAAAACGGGCCGTTTGGCCGGCATGCTGTGCGCGGCGCTCTGCGCCTGCGCGGTCCAGGCGCAGAGCTATGGGGATTTGAATCAGCCTGGCGACCCGCGTAGCAAGGCGAAAATTCATACCGAGCTTGGTGCTGCCTACTTCCAGGCCGGCAATCCCGCCGTCGCGCTCGAGCACTTGGACACCGCGCTCAAGACCGATTCCGATTTTTTCCAGGCTTACAGTGTGCGCGGCTTGGTCTACGGTTCGCTCAAGGAGTACGACAAGGCCGAGCAGGATTTTCAGCGTGCGTTGAAAATCGCACCCAACGATCCGGAAGTGAACAACAACTACGGTTGGTTCCTCTGCGATACCGGCAAGGAGCGCCAATCAGTTAGCTATTTCCTGAATGCTCTGAAGAATCCGCTGTATGAGACGCCGGACATCGCTTACGCCAATGCCGGTACCTGCGCCCTGAAGTCGGGCGATCTGGACGGCGCCCAGCATTACCTGCTGCAGGCCCTGCAGTTGTCGCGCGACGGCGGTGCCCATGCGCGCCTGCAACTGGCCAAACTGTTCTATCTGCGCGGCAATCTGGACGAATCGCGCGTCTATCTGAACGAGGTGATGAAGCAGGTCGATTCGCCGACCGCCGAGGCCCTGTGGCTGGCCGTCCGGCTTGAGCGCAAGTTGGGCAACAAGGCCGCCGAGAGCGGCTTTGCCGCGCAGTTGCGCGGCCGCTACCCGACTTCGCCGGAATATCAGGCATTCCTCAAGGGTAATTTCGAATGAGCGAAGCGGACGCCAGCCTACCGGTCGTCGAGGAAGTCGTTGTCCCGCCCCCGTCGGTCGGTGAGCAATTGGCCGCCGCTCGCTTGACGCGTGGGTTGAAGGTCGCCGATGTGGCGCAGACGCTGAAGCTCGGCGTGCGCCAGGTCGAGGCACTGGAGAGCGGCAACTGGCAAGCCCTGCCGGGGCCCACCTTCATCCGCGGCTTCGTGCGCAATTACGCGCGCCTGCTCGGCCTGGACTCCGCGCCGCTGATGGTGGGGCTCGACACGGTGCTGGAAAAACCGCTGGCCACCTTGATGGTGCCGCCGTCGCCCCAAGGTGCGATGCCCGAGACGGGGAGTGGGATATCCCGCCGCGATCGGCTCGTGGTGATCACCGGCGGAGTGCTGGTGGTGCTGGCGGCCTTGGTGTATTTCCTGGTTCCCGGCGATCTGTCGAGCCTGCGCGAAAACGCCCAGCACCTGCTGAATTCACTGGCCCGCCAGGAGGCGTCGGTGGTTCAGTCCGCCGAGCCGTCCGAGCCGGCTTTCCCGCCCGGCGCTACGCCGCAGCAGATCATGAGTCCGCAGGCGACGTCGGCAGCAGAGGAAGCGGCGCCGGGTGAACCGGCTCCGGTTGAGCCGTCGGCACCCGCTCCGGCCGCCGCTTCGACGAGTACGCCGATCGCTGCCACTCCGGGCAGCCCGGTCGTTGCGCCGGCGCCGGCCGGCGGGGCGCAACTGCGCTTGGTGGTCAACAGGGAGTCGTGGGTCGAAGTGCGCGATCGTGACAATCGCTTGCTCTTTTCGCAGCGCCTACCGGCTGGCAGCGAGCAGGCGCTGACCGGTACCGCGCCGCTGTCGCTGGCGGTCGGCTACGCGCCGGGTGTGCGTCTGACCTGGCGGGACAAGGCTGTCGATCTGGCGCCGTATACCAAGGGTGATGTTGCCCGCCTGGTTCTCGAGTAACTGGCAATGAGCGCCGCCAGCAAGCGTCCGACCCGCGCTACCACCATCGCCCATGTGCGTATCGGCGGCGCTGCGCCGGTGGTCGTCCAGTCGATGACCAACACTGATACTGCCGATGTCTTGGCTACCGCCATTCAGTGTGCCGAACTGGCCCGCGCCGGCTCGGAACTGGTGCGTATTACCGTCAATTCGCCGGAGGCTGCCGCCGCCGTGCCGAAGATCCGCGAGCACCTCGACCGGATGAACTGCAGCGTGCCGCTGATCGGCGATTTCCACTACAACGGCCACCGTTTGCTGAGCGACGAGCCGGCCTGTGCCGAGGCGCTGGCCAAGTATCGGATCAATCCGGGCAACGTCGGCTTCGGCAAGAAGAAGGACGAACAATTTGCGCAAATGGTCGAACTGGCCTGCCGCTACGACAAGCCAGTGCGCATCGGCGTCAACTGGGGTAGCCTCGACCAGGATTTGCTGGCGCGCATCATGGACGAGAACAGCCGGCGTTCCGAACCGCTCGACGCGACGCAGATGATGCGCCAGGCGATGGTCGCCTCGGCGCTGGAATCCGCGGCCAAGGCTGAGGAAGTCGGCCTGGCCGGCGAGAAGATCATCCTCTCTTGCAAGGTTTCCAGCGTCCAGGATCTGATCGCCATCTACCGTGAACTGGCTCGGCGCGCCGATTATGCGCTGCACCTTGGCCTGACCGAGGCCGGCATGGGATCGAAGGGCATTGTCGCCTCGACGGCGGCGCTGGCGGTGCTGCTGCAGGAAGGCATCGGCGATACCATTCGCGTCTCGCTGACGCCGGAACCGAATGGCTCGCGTGCCCAGGAAGTCATCGTCGCCCAGGAAATCTTGCAGACCATGGGCCTGCGTGCCTTCACGCCGATGGTCGCGGCCTGTCCCGGCTGCGGCCGGACGACCAGTACCTTGTTCCAGGAACTGGCCGGCGAAGTGCAGGATTTTGTCCGTGCCCGCATGCCGGAATGGAAACAGGACTACGACGGCGCCGAGAACATGACGTTGGCCGTCATGGGCTGCATCGTCAACGGTCCCGGCGAGTCGAAGCATGCCAACATCGGCATCTCGCTGCCGGGCACCGGCGAAGCGCCGTCAGCGCCGGTGTTCGAGGACGGCGTCAAGACGGTGACGTTGAAGGGCGACAACATCGCCAGCGAATTCAAGGACATCATCGAGCGTTACGTCCGGCGCACCTACAAGAAGAAAATCGAAGCATGAGTCAAGCATTGCAGGCTGTGCGCGGGATGAACGACATCCTGCCCGACGAGGCCGCCTTCTGGGAACTGTTCGAGGAAACTGTCCGCAGTTGGCTCCAGGGCTATGGCTACCGGCCGATCCGCATGCCCATCGTCGAACCGACGCCGCTGTTCAAGCGCGCCATCGGCGAAGTCACCGACATCGTCGAGAAGGAAATGTATTCCTTCGTCGACGGCCTTAATGGCGAAGCGCTGACCTTGCGCCCGGAAGGCACGGCCGGCTGCGTCCGCGCCGTCATCGAACACAGCCTGGCGGCGCGGCAAACGCAGCGCCTCTACTACATCGGCTCGATGTTCCGCCACGAGCGGCCGCAGAAGGGGCGCTACCGCCAGTTCCATCAGGTCGGTGTCGAAGCCTTCGGTTTCGCCGGCCCCGACATCGATGCCGAACTGATCCTGATGGGCGCCCGCCTGTGGGCCGATCTTGGGCTTGACGGCATCGAGTTGCAACTCAACAGCCTCGGCCAGCCGGCCGAGCGGGCGCAGCACCGGGCAGCGCTGGTCACCTATTTCGAGGGTCATGCCGATCAACTCGATGAGGACGCCAAACGCCGCCTGCACAGCAACCCGCTGCGCATCCTCGATAGTAAGAACCCGGCGCTGCAGGAACTGTGCGCCGGTGCGCCGAAACTGATCGATTATCTCGGGGAAGATTCACTCGCGCACTTCGAGGGTGTGCAGCGTGTGCTGCGCGACGCCGGCCTGCCGTTTACCATCGATCCGCGCCTGGTGCGTGGTCTGGATTATTACAACCTGACCGTGTTCGAGTGGGTCACGGACAAACTGGGAGCGCAAGGTACGGTCTGCGCCGGTGGCCGCTACGACGGCCTGGTCGAACAACTCGGTGGCAAAACGACGCCAGCCTGTGGCTTTGCCATGGGCGTCGAGCGCCTGATCGCATTGATCAAGGAATCCGGTGGCGAACCGGCGGCACCGGCGCCTGACGTTTACCTCGTGCATCAGGGCGAGGCCGCGACGCGGCTGGCCTTCCGTGTTGCCGAGGGGTTGCGTGACCAAGGTCTGGACGTGTTGCTGCACTGTGGCGGTGGCTCATTCAAGTCGCAGATGAAGAAGGCCGATGGCAGCGGCGCCGCGTTCGCCGTGGTGATCGGCGACGATGAGGCGGCGAGCGGTGAGGCGCAGTTGAAGAATTTGCGCGAAGAGGGCGTCGCCCAGCGGAAACTGAAAGTCGATGAATTGGCCGAGGCCATCATCGGGCATTTGATCGATTCGGACGAAGAGGAATAAGCAGA
>JAISPT010000044.1 GCA_031274715.1 Azonexus sp. | reverse complement strand
GGCGACATCCCGCTGGACGACATCACGCAAGCCCGCATTGAGGGCAAGCACGGTTGGCGGGAACACGAATACACGAACACCGAGACGCCACGGGGCGAAAAATTGGGCTTGGGGACGCTGGAAAAACGGCGAGGCTTCCTTCGCAAGTTTTTTGTTTGGGCAAGCAAGCGGGGGATGTACCACCACGACAACCCCGTAAGCGAACCAATGGCGACAAGAGCACAAATCAACAAAGCCCGCAACCATTGGCTTGAATTTACCGATGTCGACATCAAAGCCTTGTTTGCCCCCGCCTTTGCCGAGGAAATGGGCAAATTGAGCTTCCCTCGGTTTTTCGTCTGCCAAAGAGCGAGTTTCATGCTACCCGTTTTTCGTGATGTTGCTGTCTGATCCAAGTCTCCAGAAACTGGAGGGGTGACTTGTAGCCCAGTGTCGAATGCTGCCGTTTCCGGTTGTAGAAGACCTCGATGTATTCAAAGGTGGCGGCCTTGATCTCGACGTGCGTGGCGTAGCGAATGCCATGTACCCGCTCATTTTTGAAGCTGTTGAACCAACTCTCGGTCGGCGCATTATCCCAACAGTTTCCTTTCCGGCTCATCGAACAAGTCATGCCGTAGGCTTTGAGTTTGTCCTGAAAGGCATGGCTCGCGTACTGGCTACCTCGATCAGAGTGATGTACCAGTCCCTCTGTCGGGCGTTTTCTGAACCATGCCATGGTCAGCGCATCGGTGGCGATGTCCGCAGTCATGGGGAGTGTCAGAATTTCTGTGTGTGAGGCGTGCTGAGACTTTTCCACGGTGACGTGCGCCGAAGGTCCATTCAGGCCGTAGGCGGACGGCGCGGTGGGAAAGTCGGTGGTCATTTTATCCGCGGGCGGCTTCAAAGCGTTCGGCGTAGAGGATGGCGAACTGGTTCATGGCGTCCTTCCAGTCTTTGGCCGCCCGTCCCCAGTCGGCGGTGATGTTGCGCAAAGCCAGCCAAATCAGCTTGGTGGCGGCCTCATCGCTCGGGAAATGGCCGCGCGTCTTGATGATCTTGCGCAGCCGGGCGTTGATGCTCTCGATGGCATTGGTCGTGTAGATCACCCGACGAATGGCGGGCGGGAAGGCAAAGAAGGGAATGACCCGGTCCCAGGCTCGATGCCAGGCCGCCGCCACGGTGGGGAATTTCTCGCCCCACGGACCCTGCGCGAAGGCCTCCAGTTCGGCCAGGGCCGCTTCGGCGCTCGACGCCGTGTAAATCGGTCGGATGGCCGCCGCCAGCGCCTTGCGATCCTTCCAACTGGCGTAATCGAGGCTGTTGCGGATCAGATGCACGATGCAGGTTTGCAGCGTGGTGGCCGGGAAGACCGCCGCCAACGCTTCCGGCATGCCCTTCAGGCCGTCGGTGACGGCGATCAGGACGTCGGCCACGCCGCGGGTCTTGAGGTCGTTGAAGACCTTCATCCAGAACTTGGCGCCTTCGGTGTTCTCGATCCACAGTCCGAGGATGTCGCGGGTACCATCGGGCAGGACGCCGAGCGCCAGATAGATGGCCTTGTTGCGGACCACGCCCTCCTCGCGAATCTTGACCCGCAGGGCGTCGAAGAAGACGACCGGATACATCGGCTCCAGCGGCCGCGACTGCCAGGCGGTGACCTCGGCCATCACTGCGTCGGTGACCGAACTGATGAATTCCGGGGAAACCTCGGTGCCGTACTGCTCGGCCAGGAATCCCCGGATTTCGCGGATCGTCATGCCTCGCGCGTACATGGCCACGATCTTGTCGTCGAAGCCGGTGAAGCGGCGTTCGTGCTTGGGAATCAGCAGCGGTTCAAAGTGCCCTTGCCGGTCGCGCGGAACGTCGATCCGCAGCGGCCCGCCTTCGGTGAGCACGGTCTTGCGGCTCGTGCCGGTACGATGGTTGCCGCTCTCGCCGGGCCTCTCGGCGCCGGGCGGGTACCCCAGGTGATGGCTGAGTTCGGCCCCCAGCGCACGTTCGATCAACGCCTTCTTGAACACCATCGAGGCAGCATTCACCGCCTCAGCACTCATCGGGCCGCTGACAAACTGGTCAATGACTTCCTTCGGAATCTTGGGCAGCTCCGCTGCCGCTCCCTTCTTGCTCGTCTTGCTAGGCATACATGCTCCTTTGCTACATGTTATGCCTCACACACAAAATTCCTGACAGGCTCCAGTCATGCGCGACTTCAACGACCAACCGACCACCTCGCGATTGAACAGGTCAAGCACAATGGCCAGATAGAGCCAGCCTTCATCCGTCCAAAGATAGGTAATGTCCGATGCCCACACCTGATTCGGCGTCGTCGGTGTGAAGTTTCTGGCAAGCAGGTTCTCGGCCACGGGCAGACTGTGCTTCGAGTCCGTCGTCACCTTGTAGCGCCGCTTGTGACGCGCATGAATCCCGTTCTCTCGCATCAGCCGTTCGACCCGCTCCTTGCCTGCCGGGATCCCCCTGGATCGCAACTCGCGCACCATCCGCGGACTGCCGTAGGCTCCCTTGAGTTCAGCATGAATGGCGCGAATCAATGCCAGCATCTGGCTATCAGACAACCGTTTGCGATCCGGCTTGCCGCCTCGCTTCCAGGCACGATAGCCGCTGATGCTCACATCCAGTACATGGCACAGTTCAACCAGGGAATAGGTCTTGTCCTGTCCTGCAATCCAGGCGTACTTCACAGAACTTCCTTTGCAAAGTACGCCGCTGCTTTTTTTAGGATTTCACACTCCCGTTTGAGCCGAATATTCTCCGCTCGCAACTTCGAGAGCTCCATCTCTTGCGGCGTCACTACCTTGCTGCCCACTCCATTCAACTTGCCTTGCTCCGATGCCTTGAGCCAGTTCCGCAAAGTCTGCTCACTCAACCCCAGTTCCTTGCTCACCAGACCAACGCCTTGCCCATCCTTGATCCGCTTCACCGCCTGTTCCTTGAACTCCAGCGTGTACGCCTGCTTCGGTATCTTCATCTCTCACCTTCCAAAAATAACTCAAGTTTAGGTCACTCTTGGCAGACGAAATTTCGGGGGAAGCTCATTTTTCCGCGCTGGGGCTGGATCAACCCCAACACGGCCAGCGCCTGCTGGACGTGGGCTGTGGCAGTGGCGTCATCGCGCTGGCCGCAGCCAGAGCCGGCTGGCAGGTT
>JAISPT010000003.1 GCA_031274715.1 Azonexus sp. | reverse complement strand
GCCGCCGTCATCCAGAATCATGTTGGAATAGCCGCCATCGGCCCACTCGAAAATGCGATGGGTGTAATCCCAATACTCTTCGAGCGACTCGCCCTTCTTGGCGAACACCGGAATGCCATCCTTGGCAATCGCTGCGGCAGCGTGATCCTGCGTCGAAAAAATATTGCACGAAGCCCAACGCACCTCAGCGCCCAGTGCCGTCAGCGTTTCGATCAGCACGGCAGTCTGAATCGTCATGTGCAGCGAACCGGTAATGCGCGCCCCCTTCAACGGCTGGCGCTTCGCATACTCCTCCCGAATCGCCATCAATCCGGGCATCTCCGTCTCGGCAATGCGAATTTCCTTGCGTCCCCAATCGGCCAGCGCCAAATCGGCAACGATGTAATCCTGCTTGAGATCAGTCACGGCGTTCATGTTCTCTCCTTGAACTGTGACCGGCAAAGGAGAACCGACTTGCTCAGCTCACCTCACACCGGTACGGGTTAGGCGAGCGCAGTTCCAAAATTCCAAGCCTGGGGGAGAGATCCCTCGCAGCGCTCCTTGGAGTGGGAGAGATTATAGCGGGTGGGCGGGGTAGCCAGTAATTCGCAGCTCCCAAGTATCAAGCGAACAGATCTTCTTCAATTCGTGCCATGTACTTGTTCGTATAAAACAAATCCGGCTCATGTTTAGATGGTCGAACCAAGATACGGAAATCTGGGTTAGCTGGCTTCATTGAATCGAAAGTTACAAGGCCGATACCAAAAATTTGGCAAAGCGAATCTAACCGCGAAATTTCGTCATCGGCTGACTGCTTGGGCACCACCAAGTAGGCCTTGTGACTGAACAACTTGTAGGCACAAGTCTGACCGAATGCAGTGATGAGTTGATTCGAGTCTGTCTTTATTTCGGCGGAGACGATCTCGGTTGGTCCCTTGATGACATCGCTACGTCGAGGCTCCTTTTTGCCGATCACATCTGGTGTACCCCACTTATCCTTGAATTTGCTGCCACCCAAGGGGATAGCATGAGTCACATCTTCGATTTCATTTTTCAGCCAATCGGCAAACGGGCTGTAAAAATCTTCCTCTTTGATTTTATTTGCTACTGGCACAGATAATGTCGACGTTGTAGACACGTCCTGTTCTTGATCTCGAAACACTAACAATCTGAACAAGCCCTTGGATGGCTTGTAAACTTTCTCAGGGAACGCGATATCTAAATTCCAGATCGAGCCGTTGATCGTGTTACCGTTAAAGGCGGGATCAGATGCCTGAATTTTGTCACGTAGCTCTGAATAACGAAGTCCTTCAGGGTGCTGCTGTAGCAACTCGAACGCCTTGTTCTTGATCCGCTCTGTTACCCTTCTCGGCTGCATATCGTTTCTCCTGTTCTTAACTTGATGCTGCGCTACTTTCATCTACACCGCCGCAAACGTTAGCCTTACTCCAAGCGCACGCGCAACTTTCAGCACCGTACCAAGTTCTGGATTACCGGCACTGGAAAGCGCCTTATAGAGGCTTTCGCGGCCAAGGCCAGTTTCGCGGGCGAGTTGTGTCATACCTTTGGCGCGGGCGACATCGCCTAGCGCCTTGGCGACGAAAGCAGGGTCGCCATCGCTTTCAGCAATGCAGGCATCCAGATACAGCGCCATTTCTTCCGGTGTGCGCAGGTATTCGGCGACATCGTAGGGACGGGTAAGGGTCTTTGGAGCAGGCATGATTCAAAGTCCTCCGGCAAGTTCTCGCGCGGTTTTGATGTCGGTGGTTTGTGTACGCTTATCACCGCCGCACAGCAGAATGATGAGAACATCTCCGCGCTGTGTGTAATACACCCGATAACCCGGGCCATAGTCGATCTTCAATTCCGATACGCCACCCGCCAATGCACGATATTTACCCGGATTGCCGGTTGCCAGACGTTCCACTCGAGCCTGAATACGTGCGCGTGCATGCAGGTCACGCAAGCCGTTGATCCAGTCCGTGTAGATGTCGGTAGTTTCGATCTTCACGTCAGCACTGTATTCCAAGGGATACGGTATGTCAAGCTATCAGTTCGTCTTTGCCTGCCCCCGCTTGAGGCGGGGGCAGGGGGGAGAATCAAATCCCCGCGTCGTTGCGTAGCGCGGCGGCTTTGTCGGTAGCTTCCCAGGTGAATTCCGGTTCGTCGCGGCCGAAATGGCCGTAGGCGGCGGTTTTTTCGTAAATGGGACGCAGCAGGTTGAGCATGTTGACGATGCCTTTGGGGCGCAGGTCGAAATGCTTTCTCACCAGTTGCGCGATGGTGTCGTCGGAGACTTTGCCAGTGCCGAAGGTGGTGACCCAAACGCTGGTCGGCTCGGCAACGCCGATGGCGTAGGAGACTTGCACTTGGCAGCGCGAGGCCAGCCCTGCGGCGACGATGTTCTTCGCCACATAGCGGCTGGCGTAGGCGGCCGAACGGTCGACCTTGGAGGGATCCTTGCCGGAAAAAGCGCCGCCGCCGTGCGGGCAGGCGCCGCCGTAGGTATCGACGATGATTTTGCGTCCGGTCAGGCCGCAATCGCCTTGCGGGCCGCCAACGACAAAGCGGCCGGTCGGGTTGACCAGAAACTTGACCGCGCCTTTGACCAGTTCCTTGGGCAGCACCGGCTTGACGATTTCCTCGACCACGGCTTCGCGCAACTGTTCGAGCGCAATGTCGGGCGCGTGCTGCGTGGAAAGCACGACGGTATCAATGGCGACCGGTTTGTGATCTTCGTAGCGAATGGTGACCTGGCTCTTGGCGTCGGGGCGCAGCCAGGGCAGGCGGCCATCCTTGCGCAGCATGGCTTGCCGCTCGACCAGCCGGTGCGAGAGATAAATCGACAGCGGCATCAGCGAAGGCGTCTCGTCGCAGGCGTAGCCGAACATCAGGCCCTGATCGCCCGCGCCTTGATCGAGATTGTTGTCGTAAGCCTTGTTGACGCCTTGGGCGATGTCCGGGCTTTGCTTGTCGTAGGCCACCAGCACGGCACAGCCCTTGTAGTCGATGCCGTACTCGGTATTGTCGTAGCCGATGCGCTTGATGGTGTTGCGCGCGACCTGAATGTAATCGACATTGGCCGAGGTGGTGATTTCTCCGGCCAGCACGAC
>JAISPT010000046.1 GCA_031274715.1 Azonexus sp. | reverse complement strand
GCCGTCGCGCCAGGCATCGTCGATACCGGCATGATCGCCGGCGTCTTCGACGCCGAGACCATCAAAAAACTCGTCCCCATGCAACGCGCCGGCAAACCCGAAGAAGTCGCTGAGCTGGTTGCCTTCCTCGCCTCCGACGCAGCGGCCTACATTTCAGGCCAGATCATTCCCATCAACGGCGCGTTAGCCTGACAGGATTCAGGTTACAGGATCCAGGGTTCAGTAAAATTTGTTGAGGTTCGCTACGCGAACCTCAACACCAAAAACTGTAACCTGAACCCTGTCACGTCCTTCGGAACGCCAGCACGGCATTGCTGCCGCCGAAGGCGAAAGAACTGCTGATGGCGGCTTCGAGCTTGGGCGCGGCTTCGTTGATTGAGCGCACCAGATTCAGGCGGCAGGCCGGATCGGGCTGGTCACAGTTGATATTGGGCGGCAGTTGGCGATGATGGAGCGCGAGTACGGTAATGACGGCTTCCAGCGCGCCGGTGGCGCCGAGCAGGTGGCCGTGCATGGACTTGGTGGAACTGACGCGCAAATCCGCGATGTCCTCGCCCCAGACAGTATTGAGGGCGTCGCTTTCGACCACGTCGCCGATTTTGGTGGCAGTGCCGTGGGCATTGCAGTAGCCGACATCGCGTGGCGTCAAATCGGCTTGTTGCAAGGCGGCGGCAATGGCATTGCGCTGGCCGTTGGCGTCGGGCTTGGTCAAATGGGTGGCATCGCAACTCATGCCGCAACCAGCAAGTTCGGCGTAGCAACGCGCACCGCGGGCGCGGGCGCGTTCGGCGGATTCTAAAATCATGAAGGCCGCGCCTTCGCCAAGCGCGAATCCGTTGCGGTCGAGCGCGAAGGGACGGCAGGCGCCGGCGGCCTGTTCCGGCGCGAAAGTCGCCAGCGTTTGCAGAGCCTGCCAAGCCTTGACGATACCCGGCGCGATCAACGCTTCGCTGCCGCCGGCAATTGCCAGATCGACTTCGCCGGCGCGGATGGCTTTGGCCGCTTCTCCGATGGCAACGGCCGAGGAGGCGCAAGCGATGGAGTAAGTCAGTACCGGGCCGGTGATTTTGAGGCGCATGGCGATATGCGAGGCCGGCGCATTGGGCATGAAGGCAGGAACAGTCAGGGGTGGCGCTCTGCCGTTGATCAGTCCGGAGACATAGGCGGCTTCGAGCGAGCCGCCACCACCCATGCCGCAACCGGCATAGATGCCGATGCGAATGGGTTCGCAGGCGCCCGCTGCCTGAGCGTCGTCCCAAGCGCGTTGCGCGGCGGCGACGGCAAGTTGGCTGACGCGATCAACGCCGACCAGTTGCAGCGGGGTAAACCAGGGCGCGACATCAAAGGGCGCCACAGCTACGGGAGCGGGTTTGCCGGCGGTAGCTGCGGCAAATTCGCTGACTGCGGATTCGCCGCGTAGCAGCGCGGCGAACATGGCCTCGGCATCGCTGCCGTGCGGCGATACGACGCCGATGCCAGTGACTGCAATCACTTTGCTATCCGCCTTGCTTTTGGGTTTTCTTCGCCGCGACCAATTCGTCAATGATGCCGGCTAGACCCGCCAGCGAGTTGGCGTCGGTACGCGTGGCGGGAATGTCGATACCAAAACGATCCTCGACATCGAACAGGAACTCGGCCAGCGCCAGCGAATCAATGCCCTGTTCCAGCATGGGGGCATTGGGGTCGATGGTGGCCGGATCGATTTGGTACTTTTCCTTGATGAGTTCCTGAAGTTGAGTTAGAGAATCCATAAACTACTCCATGATATTTTGCTGGTTCGTATCATAACCGCTGCCTTGCCGCCCGTCTCCACAGCGATGCGCGGGCGAAAACCAAGCCCAAAATGCCGCCACCCAGCACATCAAGCGCTACATGCTGACCCGTTGCTACGGTTGACCAGGCGATGATAGCGCACCAGAACCAGTTTACGACTTGCAGCCAGCGCGGAGTACTACTTTCTGCCAGCAGCCGGTGCAGCCAGATGGCCGTAAAGACGGCAGTGGCGATATGCAGCGACGGGCAGGCATTGCCCGAAGCGTCGAGGCCATGAATCAGGCTGAAACCGGTGTAAAGGCTGGTGTCGATTTGCAGCGGCGGCACGGCTGTCGGCCAGAACCAGAAACAGGCCAATCCGGTGATGCAGAGGGCGGCAGCCCAGAGGCCATAGACGATCAACTCGCGCAAGCTCGGCATGATGATGGGCGCCAGACCGGCATAAACCCAGAGCGAGGCATAAGGATAAAAAGCCAGCGGGTGAAAACCGACCAGATCGTCAATGAAAGTGAGCGGCATCATGCTGGCTCGACTTGCAGTAGCGTACAGGATATGAAAATAGGCGACGAAGAAAAGAGAAATGAATGCTGTTATGCCGGCCACTTTGAACAGCAGATAACGGCGCAGGTGCATGCCAAAATTGTACTTCCAGCCGGATCTCGCAGCAGGTTTCATGTCTCCGGCCACGATCTTAGTGGGCACGCTGCTGGATCAAACGCGGCAGGCGCAGCAGAAAGCCGAGAAACAGGCGCGTGTGCATCCAGGTCAGCAGGGTGTTGTCGCGTAGATAGTTGAAATGCGAGACGCCGCCCTCGGCAGCGGCGAAGTAGCGCACGGGGGCAGGCAGGTTGACCGGTGGCACACCGGCCCAAGCCAGCCGCACCACAACTTCGGGGTCGAAATCGAAACGGCGCATCCAGCGGCCGGAACGCATTACGCGCAGCAGGGGCGCGACCGGATAGACGCGAAAGCCGTACAGCGAATCGCCAATGCCCGACCAGAGTGTTTCGAGGTTGGCCCACCAGTTCGATACCTTGCGCCCATTGACGCGCAAACGCGGCGCGTCGGCGGCGAACACCGGCTTGCCAAGCACCATCGCGGCCGGTTGTGCCTGCGAAGCGCGCATGAACTCGGCAATCAAATGGGCCGGATGCTGGCCGTCGGCATCCATGGTCAACACATGCGTATAACCCCGCTCGGCGGCGGCGCTGGCGCCGGCCAGCACGGCAGCGCCCTTGCCCTGATTTTCCGGCAATACGATGATGCGCAAGAGCGGATCGCTGGCCGCCATTTCCTGCAACATCCCGGCACTGCCGTCGGTGCTGCCGTCTACCACGACCCAAACCGGCGCCCAGCAGGCGCGCGCGGCGGCGACGGTCTCGCAGGCGCGAGGCCCCGGGTTGTAGCTTGGTATCAGTACCAAATGGCTGGCCGAAGGAATCAGGGCGCAACCTCCTGCGCGATGGGCAGGGTGGCCGAATCTTCAGGATCGGCAGCCAATCCGGCACGGAAGCAGGCTTCAAGTTCACCTGCGAAGGCAGCGACATTGGCCGGTGGCGCAAAGCGCCGGCCAACGCGGATGCGAAAATACAGTGGCAGTTCCGGTGGCCGTCCAAGCGACCAAGCCTTGCCCAGATAGGGCGAACTGTATTCGATGAACAAAGTTTGCACCGGCACTCGCGCCCGCTGGGCGATGAGGCCAGCGCTCGCAGTACAGGCATCCATGGGAAAGTGAACGGTGCGGGTGCCTTCAGGAAAAATCAGCAAATGCGCGCCATCGCGCAAAGCCGTGCGGGCGCGCAGCACGACATCGAGCGGCGCATGGTTCGGAATGTAGCGCGCCAGCCTTGCTGCCGAGCCGAACAGAATGTTGTTCATCAAGGCGGCCTTCATGACGCACACCATATTTGGAAACCGCGAGACGATCATTACCGCATCCAGCAGCGACGGATGGTTGGCGGTCAGCAGCAGCGGTTTGTCATGACGCAGGCTGTCGAGTTCGGCGAGGTCAAAGTGGATGTCGCAAACAATCGTCAGGAAGCGCAAATAAATACGAAAGCCGGCCATGATGAGGAAACGGCCAACCGGCTGGCCGATCCTGCGCGGCAGCAAAACATGCAGCAGCAGCGCGAACGGCAACCAGAGCAGGCACAGCAAGGCAAGGAAACCCAAGCCCATGACCATGGCGAAATATTCGTAAATCGACCAGAGCGCACGGCTCTGCCGGTGTGACTGCTTAGTCATTGGCCCCCACGCGCGTGCTCGACTCGCCAAGCACCCAGGAGACAGCGATACCGGCGGCGGCGCTGTGCTTTTGGCGCACCAGCGGGCTGTCGGCAAAGGCCGTATGCGCAAGCGCATCGTAACGGGCAAAAAATCCTACCCAAGTCTTGTCATAGCGTTTCGACAGGGATACCAGAAACGCGCTGCCGCTGTAGCCGCCTTTGGCCTCGTAGGCGGGACGGGTGGCCGTGGCGTATTCGGCGGACACGCCATAGAAGTACTCATGCTGTCGGCGGGTGGCGAAATAGGGGCCGGCAACGAAGCCCAGATTCCAGCCCGGCATACCGGGCAGGTCGCCGATATCCAGATTCAGATTGGGCGAAAAAACCCAGCCGGCGCTGCGCGGCGAGCGTTCGACAGTGAAGGCAGTGCGCACCGGCAGACGTAGCTTGAGGGAGCGATTCCGGTTGGCCGAGCGCCAGAGCGTGAAATCGAGTTCCGGTCCGACCTCGATGGTTGACCGGAGTTCGGGCATACCGTCGCGAATCGGCGCGTCCTTGCTCCTCGTAGGCGGCGAGGCCGAGAAGCTGAGTTTGAAATCAACGCGGTCGCTTTCAAAAAAGTTGCCGCGCACTCCGTGACGGTCGGCCTTGAGGAAATCGCCGCGGTAGACGAAATAGGGTATCGGCAGCAGGTAGTGGCTCTGATGGTCGGAGCCGCGATAGGAGGGAAAACTGAGCGCCGTAACGCCCACACCGGCTTCCCATAATGGCTTCCCCTCTCCCTCGGCGAAGGCAAGGGCGGGCAACAATGCCGTCAACGTAGCAAGCAGCCGCAGATATGCCATGTCAACAATTCCCCAAGGCATGCGAAGCCAGCGCCTCGATTTCGACCAGCAGATCGCTGCGGCAAATATCGGCTTGCACATAAACAACCGGATTTGCTTTTCCGATTTGCTCCTCAATGATGGTTCGCACGCAAGGGTAGTCCGCAGCGTACCGGATATAAATTCGCAAGCTCAACTCGCCGAGCGTATAGGGCGTTGTGCGCGCCTGCTGATTGGCCGCTGCCAGCAGCGCCGCGATATTGGTCAGCGTTTCGCGCGTCTGACCGGCGACATCGCCGACATGCAGGGTCTGGTGACCGACGATGCTGGCCGTGCCCGAAATGAACAGCAGCTCTTGTCCGGGCAGTTGCGCCAGCGCGGCCCGCGAAAAAGTCGGGCTGATCGGGCCGTATCGGCGGGGATAGCGATAAGCGCTGACTTGACGCGGATTTTCAATCGGCACCGGCGCGTTGCGTCCTGCCATGAAGGCAATGGTGAGCGGGCCGCTTCGCGTACCCAACGCGCAGGCAGCCGGTACCTTGCCCTCGGCCAGACGGCCACAGGCAACGAAGGCGTTATGGCGGCCGATGTTGAATTGCCGGTAACGTTCCAGACCGTTGCGCTCAATGTTGATGTCGGCCAGATAATTCCAGACCCGCCACAGATAAGGATAAGACTCGCGGTCGAGCAGGGCGAAAATGCGCTGATAGGCATCCTCGCTGGTCTGTTGCAAAGGCAGCGCGGTATCATGGTAGCCGGCCTCGTCGAGATTGATGACCCCGTAAAGGACATTGCCGTTGCAGCGGAAACGGATACCGGCAGCCTCGCCTGCGCGGCATGATTCGGCGCTCTGCCAGGCTTCGCTGAACACACCGGACGAGTCGCCGAGTAATGGCGCGGCGACATGCTGCACCGGCAATTCACTCTGCCAGCTTTCCGCCGGACTGCCCATGCAAGTGATGCCCAGCACACGCTGTCGCCGGGCATCGGAAAGTTCGGCCAGTTCGGGCGGCGACAACTGGAACTGCGCCACCGGAGTTGCTGCCGTCATGCGCGGCTCATTTCGGCGTCTTCAACCGGCTGGATGTTGAAGCGCCGCCGCTTCCAGGCCCGCCATGACCGCACCGGATTGAAGAGTGATGTCAGATAATAAATGCCCTTCAGAATGCGGATGGAAGACCAGATCGGCGTCTTGCCGAAAATGTCGCCGGCCAGCAGCGACAACAACGCCTCCTCGACCCGGAAAATATTGCGTGGATGCATGAACAGATCGCGCATGCTTGGATTGGTGATGCGGTAGATGAACCAGGAAAACTCTTTGGGGCCGTGCTTCATCAGGCGGTCGAATTCGGCCAGCGCCGCCGGCGCTTTGGCCGGCTCACGCAGGCAGGTGTCAATGGCATCGGCGGCGATGAAGGCGCTGTTCATGGCCAGCAGCACGCCGGAAGAAAATACCGGATCAATGAAGGCGTAGGCATCGCCGAGCAGCACATAATTCTTGCCGTGGTTGCGTTCGGAAACATAGGAGAAATTGCCGGTCGCCTCGACCTCGTTGATCAGGCGGGCATTCATCAGGCGTTCCTTGAGCGGCGGACACATGGCGATGCCGTCCATCAGGAACTCGGTCATGCTGCGCTGGCCGCGCGTTTTTATGAAATGAGGCCAGGTCACCATGCCGATGCTGGTCTGGTCGTCTTGCATCGGGATGAACCAGAACCAGCCATACTCGAACCAGAAGATGGTGATATTGCCTTCCGCGTCGCCCTCATGGCGTTTCGCGCCGGCGAAGTGACCATACACCGACGAACTGTTGTGCTTGGGGTTGCGATGCTTGATCTGAAACTTGTTGGCAAGAAAGGTATCGCGGCCGGAAGCATCAACAATGAAACGGGCATGCCAGCGCCGGCTGCTGCCGTCATCGTTCTCGGCTTCAATGTTGATGGTGTCGTCGGGCAAAAATTCCACTTTGCGCGCGCGGCAGCCTTCATGGACTTCAACACCCTTCTTCTCAGCGTTTCGGATCATGATTTCGTCGAACTTCGAACGCAGCACCTGATAGGCATGGGGCATGGTCTTATTCCATGCTTTGGCGAATTCGTAGAGATGCTGGCGATTGTCAGCGAAGGAAACGAATTCCGCGCCCCGCTTGATCACGCCGATGGCCGCAATTTCCTCGGCGACACCGAGCCGCTCGAACAACGGCAAATTGGCCGGCAGCAACGATTCGCCGATGTGGAAGCGCGGATGATGAGCCTTTTCCAGCACCACCACCTTATGCCCCCTTTCTGCCAGCAGCGGCGCGACGGTACAACCGGCTGGGCCACCACCAATTACGAGAACATCACATTCCATTGCAGCGGGATTATTCCGGGTTTGCATTGTTCGCGACTCCTTTCCTGACATTTGTTGGCTTGACGGCAGTTATTTTTACGATCGGAGAAGTTGCTGCGGGAGCAGGCTTGGCGGTGATCAAGGATGCCTTGGCGCTTGGTCTGCTCAAAGAAAGCGAACTATACACCTGGCACATACGGGGGTTCACATGGCAGAGGCATATCTTGTTACAGGGGGTTGACACAACATGACGATATAACTTTACATACGCGCGTGCTGAATTTTTAAATTGACGCAGATTTTAATTATGACAAACACATCATTCCCGGCTGCAAGAACACAAACGGCGTTGTTCGCCCTTTTCCGCCTGCTGTTGCGCGGCCTGATGCGGTTTCTGTTTCGCGTGCGGGTGCGGGGTCTGGAGCAGGCGCTGGCCGCCGGCGTGCATGGCGAAAGCCAGCGCCTGCTGGTGGTCGCCAATCACGAATCCTTTCTCGACGGGATATTGCTCGGCCTGTTCCTGCCGATCAGCAATCCGGTGTTCGTGATACATACCGAAATCATCAGGCGGACGCTGTGGCGTTGGGTTATCGGCGCGGTGGCTGATTACTTGACGGTCGATCCCGGCAATCCGATGGCGATGAAACAG
>JAISPT010000002.1 GCA_031274715.1 Azonexus sp. | reverse complement strand
AGTTACCTCGATGCTGCCGTCGCTGCGGACGGCGACCGCAATCCGCCTGGCGAACCCGGCCAGCGCCTCGTCGGCGGCGTTGTCGATGACTTCTTGCACGATATGGGTCGGGCAGGTGGTGCGGGTGTACATTCCCGGACGTTCCTTGACCGGTTCGAGATCCTTGAGGACGCGGATGGAGGCGGCGGAGTAATCGGTCATGCGTGGCTTCGGGGGTAGGGTCGCGGATCGGCGGGGCGCGGTCCGTCGCCGATTTTACCGGTTTCCCGGAGCCGCGTCGGATTCAGGCCTTCGGCATAACCGATTCTGGGCGGAACGGCACATTAGAGCAGTTCCGTGTCGTCGTGTGCGTAGGGCGGAGCGCAGCAGCACAGGATGTACAGCGGCTCGGCGCCGGTGTTCTCAATACAATGCGGCGTACCCGGCAGGATGGCGACACTGTCGCCGACGCCGACCGGGAACCGCGCATCGCCCAGCGTCATCAGCCCCTGGCCGCGGGTGATGTGGTAAATCTCCTCGCTGCGCCGGTGGCGATGCAGCAGCGTGGCTACACCCGGCGGCACGACCGCTTCGGCCAGGCTCTGGTGGCGCAACGCATCGCGGTCGGGGTGCAGCAATTCGCGGATTTCCGAGCCGTCCTTGGTGATGTAGGCGGCTACCGCGTTGCGCGATTGCAGGATGCTGTGCGCCATGGTCAGGGCTTTTCCGCCTGGTACTGGGAAAAGATCGAATTATTCATAGTTGGTGTGGGGTATGGATCAACGCAGTGGCTGTAGGCGACCGACCTGCTTGATAAGCAGCTTGTAGATGCCACGCTCGAAAGGCGGCCAGGCGGTTTCCCGCAATTCGTGCAGTTCCGTTTCGCTGCGGGCCGTGCCGAGGTAGCGCCAGCCGTCGATCAAGTGGACTTCGCCGCCCTCGCGAATGATCCCCGGTCCTGGGAACGGCCAGGAAACCAGCTTGAACCGGCTGAGCGCGCCGACCAGGCGCATGCTGTGCCGGGCAAACGGCTCGTGGCCGACACAGGCGCCCTTGCAGCGTTTCCCGGCATAGGCCGGGCAGGGCTGGCCTATGGTACGCGGCGCTAGCCCGAGCAAGGCATCGCATAGTTGGTGGCCGGCCGCCAGTGCACGCAGCACCGTGGTCGCCTCCTTGGGCGTCTTGAACAGGCCGTAGCGGGCACTGTGCACGCCGAAATCGTGCTCGGCCGCCATGGCCAACTGCGGCCGCAGCCAGCCCTCGCCCTCGTCGACCAACGTCCAGGTACAGGTTTCGTCGGGGCGCCGCGGCAGGCGGTTATGGTCCGGTTGCAGGCGCTTGATCAGCAGTGCTTCCTGCAAGCCCGCGCCGACTTCGCCGGCGGTCTCGATCCAGTCGATGCGCCGTACTTCCAGGGCCAGCGCCATTTCCCTCGCCGTCCGACGATCGGCGGCGAAATGCGCCAGCACCCGCTGGCCGATGTTCTTGGCCTTGCCAACATAGAGCGGCCGCTCGTCGTCGCCGTGGAACAGATAGACGCCGGGACCGTCCGGCAACTCGTCGACCAATGCCGGGTCCAGATGCGAAGGCAGGGTGGGGTTGGCATTCTGTTCCCGCAGCGCCGCCGTGATGTGTTCGTGGTCAAGATCGGCGTGGATTTTCCGCCAGAACTGGTGGATCAATTGAGCATCGGCCAGCGCCCGGTGGCGGGCGTCGGCAGTCAGGCCGTGGCGCTCGATCAGCGCATCGAGATTGTGTCGCCGGTGCTCGGGGAACAAGGCCCGCGACAGCTTGACGGTACACACCACCGGTGCCCGGAAGGCGATGCCGAGACGGCGGAACTCGTTCTTCAGGAAGCCATAATCAAAACGCGCGTTGTGGGCGATGAACAGCCGGCCGTCGAGGCGGCGTCGGGTTTCTTCCGCCACCTCAGCGAACGATGGGGCAGCGGCGACCATGGCGTTGCTGATGCCGGTCAACTGCTCGATAAAGGGCGGAATGGGCACACCAGGATTGACCAGTTGCTGCCACTCGCGCACCTCGCCATCGGCGTCGATTTCGACGATGCCGATTTCGGTGATGCGGTCCCGGCTGGCGGTGGCGCCGGTGGTTTCGAGATCGACGAAGGCAAAGGGGCGCATGGCAGGATGGTAAACGCGGCGGGCGGCCGATGTTAGCGGATTTTTCCGGGAACCTGCGGCGGTTCTCACCGTCCACACTCCAGCAGGCTGGGGCTGTCCCATGCCGTTGAAAGGTAAGCGATGTCTTTTAACCGAACGATTCAAGGATTCTTGGCCATTTCGTCCAGTTTTTTGTTTGCCGTCGGCACCGACGCCGCTGTCACTGCTCCATCGGACAAGGCCGCCTCCCGGCCAGCGAACGTCGAATCCATTGTCTTCGGCATGGGCTGTTTCTGGGGCGCGGAAAAGCGCATGGTGGCGATTCCCGGCGTACTCGATGTCGAAAGCGGCTACGCCAACGGCGAGGTGCCCGACACCTATGACGCAGTGTTGGCGCATGAGCGGCTGGTGCAGCGGGGCAAGACCGCGCTGCGTAATCACGCCGAGGTAATCAAGGTCAGCTTCGATCCGGACAAAGTCGATCTCGAACAGGTGCTGATCCAGTTCTGGGAAAACCACGATCCAACCCAGGGCGACCGCCAGGGCAATGACATCGGGAGCAACTACCGCAGCGCCATCTATACCAGCAGCGACGCCCAATTGGCCGTTGTCCGCAAGACGCGGGACGCGTACCAGCGTGCTTTGTCGGCCGAGAAGCGCGGCCGGATCACCACCGAGATCGCGCCCTTGAAGACCTGGTTCCGGGCCGAGGAATACCACCAGGATTACTTGACGAAGAACCCGGATGGCTATTGCGGCCTGGGTGGTACTGGCATCAAGTATCCGCTGGTCGCCACGGCTGCCGGCAGCCTGCTGGCGACGGCGAAAGCGCCACGGTTGGATGGCAAGGCGCTCGACTTCCAGCGCCAACTGATTGTGTTCGAGGCTGAAGACTGCGCCTATTGCAAGAAATTCCAGGCCGACGCCCTCGCTCGTTGGGAATCGCCGGTGGCCGTGGTCAGCACCCTGAACACGGAGCCGCCTATCGGCTGGACGCTGGAAAAGGCCTTGTTCGCGACACCGACCATCGTGCTGTTCGAAAAAGGTAAGGAAGTCTCCCGCTACACCGGCTACAACGGTGAGACGGCCCGTTTCTGGAAATGGTTAGGCTTCCATCTACTGACGCCGGCGCAGCAGAAAATCGCTTTCGAGCAGGGTACCGAGTATCCGGGAAGCGGTTCGCATCTCGACGAAAAGCGACCCGGTACTTTCGTTGATCCGATTACCGGCGCACCACTGTTCCGCAGCGACGCCAAGTTCGACAGCGGTACTGGCTGGCCAAGTTTCTTCAATCCGCTGCCCGGCGCGCTGACACTGCATGAGGACGACAGCCACGGCATGCGCCGCGTCGAGGTACGCAGCGCCAGTTCTGGCATCCACCTCGGCCACGTTTTCGACGACGGTCCGCCGCCGACCGGCAAGCGTTATTGCATCAACGGCAATGTGCTGAAGTTCGTGCCGGACAAGGGGAAGTAAGGCAACGATCTCCTGATCTGCTTCACCGGCTGTTCGCGCGACGTCATCGAAAAATAGGGCGGATAGCGGCGGGGCGGAGAGGGGCTGTGCGCGGCCGCGGGGACCGGTGGGCGACCCAGCGCTCGGGTATAATGCCGGCCTTCCCGCCTTATCCGAGTTCCTCCATGGCCGACATTCTTTGCCTCAAGGGCGACACTGCCTTTTCCGCCTTCCGTCTGCAACGCCTGCAAGCCCGTTTGGTCGCGGCCGTGGCGGACATCGAATCGGTGGCGGCCGATTACTGGCACGTGGTGGCGCCAAAGCGCGCCCTGAGCGCCGACGAGCGTACCAAGCTGGCGCAGTTGCTGGAGGAGCGGCCGGCGGTCGAAGACCAGGGCGAGTTGTTCCTGGTTGCGCCGCGTATCGGCACTATTTCGCCGTGGTCGTCGAAGGCCACCGACATTGCCTTCAACTGCGATCTGGAGCCGGCCCTTGAGCGCATCGAGCGCGTCATCGCTTTCCATGTCGTGGTCGGGAACAGTCGGGTGCTAACAACCACCGAGAAAAAAACGGTTGCCGGCCTGTTGCACGACCGCATGACCGAATCGGTGCTGGCGGACTTCGCCGAGGCCGGCGAACTGTTCCGCCATTTCGCGCCGAAGCCACTGGCGACTGTCGACGTACTGGCCGGCGGCAAGGCGACGCTGGTCGAGGCCAATACCGCGCTGGGCCTGGCGCTGTCCGAGGACGAGATCGACTACTTGCTCGATATCTTCACCAAGGCCGGCCGCAACCCGACCGATGTCGAACTGATGATGTTCGCTCAGGCCAATTCCGAACACTGTCGGCATAAGATTTTCAATGCCTCGTGGGTAATCGACGGCAAGCAGAAGGACAAGACGCTGTTTGGCATGATCCGCGAGACGCACCAAGCGCACCCGCAGGGCACGGTGATGGCTTATGCCGATAATGCCTCAATTATTGAGGGGGCGACGATCCAGCGCTTCTACCCAGACACCGACCGGGGCTACTCCTACAAAGAGGAATTGACCCACATCCTGACCAAGGTCGAGACGCACAACCACCCGACGGCAATTTCGCCCTTTCCCGGCGCCGCGACCGGCAGCGGCGGCGAAATCCGCGACGAGGGCGCCACCGGCAAGGGCTCCAAGCCCAAGGCTGGCTTATGCGGCTTCTCGGTCTCCAACCTGAACATCCCCGATGCAGTGCAGCCGTGGGAAAAAACCTACGGCCGGCCGTCGCGCATCGCCTCAGCGCTCGACATCATGATCGAAGGCCCGATCGGTGCCGCCGCTTTCAACAACGAATTCGGCCGGCCCAACCTGACCGGCTATTTCCGCACCTACGAACAGGATGTGAACGGCACCGTGCGCGGCTATCACAAGCCGATCATGATTGCCGGCGGCCTGGGCAGCATCCAGGCCGGTCAGTCGTTCAAGGAAGAGACTTTCCCGGTCGGCACACTGTTCGTGCAACTGGGTGGTCCCGGCATGCTGATCGGCCTGGGCGGCGGCGCCGCCTCGTCGATGACGGCCGGCGTCAATGCCGAGGATCTCGATTTTGCCTCGGTGCAGCGCGGCAATCCGGAAATCCAGCGCCGCGCCCAGGAAGTCATCGACCGCTGCTGGCAGATGGGGGCCAACAACCCGATCCTGTCGGTCCACGACGTCGGTGCCGGCGGCGTCTCCAATGCACTGCCGGAACTGGCCCATTCGGGCGGCGTCGGCGCCAGGTTCGAGTTGCGCGCAGTGCCGATCCTCGAGCCGGGCATGTCGCCGGCCGAAATCTGGTCCAACGAAGCGCAGGAACGTTACGTGCTGGCCCTTCCGCCCGGCCGCATCGGCGAGTTTCAGGCGCTGTGCGAGCGCGAGCGCTGCCCGTTCGCGGTGGTCGGCGAGGCCACCGGCGACGGCCACCTGACCGTCACCGACCGCCATTTCAATGTCAATCCGGTGGACATGGAGATGGAGGCACTGCTCGGCAAGCCGCCACGCATGACCCGCGATGTGACCTCGCGACCGTCCAGCTTCGTGCCCTTCGATGCCGTATCAGTTGAACTGAAGGACGCCGCCTACCGCCTGATGCGCCTACCGGCCATCGCCGACAAGACCTTCCTGATTTCCATCGGCGACCGCTCGGTCGGCGGCATGACTGCCCGCGACCAGATGGTCGGCCCGTGGCAGGTACCGGTGGCCGACGTGGCCGTGACCACGATGAGCTACCAGGGTTATCGCGGCGAAGCCTTCGCCATGGGCGAGCGTACGCCGCTCGCCGTGCTCGACGCGCCGGCCTCCGGCCGCATGGCCATCGGCGAGGCGCTGACCAACCTGGCCGCCACCGACGTCGGCGATCTCGGTAAAGTCAAGCTCTCGGCCAACTGGATGGCGGCGTGCGGCGTACCGGGCGAGGATGCCCGTCTGTACGCCACCGTCGAAGGTATTTCCGAGCTGTGCAAGCAAATTGGTGTCTCGATTCCGGTCGGCAAGGATTCGCTGTCAATGCGCACCGCCTGGGAGGAAGACAGCGAGCAGAAACAGGTGGTGTCGCCGCTATCGCTGATCGTCACCTCCTTCGCCGCCGTCGATGACGTGCGCCAGACGCGGACGCCACTGTTGGCGACCGATCAGGGTGAAAGCGAAATTCTGCTGCTCGACCTCGGCCTGAACCGCCTCGGCGGTTCGGCGCTGGCTCAAGTTTACAATGCAACCGGCAGCGAGGTGCCGGATGTGGACGATCCGGCGCGGTTGAAAGGCCTGTTCGACGCGGTGCAAAAGCTCAACCGCGACGGCCTACTGCTGGCCTACCACGACCGTTCCGACGGCGGCCTGTTCGTGGCCGCGGCCGAGATGGCCTTCGCCAGCCGCCGCGGCGTCACGCTCGATCTCGATGGTCTGTGCTACGACCCGCTGGCTGGCGACATCGACGGTTCCGAAAAACGTCCCGACCTGATGGCCGGCCGCGATTTTGAGAACTGCGTGCGGGCGCTGTTCAACGAGGAACTTGGCGCCTTGATCCAGATTCGCCGCGCCGACCGCGAAAAGGTGACTTCGGTGCTGCGCGCCCTGCGCGTACCCTACCACTTCGTCGGCTACTTGAATGAGTGGGATGAGATTCGCGTCATCCGCAACGCCCGCAAGTTACTGCGCGAAAAGCGCGTCGACCTGCAACGCGCCTGGTCGGAAACCAGCTACCGGATGCAGACGCTGCGTGACAACCCGACCTGTGCCCAGCAGGAATTCGACCGTATCCTCGATACCACCGACCCAGGCCTGACCCCGAAGCTGACGTTCGATCCGCAGGACGATTTCACCCAAATCTACAAAGACATCAGCGGCTGGCCGCGCGTCGCCATCCTGCGCGAGCAGGGCGTCAACAGCCATTACGAAATGGCCGCCGCCTTTGACCGCGCCGGCTTCGCCGCTGTCGACGTCCATATGAGCGACATCCTGGCCGGCCGCGTCAGTCTCAAGGATTTCAAGGGCCTGGTCGCCTGCGGTGGCTTCTCCTACGGTGACGTGCTCGGCGCCGGCCAGGGCTGGGCCAAGACCATCCTGATGCACGACGGCTGTCGCGACGAATTCGCTGCCTTCTTCAATCGCCAGGACACTTTCGCGCTGGGCGTCTGCAACGGCTGCCAGATGATGAGCGCGCTCAAATCCCTGATTCCCGGCGCCGAGCATTGGCCGGCCTTCCGCCGCAACGCGGTCGAGCAGTTCGAGGCGCGTTTCGTGATGACCGAGGTGCTCGATTCACCATCGATCTTCTTCGCCGGCATGGCCGGCTCACAGATTCCCATCGTCGTCTCGCACGGCGAGGGCAGGGCAGTGTTCGACCATGCCGGCGACCCGGCGAAATGCCTGACAGCCGCCCGCTACGTCGACAACAAGGGCGAGCCGACCGAGGTCTATCCCTACAACCCGAACGGCTCGCCGGGCGGCCTGACCGCCGTGACCACGGCCGACGGCCGTTTCACGATCATGATGCCGCACCCGGAGCGCGTCTTCCGTAGCGTGCAGATGTCCTGGCACCCGGAGAATTGGGGCGAGGATTCGCCGTGGATGCGTATGTTCCGCAATGCCCGCCGCTGGGTTGGCTAGGCTTGGCCACAGCCAGTGAAAAGGGGGCGCCGCGGCGCCCCCTTTTGCGTTGGGCCGGGTAAAACCGGCCAGTGTTTAGCGATCCTGATAGGCGCGCAGCTTGTCGAGTTGGACCACCAGTTGATGCGAGGCTTCGCTGAGTTCCGGCAGCAGCAGGTCGGCAGAATTGCCGAGGCCGTTGTTGCTGAGTTCGACGATTTCGTTGGCCAGCCGGTGGAAATGGTCGTCGATGGCGAGCAAATGCCGGAAATCGGCTGAGCCGGCGGCGGTGCCCTCGGCGTTCCGCAGAGCGGCGGCGAGGGTACAGCCACGGTGCTCGGACAGCGGCATGTCGGCGTAGGCACCGCCGGCGAAGGCGTTGATGAACTGGCGTCGCCAGTGGTTGTGCAGACGGATGGCGGCGTCGATGTCGATGCACGTCATGGGTAAAATTCTCCGGTGGATGGTAGGCGAGGGCTGCAAGAGGCCGCCGCCCGCGTAAAACCGGATTATGCCGCAGAGTACGGTTTTCGGTCAGCGGCACACACCGCAACACCCGTGCCTGATGTGGCAACCCGCACACACCAGAAATCGAGGAGGCCGGAACATGTCGTTGGCGCTGCCGGAAGCGGCGAGGGGACAGCAAACTACGGTATCATTGGCGACTTTTGGCAGGCCGCTATCGGCCGTCCTGAACGACTTCGAAGGATTTTCCCGTCATGTTCGACGCAGTCCGCAACAACAGAATGATCACCCAGGCGATCCTCGGCCTGATCGCCATCACCTTCGCATTCTTCGGTCTCGAGTCGTATGTCCGCAATTCGGGCTCGGCTGACTACGTGGCCAGGATTGGCGATGTGAAGATCGACCAGCAGCAGTTCCAGCAGGCCTTGCGCGAGCAGCAGGAACGGCTGCGCACCCAGCTTGGGGGGCAATTCGACGCCAAGCTGTTCGATACGCCGGAGGCACGCAAGGCGATTCTCGACGATCTGATCAACCAGCGCCTGCTGATGCTGGAAGCGAACAAGCGCCGCCTGTTCGTGAACGACGATGCAATCCGCCACACTATTCTCGGTATCGAGGCTTTCCAGGTCGATGGCCAGTTCTCCAAGGAACGCTACGAAGCGGCGCTGCGCGGCCAGGGCATGACGCCAGCTGGTTTCGAGGCGCAACTGCGCCAGGATCTGATGCTGCAACAACTGGTTGGCGCTGTGGCCCGTTCGAGCATCACCGCCAATACCGTGCTCGACCGCGTCCTGGCGCTACAGACCGAGAAGCGCGACGTTTCGGAAGTGCGCTTGGCCCTCGAAGACTACCTGGGCAAGGTCAAGCTGGCCGACGGCGCGGCAAAGAAATACTACGAAGAGAATGGCGAGCAGTTCCGACTGCCCGAGCAGGCGATGGCCGAATACGTGGTGCTGTCCGTGCAGCCCGAGGAACGCCGCGCCAGCCACATCCTGATCGCCTCGGAAAAGCTCGGCATCGACAAGGCACGGACCAAGGCCGAGGAAGTGCTGGCCGAAGTGCGCAAGAACCCGGGCAGTTTCGCCGAACTAGCCCGCAAATATTCCGACGATCCGGGCTCCGCCGGTAAGGGCGGCGACCTCGGCTTCTTCGGCCGTGGCATGATGGTCAAGCCATTCGAGGATGCCACCTTCTCCCTGGGTGAAGGTGAGATTTCCGGCGTCGTCCAGTCCGATTTCGGCTTTCACATCATCAAGCTGACCGGCATCCATGCCGGGCGCAATTTTGCCGAAGCCGCCGAGACCTTCAGCAACACTGTCTACGAGCAGGCCGATAGCCTGGCTCCGGTGGCCGAGATGTTCAATCTCAAGGTCGCCCGTTCCGGCTGGCTGGGTCGCCAGGCCGATCCGGCCAGCGGGCCACTCGGCAACGAAAAGCTGCTGGCCGCGCTGTTCAGCGAGGATTCAATCAAGAACCGGCGCAACACCGAAGCCGTGGAGATTGCGCCGAACACCCTGGTCGCCGCCCGCCTGGTCGATTACAAACCAGCGACCTTGCAACCCTTCGAAGGCCTGCAGGCCAGCATTGAGACTCTGCTGCGCCGCCAGGAGGCCCAGGCGCTGGCGGTCAAAGATGGCGAAGCCCGCCTCGAAGCACTGCAGAAGGGTGAGGACACGTTGTCCTGGAGTGCCAGCAAGGTGGTGTCACGCATGGACACGCGCCAGATTCCGCCGGTGGCAGTGCCGGTGATCTTCCGCATGAATGCCGAGAAGCTGCCGGCTTATGCCGGTGTCGAGCTGCCCGGAGCCGGCTACGCGCTGTACCGCCTCAACCGCGTCGAAGCCGGCGCGACGGTCGACGCCGATAGCCGCAAGGCAGCCCAGGGGCAACTGGCCAATCTGGCCGCCCAGGAGGAAATCCGCCTGTATCTGGCAGCCCTGCGTGAGCGTTACAAGGTGCAGGTCAACCTGGGGGCGCTGGAAAGCAAGTAAGACAGCCATCCAGCCGGAGATTAACCGCCCCGGCCACCGTCGGGTTGCCGCGAGATTTTCAGCGGTAAACGGAAAATGCTTGGCACAAAAGAAAACGCCGAACGGTGCAAACCATTCGGCGTTTTTGTTTTCTGGGCGGCTGGTGCCGCCGTTGCCTCAGGCCGGTAGCGGCTCGGCGTTGCCCAGCGCGGTGGTGTTCATGCCGCCATCGACGTAGAGAATCTCGCCGGTGATGCCGCTGGCCAGGTCGGACAGCAGGAAGGCGGCGGCATTGCCGACTTCCTCAATGGACACGTTGCGGCGTAGCGGCGCATGGTGCGCGTTGTAGGCCAGTAGCTTGCCGAAATTGCCGATACCGGAGGCCGCCAGGGTTTTGATCGGACCGGCGGAAACGGCATTGGCGCGGATGCCTTCGGGGCCGAGACAGAAGGCCAAGTAGCGCGTCGCCGCTTCCAGGCTGGCCTTGGCCAAGCCCATGGTGTTGTAGTTCGGCATCGTCTTTTCAGCGCCCAGGTAGGAGAGGGCGAGCGCCGAGCTTTTGCGGCCCTGCATCATCGGCCGGGCGGCCTTGACCAGTGCCGGGAAGCTGAAGGAGGAAATATCATGGGCAACGCGGAAGGCTTCGCGCGAGATACCGTTAAGGAAATCGCCCTCGATTGCCTCGGTTGGTGCGTAGGCGATGGCGTGCACCAAGCCGTCGAGGCCATCCCAGTGTTTGCCGAGTTCGCTGAACACCGCGGCGATCTGCTCGTCGCTGCTGACATCGAGAGGAAACACGAGCTTGCTGCCGAATTCGGCAGAAAACTTGGTGATGCGGTCGAGAAAGCGCTCGTTCTGGTAGGTAAAGGCCAGTTGCGCACCTTCGCGATAGCAGGCCTTGGCAATGCCATAGGCGATGGAGTGTTTCGAAAGCAGCCCGGTGATCAGAATCTTCTTGTCGGCAAGAAAGCCCATCTATTGTTCTCCCTAAGGGGTTTTAGCCGACGAATTATAAAGCATCACATGTTCGGATAGGTCGGACCTTCGCCGCCCTGGGGCACGACCCAATTGATATTTTGCGTCGGGTCCTTGATATCGCAGGTCTTGCAGTGCAAGCAGTTCTGAGCGTTGATTTGCAGGCGCGGGGTGCCGGCTTCGTCGCGCAAAATCTCGTAGACGCCGGCGGGACAATAGCGCTGCTCCGGTGCATCGTACTTGGCCAGATTGACCGTGATCGGCACGGCCGCGTCCTTCAACTGCAAGTGGCAGGGCTGGTCTTCCTCGTGGTTGGTCGACGACAGGAAAACGGAAGACAGACGATCGAAGGTCAGCACGCCATCCGGCTTCGGGTAGTCGATCTTCGGGCACTCGGCGGCCGGCTTCAGCTTGGCGTAGTCTGGTGTGGTGTGATGCAGCGTCCACGGTGCCTTGCCGCGGAATACCAACTGGTCGATACCAAACATCAGCGAGCCGAGCTTCAGGCCCTTGGCCATCCACGGCTTGAAGTTGCGTGCCGCGTGCAATTCGGCGTACAGCCAACTGTTGCGGAAGGCCTCCGGATAGGCAGTCAGCACGTCCTGGCTGCGGCCGGCCTGCAAGGCAGCGAAGCAAGCCTCAGCGGCCAGAGCGCCGGTCTTGATGGCGCAGTGTGAGCCCTTGATGCGAGCGGCATTGAGGAAGCCGGCGTCGTCGCCGACCAGCGCGCCGCCGGGGAACACAACCTTGGGCAGCGACTGCAGGCCGCCGGCAGTCAGTGCGCGGGCACCATAGGCGATACGCTTGCCGCCTTCGAGGAACTTGCGGATTTCCGGATGGGTCTTGAAGCGCTGGAATTCCTCATAGGGCGACAGGTACGGATTTTCATAGCTGAGGCCGACGACGAAGCCGATGGCGACCTGGTTGTTCTCCAGGTGGTAGAGGAAGCCGCCGCCGTAAGTCGCCGCGTCCATCGGCCAGCCGCCGCTGTGCACGACCAAGCCGGCCTGGTGCTTGTCCGGCTGGATTTCCCACAGTTCTTTTAGGCCGATACCGTAAGTCTGCGGATCAGCATCGCCGTCGAGCTTGAATTTGCCGATCAACTGCTTGCCGAGGTGGCCGTGGCAGCCTTCGGCGAAGAAGGTATATTTGCCCAGCAGTTCCATGCCCCGCTGGAAGTTCGGACCTTCGGAACCGTCGTGCAGCCGGCCCATGTCGCCAGTGGCAACACCTTTTACCGCGCCATTGTCGTCGTACAGCACTTCGGCGCCGGCAAAGCCGGGGTAGATTTCAACACCGAGGGCCTCGGCCTGCCCGCCCAGCCAGCGGCAAACGTTGCCAAGGGAGATGACGTAGTTGCCCTCATTATGGAAGCACCGCGGCAACAGAGAGTTGGGAACACGCGTGGCACCGGTTTCGGAAAAAATGTAAAAGCGGTCTTCACTCACCGGAGCATTGAGAGGCGCGCCATCTTCTTTCCAGTTGGGCAGCAATTCGCTCAGGGCACGTGGGTCCATGACGGCCCCGGAAAGAATATGGGCGCCGATCTCGGCGCCTTTTTCGATCAGGCAAACCGCGATTTCGCCACCTTTTTCCGCTGCCAGTTGCTTGAGCCTGATAGCCGATGCCAATCCGGCCGGACCGCCGCCAACAATGACGACGTCAAACTCCATGGCTTCGCGTTCCATGCTGCCTCTCCCTTGGATGATTATTGTTGAGCCGAAAATAGCACGCTACTGTATGGACAAATTTAGATCAAGCCCTATGGGAGCTCGCCAAATGGAGTACCAACGCAAACTCGTCCATGTCACCCGCTTACCCATTCGCTGGGGCGACATGGACGCCTACGGCCACGTAAACAACGCCGTTTACTTCCGCTACATGGAACAGGCGCGGGTTGAATGGATCGAGGCACTTGGTGTCCAGGTGCGACCGGGCGGCGACGGGCCAGTGATCATCAATGCCGGCTGCACCTTCCTCAAGCCGATGCATTACCCGGGAATCGTCGAGGTGCGTACCTATGTCGATCCACCGGGACGCTCCAGCCTGCAGAGCCATGTGGATATGTTGGTCGACGGCGAACTGGTCGCCGAAGGAACGGCCAAGATCGTCTGGATAAACACGCAGAGTGGCAAGTCAGTGCCGATTCCCGATCACCTGCGGGCAATGCTCGAAGCGGAGTAAACTCGCCGGCCATCATCCTGTCTCTCCATTCCGTCATGAGCAAACGAAAAACTTGGGAAAAACTGCTGTCGGCCGAGCGACCAGGGGCCGGCAAAACACCGGGCTCACCGGAGCGCACTGCCTTCCAGCAGGACTATGACCGTATCGTTTTTACCTCGGCTTTCCGTCGCCTCAAAGATAAGACCCAAGTCTTCCCGCTGTCGAAAAGCGACTATGTGCGCACCCGCCTGACGCACAGCCTGGAGGCCAGTTGCGTCGGCCGCTCATTGGGGGCCGTGGTCGGCCGCGAGATCATCGCCCGACACGGCCTGCAACAAGTCGAATCGGGCGACTTCGGAGCGATCGTCGCCGCCGCTTGTCTGGCCCACGACATCGGCAATCCGCCATTCGGCCATGCTGGCGAGGATGCGATCCGCGAATGGTTCCGCAATTCCGGGCTGCTCGATCGCCATCCGTTCTCTCCGGCGCAGCGGGCTGACTTCGAGCGCTACGAGGGCAATGCCCAAGGCTTCCGCATCGTCACCCGCCTGCAAAGCCCGGCCAATCCCGGTCTGCAGCTAACCAGCGCGGTGCTGGCGACGTTTACCAAATACCCCCGGCCGTCGACGCTCGATGTGGAACTCAACGGCAAGAGCGGCAAGAAGTTCGGCTTCTTCCAGCACGACGCGGAATCCTTTAGTACCGTCGCTGCATCTACCGGCTTGGTCGAGCGCATTCCCGGTATGGCCTGGCGTCGCCATCCCCTGGCTTTTCTGGTCGAGGTAGCGGACGACACCTGCTATCTGATCGTCGATCTAGAAGATGCCGCCAAGCTCGGCTTCGTGCCTTACCGCGATGCCGAGTGCCTGCTCGGCGAACTGGCCGGCAGCTCGGTCAGCGGCGGTCGCCTGGAGCGTCTGCACGATCCGAAAGAGCGCCTCGAATACCTGCGCGCCAAGGCCATCGGCCGCCTGCTCGAAAGCGCTGCGGCGGTGTTTCTGGAAAATGAGGCGACCATTCTCGACGGTCAGTTCGACGACGACTTGCTCAACCAATCGCCGGTCGCCGTACCACTCCAGGCAGTGCTCAAGCTGGCCAAGGAAACCATCTACACGGCACGGCCGGCACTGGAAATCGAAACTGCCGGTTTCGAGGTACTCGGTGCGCTGCTCGAATTGTTCACCAACACTGTCGAAACCGCTAGCGGATTCGGCCGGGTGACGACCCGCGAACGCATGCTGCTCCGTCTACTGCCAAGCCAGTTTCTCGGCTACGGCGGCCAGCCCGACCCTGATCCCTACGTCCGTCTGCTACAAATCGCCGATTTCGTTGCCGGAATGACCGATTCCTATGCCGTGGACCTGTATCGCAAGCTCAAGGGTTTCGATCTGCCGGCTTGAACCCCCAATCATGTTGTGCAGTCATGGAGGCGGTTACGGGCTACACGCGGGGGTACGGCTGTTTCGGTTTTTGCGGGATCGGGCGAAAAGCGGCTGGTGGATGCATGACCTTTAACCGCTTTTTCAACTTCGCATAATTGCGTCTTATGGATAGCTATTCGCTATCCGTATGCAACGGTCGATAGTGACTCGTGATGTAGGAAAAACCACCTGGTAATCAAACGCCAAGCTCCGGCCGGAGATTTGCCGGCAAATCGCTGTCATAAAAAACCAGCGGTTCATCAACCAGTATCTCGCGGCCGGCATCGCTGAAAACCGGGACGGCCGGTTTTCTGGCCTTCGGCCACCGCTACATGCCGCCGGCCACGGCGCGGGTGCCCCTGCGGGGCATCCTCGGTGGCCCTACGGGCAGCAGCCTGACGGCTGCGAGGACTCAAATCGCCCGCGCTCCAAGCCCGAAGCCGTTTGGACCGGGCTACGCCCTATTTCAAGGGGCATTCATAAAAATGATGAAGCCATTTTTACAAAGCTTCCCCTTGAAATTCCAATCCGTTCCGGGCGGGTACCGCTGTCGCGGGCTTGTGGAAAGGAAGCGCAGCGCATTTTGCGATGCCTTCTCACCAGGAGCCAACATCATGAACACGAAACCAACACCAGGACCATGGAGCGCCCACGGAACAGTACTGCGTGATGCAGCCGGGAACAGCATCGCCAGCGGTGGAAATAACCGCGTAGTGACCGGCGAAACTCTAGCAGCGAGTCTGAAATTAGCAGCAGCAGCACCGAAGCTGCTAGCGATGCTGCAAAAGGCCGTTCGCTTGTACGGTGTCGATATGCATCCGGAGCATCGTGACGAATTCCGCACCGCCATCGCCGAGGCTACCAGAGAGTAAGCATGTTCCGCTTCTCCCGCGCCTATCAGCACACCGCCGAGTTCGAGGCCCGTCAGATGGGCTTCGACTTCGCGGAAGTGGCGCGGGCAGTTTTGCAGATCGTGGTCGATACGAAAGCCAGGCTTGCGGCCGTGGCACGGGACTTCATCAGGACGCTACGGCCAGACAAGCCGGCCGAGAAGAAGCCAAAACAGCTTGTAATGCTGCTAGAAGCAAGTCAGGAGCCGACTTCTATGATTGGCGGGTGATCCGGTCCGCCCATGGCCGAGATGCGCTCCTTCGTCTCGGTTGGAACCTTCGGCTCCGGGTCTTCGATCGGCCAGGCGGTGACCACCAGGCGCTGACCGGGACGGGAGAGAACAACGAGGCGACCGATGTTATCGGCCAGCACGTGCCAGCCGAGCGTCTCCAGATCGTTATTGTCCAGACGGTCGATGACGCGCATGCCCGAATCGCGCCACTCGATCACGATGCGGGTCCGAGCAGCACTGCGAATATAGGCGGCGAGGCGAATGCGATTGTCCTTGGAAAGTTCGGTCACGATATCCGGCATATCGAACTCGACGGTCCGGTCGATAACGGCCGGGCGCGACAGTTGCGGCTTTGCCGCGTTGTCATCGCGCACCGGGGTAGTTCTCTCCCGCTCCGCAACCGCGACCGAATTGGCCGGTACCGTATTGGTGATCTTCTGCGGTTTCTCGGCCTTGGCCTCAGCGACCAGGCCACCCTTGAAAAGATAGACCAGGTAGGCGATGGCCAGCAGGGCACAGATGACGGTCAAGGGCAACCAGGCCCGGAACAACGAACTGCGGAACACGTTCGCCCGCGCATCATCGTAGGTATCAGCATTGGCCGTGCCATCCGAATGCGACGCATAGCAGCCAAAATACTTTTCCTCGTAGGTGCCGTCGCCCTTGGCCACCTCGTCGAATCTGACCTGGCCGGTTTTATCCGGCCGGCCGGTGAAGGCAATCCATTTGTAATAATTTGGCTTGCCGAGCATGTCCTTTTTGATGAACTGGATTTTGCGGTTCGTCCGATTGATCCAGTTGCGGTGACAGTCTTTCAGCAGCTGGCCCATGCCGACGATATCCCAACCGTGGTGACCATGTTCGGCGATCCACTTCATCATGGGCGGCGGTAGCGGCGCGCGATTCTGCGGCCAATAATTCTGCAACTCGTCGAGAACGATCAAGGCATCCTTGGGAATCGGCAATTCCCAAATCTTCGCCATCTGCTCCTCGGTAATCTCCACCAACAACTGCCGGCAGCGCTCTTCCGACATCTCGGCCAGTTCGGCGAACTGGGCAAAGTTGATACCGTCCAAGCGGGCGAAAACAACACGGCCCTTCTTCAGGGCCGGAACAATGTGATCCTTGGTACAGGCAAAGGACTTGCCGGAGCGGGGCATACCTTCATGGAAAATGATCATGAAATCACCATTGGAAAAGGGTCAGCAGCTTGCGCGCGAAAACAAACAGGATGGCGCAGGAAAGAATGCCGAACAGGCCGCGCAGATCAAGGTGACTGGCAAAAAACCAGATATAGCTTGGCACGTGATTGAATGCGCTGCTTAATGACAATGCTGAATTGGCCGACATGAAACACGGTACCACGACATATTGAAACGCCTGAGCGAATGCCAGCAACACCAGTTCCAGGGCAGAAATAAACAGGTCGATGACGAAATCCCAAACAAACCCGAACAACTGCTTGATCAGGGCAATAAGCCACTCGGCGAACTCAGTCAAAATAGCACCCACGTCAGAGCAAGAAAACCTACGACGATCTTTAAAATTGTCCCCATGACTTCGAGATATTGAATAGCGGTCGGATTACAGATATACGGCGCAAGGTCAATCGTCGTATTCAGGTAGGATATATCCACCGCGAGATTCGGGCATTGCCCGGCCGGTATATTGACATCGAAAACTTCGGTGAAGGCTTTACCGATTGGCGTAGCGTGCATGTCATCAGAGAATTTATTCAAAACATCACTGACCGTTTTATCCTTCTTCTGATAAAGATCATCAATCGATGGATGACCGCACATTTTTAGCTTAGGATCGCACTGACCGCAGTCATCACCCTCACACTCGCCATCACCATCACCATTACCCGCTCCGTTGCCAATTCCATTACCAGTGCCATTGCCCGTACCGGTGCCGCTACCAGGACCGTCGCCGGTTCCATTGCCTGTGCCGTCGCCCGTTCCGCCATCGGAGCCATCACCAGTACCACCATCGCCGGGTTGGCCTCCATCAGTATCACCGCCGGAATCACTACCGGGCGTACCCTCTGGAACGCATTTCGGGCCGCTGGGCGTTTCCAAGACACCTTCACCGGGGCCACAGGGCGGTGGCGGCGGTTTGTTGGGATCAGGAGGAGGACCGGACGGATCGGCGTCGGACACGGAACAGCTAGCGCCGGTGCCAGTACCGTTATAACGAGCGACGATAACAACCGGATTATCGGGAGACCCGCCAGAAGACGGAAAGTCAGACGTAATGTAATCGCCAAGACTGTAACGACAAGAACCGTCACAAACGCTTGAAGGTGGAGAGGTCCAACCGATATGACAAGCCGATGAAATAGACGAACCAGCAGCAGGCGGAGGGCAAATAAGCCATCCGGAAAAACGGCCAACAACTTTTGATTCGCCGGGAACGCAATTCAATTTCTCACACATATTCGGCTGACCACCGATGGTTTTAGGGCCATCATAACCAGCGGGGCAATCATACTTTTTACAACTGCTACTACCCTGATCCCAGAATGATCCCGAAGCGCAAGCAGCTGTTAGATTCGCATTAACATTAGCGGCCCAAGAGTTACAATTCGGAGCAGGATTAGTAACGCTAATAATAGTACAGTATTGCAACGTGGTAGAAATCTTATTTGCGGTATCGCCAACAACCTTCCAACCGTAAGGCTTAGGCTTACCAGGATAAGCAGCATCCCCGAGTGATTCCGCGTGGCTTTGACATTCACCCAATGAAGAGTTAGGGATTGATCCGATTTTACCGTTGGCAGCCCAATCACAGGTGCCATTTGCGCGATCACCATTGACTTTATTAGCCGGTATCACTTCAGCATGAGCAGAGGTCAAGAAAAAAGCAGCCAGAACGCCGAAAAACAGCCGAGTAAATAGGTTTCTCATTTCAGACCCTAAACGCCGTAAATCATGATGCAGTGTATCCCTTGATAATTGCCCAAGCACAAAGCATGCCGAGCAGTGCCATATAAAAGACCCACAGCATCAGGCTTCCCCCTTTGCTATTTTGAAAAGCCGGCGCAGCCAGTTCCAGCCGGCATTAACCAATGCCTTGAAAGCACGCTGGATAAATCCCATCAGGATCAAAAGCGCAATGCCCAACGCGGCAAACTGAATCACCATCAGCACTACATCAGCAAACGTCGTCGATTCACATGTCGGCATGTCGTATCCCCTTTCCCGTGTGCTTTTCACTACCGTTCAAAGCGCACGGGAAAGGGGGCCGAAGCCCCCGCGAATTAACGGCCGAAGAAACCGACCAGCTTGTTCGTGCCCCACTTCGCGACGATGGGCACGATCTTCACGGCACCCATGGCAACGATGCCGGCAGCGACGCCAGCCAACGAGACGGCGGCAATAATTTCAGTGAAATCAACCATTTCTACTTCCTCCAAAAGTTAATGAGAACACCCACATGAAACGCAATGAAGTAACAGGTGAGCGGGGTTATCAGCCCAAACGAGAAGGCTTGGGCTAATAGGGTTGGCGCCGGAATGCCAAAGAGCAGTTCAACGGCAGCCGAAATATCGAGAGTGACGGTGGGGGGCACGCTTTATTCCTGATCGTCGGAATCGGAATCAAAATAGATTTCATCGGCACGCTCAGACGCTTCTTCCTCAGACATGCCAAATTCATCCATCAAGTAGGCGATGGTGTCTTCAAACCACTCGGTAAGCGCTGACATCAGGCGACCCGCCGCAGGGCGTTAAGCGGCATCACGGAAACGGTCTGCACGCGCCGGGTCAGCGACTGGACGTTGCAAGGCACGCCGATATCGATGCCGAAGTCATCCAGCAACGTCTTGCGGACGCGGTAATAAGCACTCTGGCTCATCTGGTTGCGAATATCCTCACCATCACGCCACAACACCGCCCAAGTACGCAGGCGAATCGGTATGTCATTCCACTGCGTAACCTCGACCTGGTCACGGAAAACCTGATCGGCGAAGCGGCCGTAAATAATCTGTCCCATGTCATCGTCCTTCCACGCATCCACTCTATCCATTTGGTATTGCTTCAACCATTCGCTGCCGATCTGCACCTCGAAACGCGCCCGCGTAGCACCGGCAGCCGGGCGGCGCAGGCCCTGCATCTCGGCATCCTTGTCATAAAGCTTGGCCTTCATCCAATTGCCACGCTTGGCGTCGTAACCCCAGGTCGGGCCAAACTTGCCTTCCTTCGGCAGACGCTGGCCGATACGCCGATTCATCAGCGACGTGCACAGCGCGGCGTAGTTGTCGGTCGCCATGTTCCCGGCCAGGTCGAGGCGGGTCAGGAAGGTCCCGCACTCGGCCGGCGTGCCGACGCGGTGCCGGGTGCCGAAACCGGTGGTGTCGAAACCGAGGTTGCGCAGGATGCGCGCCCACTTCTCGACGCACTGCATGACCGTCAAGCCCTCGAAATTGTCCTGGTGCTGGAAGCGGCCGATATTGGCCGAGAAGTGAAGTTGCTTGCCGTCGCACTTGGCGCGAATCGAGGTATCGGAAGACGGGCAACGGATCGACTCCCAACTAGCCGTCTCCCACTCGATTTCACCCTCCTGAGTGACCTTCAGGACACGGCCGCCGTTGCGGGGCTCCGTTTCCTCAAGGTACTCATGCCGGCCGGACATCCAGTCGCAGCAGACACTGGAAAAAACACTGGATGAAAGACTTTTCGTGACAGGAAATTCCCACTTCTGGGAATTACTTGCAGTGGTACTAGCACTGCAAGTCGAAAATGCAACGGAAAGTCCCCCGGCCAACGATGGGGAAATGACAGGCAGTGAAGGAGTTTCCGTTGCATCAGATGCAGCGATCCCGTTGCACCCATTGAGACGCTCACGACGCAGGCGCGAACGTTCAGTGCTGGACAATGCGCCCGCCTTACGCGGCCGTCCCATGACCGAGCCGGCGGGCAGGGCGGGGGAAGGGCGGTTGTCGGCGGACATGGCAATCATCAATTTCCGTGACGCGTCACGGAAATAGCAGCCGCCTTCTGACGCTGGCGGTAGCGCTTGGCGCGTTGCGCCGGGGTCAGCGCATCCGGCTTGCGCGGACGCCCTACCGGGCGGGAAATGCCCGGCAGGGGTAGCGTGGCCTCGACGGCGGCGTTACGCTTCTTAGCGGCCATGCCGGAACACCGCCGTACTGATGGTCGGCACGCCGACCCGTAGCATGAAGCGGCCGACGGCGGCGCACCGCCGCTGATCGCCCGTGTAGCGGTAATCCTGAATCTCGATCACCGAGGCGCGCACGGCCCGGCGAACGAGATAGACAGGACAGCGGACGGTTTCCACGTCAAGCGGCCTTGGGCTGGTTGAACGTGACTTGCGCGCCCATCTGCTTCTGGAACTCGGCGATGAAGTCCTTGAGCGGCTGGAGCTTCAGGCGGCCCAAGGTGAAGCGGCCAAAGTCGCCGAAGAAGTAGGAGTCCGGGTGGATCACATAGACGCCGACCGGGTACGGCTGCGGGTTGTCGCCGTCCAGCTGAATCGTGGATTCACGAGGATGCTTGGCCGGGAAGCCGTCGATCATGTGGCCGCTGATGCTGACCTGCTGAAAGGTCATGGACCACGGGCCCTTGGCGTTCTCGCCGGACTTGCGCTTGGTGCTGGTGCTGTCGATTTCGATAAGGATCATTTCGTTCCTGCCTTCCTTGGTTTGTTGGAAAAGTGTGGTATTTCGAACAACTCACAAACGCGAGCAATCGAGATAAAACTCTCATTTGGAAGTGATGTCAAGCTCTCAAATGCGAGCTAGCGTTAGAAGCATGACCGACAGGCGGAAAAGAAAAATGGAACCAAGCGTCTATCTGGACGCTGTGAAGGCACAGCTAAAACTCGCGTCCGACTATCAGCTAGCCAAGGTGCTAGAGGTCGGAAACGGCCGCATCGTCAGCATGAGAGACGGCTCCCGACCAGTACCAAACGATGTTGCTTTCCGAATCGCAAAAGCCCTCAACCTCGACCCGGCGCACGTCATCGCCGACCTGGAAGAACAGCGAGAGAAGAACGAAAAGCGCCGGGCCTTCTGGCAATCCGTTCTCTCCCGAGCAGCCTAGGAAACCGCGTGAAAACCATTATTGCCATCGTCATGGCGCTCGGGGCCGCATCGGTTCATGCCGGGGAGGCATACAAATGCGTCGGAGCAAACGGTCAAGCAGTCTTTCAAAACGTGCCTTGCGGGACGGAACCCAAGGTCCTTGAACAGCCCAAGCGCCCGCCAGTGATGAAACGCGCCCGAGCAATGGCACGCCTTGAGCAAGAAGCCGAAGCGGAACGGAAAAAACGGGCAGAGCAGTTTGAGTGTCCGCCGACGATGGCATGCGCTCGCCTCGAAGCAGAAATACGCGCCGACGAAGAACGAAAAAAAAGGCTGGAACGCTGATGTGATCTAATCGGCGGCTCACCAGGAGCCGCCATGCCAGAACGCACAGAAACGCCTCAGGATCGACGAACGCGGGTTACGGAGTATCTAGAGGCTGCCAAGGCAAAAATCGGCATCCAGAGCGATTACGCGCTCGCCAAGCGGCTGGACATTTCCAAGAGCACGCTGGCCGGCATCCGCCGAGGGTCGCGCACCATGCCGCTGATCGTCGTAGTAAAGCTGGCGATCACGCTTGAAATCGATCCGCTAACGATGGTTGCAGAACTGCAACTACTAACGGCGAAGGATCCTCGGCATTTGGAGTTCTGGCGGTCTTTCATATGGCGTGCAGTCATGGCGGCGGTTACGGCCTGCACGCAGGGGTTCGGCTATTTCGGTTCTTGCGGGATCGGGCGAAAAGCGGCTGGTGGATACGTGACCCTTAACCGCGTTCTGAACTTCGCATAATTTGTATTATGTTAAATATAATTGTGATGCAGTGCCAGTGGTATTCCTCCTCAAAGGCTTCTTCAAATTGAATGGCGTGGGATGCCACAAAGAAAAAACCCCGAAAGCCTAGGCTATCGGGGTTTCTGATGCTTCATGGTGCTTGGTGAAGCTATGTTCTGGGGCGACAGATGGGGCTCGAACCCACGACAACCGGAATCACAATCCGGGACTCTACCGACTGAGCTACTGCCGCCGCTGAAGAAGGCGCGCATTTTACGAACTTCCCGCCAGCCTGTCCACCCCTTCCGCAGTTCTTTTACATCGGCCGCTGCGAGGCTTTGCCTTGCGCTGACCGTGATAGAATCAATGGTTTTATTTTTCGGCTCCGACGTTACAAGGAACTCTCATGGAATCTAACACTGCACAAGCTAGCGAACTCGAACGCCGCGTAGACCTCGCCATCGCCATCGCCGATGTCGAGAAGGAAATGGAACAGCGCCTGAAGCGCATGGGCCGCAACGTCAAGATGTCGGGCTTCCGTCCGGGCAAGGTGCCGTTCAGCATCGTTAGGCAGCAGTACGGCGCTCAAGCGCGTCATGAGGTGCTGTCGGAAGAACTCGACCGCGTCTTCGGCGAGACTGTCAGCGCACAGAAGATGCGCGTCGCCGGCTATCCGCGCATCGAGCCGAAGAATACCGAGAGCACTACTCACCTCGAATTTTCCGCCATTTTCGAGGTCTATCCCGAATTCGCTCCAGGCGATCTGTCAGCCGCCAAGATCGAGCGTCCGGTCCTCGAGGTCGGCACCGCCGAAGTGGACAAGACCCTGGATATCCTGCGCAAGCAGCGCGTCACCTATGCCGATACCGACCGTGCCGCGACCAAGGAAGACCGTGTCGTCATCGACTTCCTCGGCAAGAAGGATGGCGTACCCTTTCAGGGCGGCCAGGCCAGCGACTATCCGTTCGTTCTCGGCCAGGGCATGATGTTGCCCGACTTTGAGAATGCCGTTGAAGGCAGCAAGGCCGGCGATGCCAAGACCTTCGACCTGACCTTCCCGGCCGACTACCACGCCAAGGACTTGGCTGGCCAGACGGTGCAATTCGAGATCACCGTCAAGCAGGTGCAGGCGCCGCAACTGCCGGAAGTCGATGCCGAGTTCGCCAAGAGCATGGGCGTGGCCGACGGTGATGTGGCCAAGATGAAGGAAGAGGTCGCCGCCAACCTGAAGCGCGAAGTCAAGCGCCGCATCGAAGGCAAGGTCAAGGATCAGGTCATGGAAGCCCTGCTCCAGGCCAACCCGATCACCATCCCGGTGGCCCTGATCGATATGGAAATCCAGCGCCTGATGCAGAACGCCCGCCAGGATATGGAACAACGCGGCATGAAGACCAAGGATTTCCCGATTCAGCCGGAATGGTTCGCCGACCAGGCCAAACGCCGTGTCTCCCTGGGCCTGATCCTTGCCGAAGTGGTCAAGACCGAGAAACTCCAGGCGGCACCGGAACAGGTCCGGGCAATGGTCGAGGAAACCGCCCAGAGCTACGAGCAGCCGGAAGAAGTGATCCGCTGGTACTACGCCCAGCCGCAACGCCTGCAGGAAGTCGAAGGCGTCGCCATCGAGAACAACGTTGTCGCCTGGGTGCTGGGCAAGGCCAAGGTGACCGACAAGGCGGCCGTTTTTGATGAACTGATGGGCCAGAAGCAGTAAGCTGGACGACATCGGAAAACAAGGTAATCGACAAGGGCCGACATGAAATTCGACAACGTAAGCAACCAGAATCCGCAGGCACTCGGCTTGGTCCCGATGGTGGTGGAACAGAGCGGCCGCGGCGAACGCGCGTACGACATCTATTCGCGCCTGTTGAAGGAGCGGGTGATCTTTCTTGTCGGCCCGGTCAACGACGCCAGCGCCAATCTGGTCGTCGCCCAGATGCTGTTCCTCGAAGCGGAAAATCCGGACAAGGACATCCACTTCTATATCAACTCGCCGGGTGGCTCGGTGACGGCGGGCTTGTCAATTTATGACACCATGCAATTCGTCAAGCCGGACGTGTCGACGCTGTGCATCGGCCAAGCCGCCTCGATGGGCGCCTTCCTGCTCAATGCCGGCACCAAAGGCAAGCGCTTCGCCCTGCCCAATTCGCGCGTGATGATTCATCAGCCGCTGGGCGGCTTCCAGGGCCAAGCCTCAGACATCGCCATCCACGCCAAGGAAATCCTCTCGATCCGTGACCGCCTCAACCGCATCATGGCGGAACACAGCGGCCAGCCGCTGGAACGCATCGAAAAAGACACCGACCGCGACAATTTCCTTTCTGCTGCCGAGGCAGCAGAATATGGCTTGATCGACAAGGTCCTAACCCGCCGCGACGCGGCTTGACCGGAGAACCCAGATGTCCAAAGGCAGCCAGGAAAAACTGCTGTATTGCTCCTTCTGCGGCAAGAGCCAGCACGAAGTCAAAAAGTTGATCGCTGGCCCGTCAGTGTTTATCTGCGACGAGTGCATCGCGCTCTGCAACGACATCATCCGCGACGAGCTGCCCGAGGAAGCGGTCAAGGCCAACCGCTCCGATCTGCCGACGCCGCGCGAAATTTGCGCCATCCTCGACCAGTACGTGATCGGCCAGGAGGTCGCCAAGCGCATCCTCGCCGTGGCGGTCTACAACCATTACAAACGCCTGCGCCACACCGCCAAGAACGCTGATGACGTTGAATTGGCCAAGAGCAACATCCTGCTGGTCGGCCCAACCGGCTCGGGCAAGACCCTGCTCGCCCAGACGCTGGCACGGCTGCTCAACGTCCCCTTCGTGATGGCCGATGCCACCACGCTGACCGAGGCCGGCTACGTCGGCGAGGACGTCGAGAACATCATCCAGAAGCTGCTGCAGAAGTGCGATTACGATATCGAAAAGGCACAGCAGGGCATCGTCTACATCGATGAGATCGACAAGATCTCGCGCAAATCCGATAACCCGTCGATTACCCGCGACGTTTCCGGCGAGGGCGTGCAGCAGGCCCTGCTCAAGCTGATCGAGGGCACCGTTGCCGCAATCCCGCCACAAGGCGGGCGCAAGCACCCGAACCAGGATTTCGTCCAGGTCGACACCACCAACATCCTATTTATCTGCGGTGGCGCCTTCGCCGGCCTGGAAAAGATTATCCAGAACCGTTCCGAGAAGGGCGGCATCGGCTTCGGCGCAGAAGTAAAGAGCAAGGATGACAAGAAGACCGTCGGCCAGATCCTGCTCAACGCCGAGCCGGAAGACCTGATCAAGTTCGGCTTGATTCCTGAACTAATCGGCCGCTTGCCGGTGGTCGCCACCCTGCAGGAACTCGAAGAGCCAGCCCTGGTGCAGATTCTGACCGAGCCGAAGAATGCGCTCATCAAGCAGTACCAGAAGCTGTTCAGCATGGAGGACGTCGAACTGGAAATCCGTCCCGGCGCCCTCTCGGCAATTGCCAAGAAGGCGCTGGAACGCAAGACCGGCGCCCGCGGCCTGCGCTCGATCCTCGAGCATGCCCTGCTCGACACGATGTACGAACTCCCCGGCATGGAAAATGTCGAAAAGGTCGTCATCGACGAGAACATGATTGCCGGCGACACGCCGCCCCTGCTTATTTACGCCGATCAGCCGAAGGTTTCCGGCGGCAACTGAGCCGGGCTTGAATTGCGGTTCCCCGCCCCCA
>JAISPT010000031.1 GCA_031274715.1 Azonexus sp. | reverse complement strand
ACGATGTCGCTCTGGCCGGTGGTCAATTCGACGCCGATCAGGTAGTCGTCGTCGACCAGATCGACGGCGATGATGCCGGCCTTGCGCGGATTGGAGAAATCGGACAACGGCGTTTTCTTGACCGTGCCGTCACGGGTGGCCATGAACACGTACTTGTCGTCGGCGAATTCCTTGACCGGCAGCACGGCGTTGATTTTTTCGCCCTCTTCGAGCGGGAACAGATTGACGATCGGCTTGCCACGGCTGACCCGGCTGCCTTGCGGCGCTTCGTATACTTTCAGCCAGTAGCAGCGGCCACGGTTGGAGAAGCACAGGATGTAGTCGTGAGTATTGGCAACGAACAGGTGGTCGATGAAATCCTCGTCCTTGATCGCCGCCGCCTGCTTGCCGCGTCCGCCGCGCTTCTGAGCGCGGTAATCGGCCAGCGGCTGGGCCTTAATGTAGCCGCCATGCGACAGAGTAACGACCATGTCGGTCGGAGTGATCAAGTCCTCGATACCGAGTTCCTGCGTGTGCAGCACAATTTCCGACTTGCGCTCATCGCCGAACTGCTCACGCACCGCGTTCAGCTCGTCGACAATGATCTGGGTGATGCGTTCCGGCTTGGCCAGGATGTCGAGCAAGTCGACGATCTTGTCCATGACTTCCTTGTACTCGCCGACGATTTTGTCCTGCTCCAGGCCGGTCAAGCGCTGCAGGCGCAGTTCCAGGATAGCCTGGGCCTGGGCCTCGGACAGGCGGTAGCCCTGCGCCGAGAGGCCGAATTCCGGTGCCAGACCTTCGGGCCGCGACGCATCGGCGGCAGCCCGCTGCAACATTTCCTCGACCACCGGGCTGCGCCAGACGCGGCCCATCAGGCCGATCTTGGCATCGGCCGGTGTCGGCGCCGCTTTGATCAGGGCGATGATTTCATCGACGTTCGACAGCGCAACAGCCAAGCCTTCGAGGATATGGCCGCGCTCGCGCGCCTTGCGCAACTCGAACACCGTGCGCCGAGTGACAACCTCGCGGCGGTGCGACAGGAAGCACTCCAGCGCCTGTTTCAGGTTCAGCAGGCGCGGCTGGCCGTCGACCAGCGCCACCATGTTCATGCCGAAGGTGTCCTGCAACTGCGTCTGCTTGTACAGATTGTTGAGGATGACCTCACCGACCTCGCCACGCTTCAACTCGATGACGATGCGCATGCCGGACTTGTCCGACTCGTCACGGATATCGGAAATGCCCTCGATTTTTTTGTCGTTGACCAGTTCGGCGATCTTCTCGATCAGCGACTTCTTGTTCACCTGATAGGGAATTTCGTCGACGATCAGCGCTTGGCGGTCGCCCTTGCCGATGTCCTCGAAATGCGTGCGAGCGCGCATGATGACGCGGCCACGGCCGGTCCGGTAGCCTTCGCGCACACCTTGCACGCCGTAGATCAGGCCGGCGGTCGGGAAATCCGGGGCCGGGATCAGATCGATCAGGTCGTCGATGGTCAGCGCCGGGTTTTCCAACAGCACCAGGCAGCCGGCGACGACCTCATTGAGGTTGTGCGGCGGAATATTGGTCGCCATGCCGACCGCGATACCCGCCGAACCGTTGATCAGCAGATTCGGGATGCGCGCCGGCAGCACCGAGGGTTCGAGTTCCTTGCCGTCGTAATTCGGCTCGAAATCGACCGTTTCCTTGTCGATGTCTGCGGTCAGATCGGAAGCGATGCGATCCAGGCGGCACTCGGTGTAACGCATGGCCGCCGCGTTGTCGCCGTCGATGGAGCCGAAGTTGCCCTGGCCGTCGACCAGCGTGTAGCGCAGTGAAAAGTCCTGCGCCATGCGCACCAGCGTGTCGTAGATGGCCGAATCGCCGTGCGGGTGGTACTTACCCATGACTTCGCCGACGACGCGGGCGCACTTGACGAAGGGACGGTTCCAGACGTTGTTGGTCTCATGCATCGCGTACAGCACGCGGCGATGCACCGGCTTCAGGCCGTCGCGCGCATCCGGCAGCGCCCGGCCGACGATCACGCTCATCGCGTAATCGAGATAGGAACGCCGCATCTCGTCTTCGAGGCTGATCGGCAAGGTTTCTTTGGCGAATTGATCCATGTCTCGCAATCACACCGCTGGCGCGGCTCTTGTTGGTTGAACTGAGCGGAATTTGCTATTTTAACATGCCCCAACCCACGGACAGACCGCTGTTTCCATGACATTCATACCCGAAGCGATCGACCTGCTGATCGAGGCCCGCTGGATTGCCCAGGTCGAGCCCGACAGCGTGCTGGAAAATCACGCCCTGGCGGTACGCGACGGACGCATCGTCGCCATCCTGCCGACCAGCGAGGCGCGCGACCGTTACCAGCCCGGCCAGCGGCTCGCGCTCGACCGGCACATCCTGATTCCCGGCCTGGTCAACCTGCATACCCATGCCGCGATGGCCCTGATGCGCGGCATGGCCGACGACCTGCCGCTGATGGACTGGCTGCACAAGCGCATTTGGCCGGCCGAGGCGACCCACCTCTCAGCCCAGTTCGTACTCGACGGCACCCGCCTCGCCTGCGCCGAGATGCTACGCGGCGGCATCACCTGCTTCAACGACATGTATTTCTTCCCCGAAGCCGCCGCCACCGCTGCCAGCGAGTTCGGCATGCGCGCGGCGCTGGGTATCACCACGTTGGAATTTCCCACGCCCTACGCCAGCGACGCCGACGACTACCTGAGCAAAGGCCTGGCCGTCCGCGAACGCTGGCGCGACCGGCCGCTGACCACTTTCTGCCTGGCGCCGCACGCCTCCTACACCGTTGCCGATGCCACTTTCGAGCGCATACTGATCCTGTCCGAACAACTCGGCTTGCCGGTGCATTGCCATGTGCACGAAACCCGCCAGGAAATCGATGAGGCCAGGCAACGCGACGGCCGCCCCCCGCTCGCCCGGCTGCATCGTCTCGGCTTGCTCGGCCCGAGTTTCATCGGCGTGCACGGCGTCCACCTGACGGATGAGGAGATCGACCTGTTGGCGGCGACCGGCAGCCACATCGCCCATTGCCCGACCTCGAACCTGAAGCTGGCCAGCGGTTTCGCCCCGGTGACAAAAATACAACGCCGCGGCATCAACGTCGGTCTCGGCACCGATGGCGCCGCCAGCAACAACCGTCTCGACCTGTTCGGCGAAATGCGGCTCGCCGCCCTGCTGGCCAAAGGCACCAGCGGCGATGCCGCCGCGCTGCCGGCACGACAGGCACTGCGCATGGCCACGCTGAACGGCGCCACCGCTCTCGGCCTCGGCCACGAAATCGGCTCGCTGGTACCGGGCAAGGCCGCTGATCTGTGCGCCGTCGATCTCGGCAGCCTGGAGAACCGCCCTTGCTTCGATCCGGTATCGCATCTGGTGCATGTCGCCGGACGCGAATCGGTCACCCACGTGTGGGTCGCCGGAAAGTGTTGCGTTGACGACAAAAAACTATGCGAACAACCGGCGAATCACTTGGATTCGGCAATTGCGCTATGGCAGAATAGTTTGGAAGTCCGCCGGAATATTTGATACAACGATTTAACACGGACTAAAGTTTTGTAAACTTTCTTCAACGAGGAAAAACAATGATCCAGAATATCGTCAAAAAGTCTCTGCTGGTTGCTCTGCTGGCTGGTGTTGGTGTCGTTGCCACGGCCCAGGAACGCGTTTATGCCATCGATGCCCGCGACGTCGTCGCCAAGAGCGGTACCGGCCTGTGCTGGCGCACCGGCTACTGGACCCCGGCCGCCGCCGCTGCCGACAGTGCCGGCTGCGAGTGCGATAAGGACCTACTGCCGAAGGAGGCCTGCGAACCGAAGGCTGCCGCTGCTCCGGCTGCTCCGGCTGCCCCGGCCGCCGCGCCGAAGCCGACCGGCGAGAAGATCACCGTCGCTGCTGACGCCCTGTTCGACTTCGACAAGGCCGTGCTGCGTCCGGAAGGCAAAGCCACGCTCGACGAGCTGGCGTCCAAGGCTGGCGCGATCAATCTTGAAGTGATCCTGGCCGTTGGTCACGCCGATCGCATTGGTGGCGACGCCTACAACCAGAAGCTGTCCGAGCGGCGTGCCGCTGCGGTCAAGGAATACCTGGTCAGCAAGGGCATCGAAGCTAACCGCGTCTATACCGAAGGCAAGGGCAGGACCCAGCCGGTGACGGGCGATAAGTGCAAGGGCAACGCCCGGACCAAGGCCCTGATCGAGTGTCTGCAGCCGGATCGCCGCGTCGACATCGAAATCATCGGCAACAAGTAAGACGCCGCTGCTACAATCAAAAGCCCTGCCTCGGCAGGGCTTTTTCTTTGGCCATTCCAGAACTTTTCCGAATCACGACCATGCTTAACGCCGACCCCGCCGAACTGGAAAAATTTGGTGATCTCGCCCATCGCTGGTGGGATCCGCACAGCGAGTTCAAGCCGCTGCACGACATCAACCCGCTGCGCATCGACTGGATCGACGGCATCGTCGGCCTGGCCGGCAAGCGCGTACTCGACGTCGGCTGCGGCGGCGGCCTGCTCTCCGAGGGCATGACCGCCCGCGGCGCCAACGTCACTGGCATCGATCTTTCCGACAAACCGCTGGGTGTAGCCCGCCTGCATCTGTTGGAAAGCGGCCTGCAGGTCGATTACCGCAAAATTGCCGTCGAGGAACTGGCGGCCGAGATGCCGGCTACCTTCGACGCCGTGACCTGCCTGGAAATGCTGGAGCACGTCCCCAACCCCGCCAGCGTCGTCGCCGCCTGCGCCCGTTTGGTCAAGCCCGGCGGCCAGGTCTTCTTCTCGACGCTGAACCGCAATCCCAAGGCCTACCTGTTCGCCGTGGTCGGCGCCGAATACCTCCTGCGCCTCTTGCCGCGCGGCACCCACGATTACGCCCGCTTCATCAAACCATCAGAACTGGCACGCTGGGCCAAGATGGCCGGGCTTGAACCGCAGGAATTGATCGGCATGAGCTACAACCCGCTCAGCCAGCGCTATTGGCTCAATCGCGACAACAGCGTCAATTACCTGATGCACGCCACCCGTACCGGCTAACGAGGCAAGCCAGGAACATGCTCGAAGCCATCCTGTTCGATCTCGACGGCACACTGGCCGATACCGCCCCCGATCTCGGCCAAGCCGTCAACACTCTGCTGCGCGAGGAGGCACGTCCCGAGCAGCCGCTCGCCAAGCTGCGGCCGTACACTTCGGCAGGCGTGCGCGGCCTACTCCACGCCGGTTTCGGCATCGCACCGGAGCACCCGGATTACGACCGCCTGGCGCAGCGCTTCCTCGATCTCTACGCCGCCCGGCTGTGTGCCGAGACGCGGCTGTTCGCCGGTATTCCCGAACTGCTCGACCAGATCGAGGCGCTGCGCCTCGACTGGGGCGTCGTCACCAACAAACGCCGCCGCTTCACCGAACCGCTGACCGTTCAGCTCGGCCTGTCGCCGCGCACACCGTGCATCATCAGTGGCGACAGCACGGCCGCCCCGAAGCCGTCGCCGCTGCCCTTGCTGCATGCCTGTGCCCTGCTCGACTGCGCGCCGGAACGCAGCCTCTATGTCGGCGACGACCAGCGCGATATCGTCGCCGGTAAGGCCGCCGGCTGCCTGACGGTGGCCGTCTCCTGGGGCTATCTTGGCGACAGCGGCCCGATCGAGGAATGGGGCGCCGATCAAATCATCGACCACCCGGACGAATTGGCCGCCTTTCTCGTAACCCACGTAGCGCCGAGATAAATCTCGCTGCACCCGACAAAGATCGTTGCGTACCCGTTAATCTCGCACCGCTTCAATGGCGCAGTGTTCGTACGGCGGCGGTCAGGGTGTCGGCTTGGGGGATGAAATGGTCGATCACCCCACCCAGCAGCACGGCGCTGACCAGAGCACCGAGCAGTGGCTTCCAGGTCAGACGAATGGCCGCCAAAAGCCAGCCTTCCCGCTCCACGCGCACCGCAGTGCGCGCGGCGGTGTAGGCAAAGGCCAGTTCCACAGCGGCAACGAGCAGCACCTCGGTACCGAAGTACGCCAGCAGCAGCCAACCCACGCCCAGCGCTGCCATCAATACCACCGCGAATATGGCCAGCACGGGAATGATGACAATAGCGCCTTCGTCCGCGGCACCGATCCCATCCAGTGCGCCCGAAACCGCGTCGCCCAGCATAGAGCCTGCGCCATCGCCGGCGTCGGCTGGCAGGTCAATGCCGCCGCCGTCGGCATGGCAGCTCCCGCTTCTGGAGCTTCTAGAACCAGTACTGATGTCTGGCAGGTCGATGTCGAGCGACTCGCGCTCCTGTTTGCGCACCAGCGCGCCAGCCCAGATGCGCAACAGCAACAGGTAGCACAGGTAACCTGCCCCCAAAGCCAGCGCGTAGCGCACGGCCAGCGAATGGACTCCAGCATGGCGCAACGCAGTCGTGCTGGCCCACATGATGCCCAGTGTCAGCAGCCCCATGATCCAGCCATGCAACCACAGCACATGGCGGCTGCGCAGATGTCGGATCAGGCGGTCACCCTGAACTCGGATGTTTCTGAAATTGGAACTTACTGCACCCGCTCGGCGGACATTAACAGGGGATTTGATACTGGATCGTTTCATGCCGGTTCGCATTCGGGTGGATGGGCGGAAACGTGGAGGAGGCTCGGAATATATTCCATCTACCCGCGTCGCGCCGAGATGAGCAGGTTGCGCGGCGTCAGCGCACGAGCGCAGAAGACTCCGAGTTCGACCGCATAGCCGCGTTCCTCCAGGGACACGGCGAGATCGCCAGCCAGCCAGATTTCCAATGCCCGGCGCAAGGCGTGGCGAACGATGGACAGGCGCAGCACTTCGCGCTGGCGCTCGCCGCCGCGTCGCTCGCAACGCGCCAGATCGCCGGCCGATGGTGATACCACTCCTTCGCGCTGGCACATGGCGGCCATGAAAGCGGCGAAATCGCCCCGCAGCCAAGCCTCGGGAACCGGCTTGAAGCTGCGGTAGGACTCACCGCTGACTTCACCGCGCCAGGCGGCGAAACCCAGCTTGAAGGCGATCGCCCGGTCGCGCTGGCGCCGCTCGCGAGCGCCGGCGGTGACCGTCTCGGTGACCGCCAAGCGTACGTCGTCCGCCGTCAACACCAGCGACGAGGTGGCGGCCAGCGGTCGATAGCCATCGTTCAGATGCAAGTGATAACAGCATGGGACGATATCGAAGCAGGCGATGCCGGCCGTGGCGCCATCGCGAATCAACCGGCGGTGCAACTCGCCGCAGGCGTGTAATGCCACCACATGGCGGTCGCCAAGCGCTCGCAGATCGGCGCCCAGCGCATCGGTGGCAATCCAGGATTGGTCGATGCCGAGGCGTTGCGCCAGGCGTTCGCCGGCCCGGCACAGCCCGACATCGATCTCCAGGGTTTGCACTGGCACCTGCCAGTGTCCGACCAGCAGGCGGCCGAGATGGCCCTTGCCGCCGCACCAGTCGAGGACTGGCCGCTGGCCGCAACGGGCAGCGGCGGCAAAAGCCTCGATCTGTGCCCGCTTGCGACCGGGAATTTCCCAGGCCCAGCGATCATTGACCGTACTGGCCGGGACCACCGCCCACACTGGCAACTCGGCCAGCGGCGCAATCGCCGCCAGGTCGGGCAGATATCTTGCCAGCCAGCCCAGCGCTGCCGGCGCATCGGCATTCAGCGCTTCCGCCTGCTCGTCGTCGAGGGCCAGCAGTTCGGCGGCCAAGGCCGGCCAGTGCCGGCACCACGCCGGACGAATCTCGCGGAACGGCTGCGGATGCCAGAGTGCCCGGAACAGCGGCAGCAAGGCATCGAGTTGTCGGTGGCGCTCGCTCAGCCTCACCGCAACGCCGACCGCCGCTCGCGGCGGCGATAGCCGAGCACGGCCGGAAGCACGGCGGCCAGCACCAGCAGCAAGCCGGCGGCAAGCGGCCAGCGCACCGGCTGATTCCACTCGCGGCGGGCAGCGGCGCGATCGATGGCGTCGATGCGCTGATATTTCAGAATGTTGTTGCCAACATCGCTTGGCTTGCGGTTCTTCAGCCAGCGATGGACCAGGGTGTAGCTCTTGGGATGCAGGCCGAACACCCACGGCGAATCGTGCTGCAGGATGCCGTTCATGTGCCGGATGATGTCCAGGCGCTCGGGCGTGTTGTCCATGTTCTTCATACGCAGGAATAAGCGGTCGAATTCCGGATTGGCATAATTGGACGAATTCTCGCCGCCGTGCCCGACCCGTGTTTCGGCGCCGTGCAACAGGAAGAAGAAATTCTCCGGGTCCGGGTAGTCGGCATTCCAGCCGAGGTAGTACATCTGCACGCTGCCTTTGCGCAACTTGTCCTGGAAGCGGTTGAAGTCGGTCGAGCGGACCACCAGTTGCGCGTCGATCTTGGCGAACTGGCGGGTCAGCCAGTCGAGACGCGATTTCTCGCCCATGCCGCCACCGGTGGTATCGAGATAGAGAACCAGCGGCTCGCCGGTCTTTTCATGGCGGCCACGCGGATAGCCGGCTTCGGCCAGCAGCTTCCTGGCCGTTTCGACCGATTTGCGGCGGGCCCTACCGTCGATCCAGTCGTACACCATCCCGTTCATACCGGCTGCACCGGCCTCGAAACCGAAGATGCCCGGCGGCAACGGCCCTTGGGCGGCAATACCGCGGCCGTTGAGAAAAATGGAGATGAACTCCTCCTGGTCGATGGCAATGGAGATCGCCTGACGCAGCTTGGCGGATTTCTCGTCCAGGCCGCCGACCACCGGGTCGAGCATGTTGAAACCCTGGTAGAAGGTCGAGAGCCGGACCGAGGTCAGCAGGCGAATGCCTTTTCCCTGCATGCCCTCGGTCAGCGCCACGTCGCCGCCGACATTGACGCGCACCGCCTGGTCGAAACTGTCGGAGGAAATCCCCGAGGCATCGTAATAGCCTTGCAGGAACTTGTTCCAGTACGGAATCGCCTCTTTCTCGCGGGTAAACACCGCCGCCTCGATGAGTGGCAGGGGCTTGCCACAGTCGGCCAGCAGCCCGGCCTCGCGGTCGCCCGCCTCGCCCTCGCAGGGATAGGTCTCGCCGTGGAAATTGGGATTGCGCGTCAATACCATGCGCCGGTTTGGGTCGTTCTCGGTCAGCATGAACGGCCCGGTACCGACCGGCCACCAGTCCAGCGTCAGGTTCTTTTCGGCCATGCCCGGCTGGGCGAAGAAGCGGTCGGCCTCGCGCGGCACCGGCGCGAAGAAGTTCATGGCCAACCAGAACAGGAACTGCGGGTATTTACCCTTGACGCGAATGCGCCAGGTACGGGCATCGACACGCTCGACGCCGCTCAACGGGTAGGCGTCGAGATCGAGCCAGGCATCGGCCGGCCGCTCCTTGGCGGCGGCACGCAGGCTATCGCCCAGTTCTTTCAAGCCGATGATCTTGTCGGCCATCATGCCGTAGATGGGCGAATGCAGGCGCGGGCTGGCGAGACGCTTGATCTGGTAAATGTAGTCGTCGGCGGAGAGTTCGCGGCTGCCGGTTTCGGGATAGTCGCCGATGACTTGCTGCCCATCGGCGATACCGGGGCCGAGGTAAAGCGGCTGGCCGGCGGCATCGATGGCGAAGGCCGGATGCGGCTGGTAGCGGATGCCCGGGCGCAGTTTCAACTCGTAGATACTCTCAGCGATCCGCTCGGCCGGCGCGTCGGCCGGCAGTTCGCGGCCGGCGGCATCGACGTAGCGCGGCTGCGGCACCGCTTCCAGGGTTGCCGGGATCAGCTCATAGGGCCGCTTCAGGTAGTGGTATTGCAGCGGCGGCTGGTAAATCTGGGCGATGAAGGTGGCCTCGTCCTCGGTGTAGGACTGGGCCGGATCGAGATGCTTCGGTCGATCGGTAAAGGCAGCGTAGAGGATGTTGCGCCCGGCGTCGCCGGCTGGGTAAGGATCGTTCCACGCCTGACCACAACCGGCCAGCACGATGACGAACAGGAGACAGGCACTGATTTTCCGCATGGGTCGGAGTGTAGCAAGCTCGAACCTGGAAACGGCAGTTGACCGCGCCAGCGGGATTTACCGACAATGGTCTGCATCCAATCACCAGGAGTTGCCGCGTGCTCGACACGAAGATTCCCGATTTCACGCTGCCCGCCACCGGCGGCCAGACCTTCTCCCTCGCCGGCCAAGCCGGCAAGACCGTCGTCATTTACTTCTATCCTAAGGACAGCACCCCCGGCTGTACCACCGAAGGCCAGCAGTTCCGCGACCTACACGCCGGGTTTTTGGCAGCCGGCGCCGTCGTCCTCGGCATCTCGCGCGACAGCCTGAAATCGCACGAGAACTTCAAGGCCAAGCAGTCCTTTCCATTCGAGCTCGGCTCCGATGCCGACGAAACGGTTTGCAAGCTGTTCGCCGTCATCAAAGAGAAGATGATGTACGGCAAGCTATGCTGCGGCATCGAGCGCAGCACCTTCGTCATCGACCGTGACGGCGTCTTGCGCCGCGAGTGGCGCGGCGTCAAGGTACCCGGCCACGCCCAGGAAGTACTCGATTTCGTCAAGACGCTGTAACTCCTCCCCTACCCCACAAAGGCCCCCTCATGCCGCGCCAGCCCGCAGCCGCCAAAAAGCCCGCCGCCACCAAGTTGTTCGTGCTCGATACCAACGTGCTGATGCACGACCCGAGCAGCCTGTTCCGCTTCGAGGAACACGACATCTTCCTGCCCATCATGACGCTGGAAGAACTCGACAACCACAAACGGGGCATGTCGGAAATCGCTCGCAACGCCCGCCAGGTCTCGCGTACGCTCGACGAGATGCTGGCCCGCGAGGATCTCGACATCGATGAGGGCATCGCCCTCTCCGAGCCATCCGCCAAACTCGCCAGCGGTCGCCTCTACCTCCAGGCCGAGGCCATCAGCAACAAACTGCCGCAGGATCTGCCGACCTCCAAGGTCGACAATCAGATCCTGGCGGTAGTCATCCACCTGCAGAAAAAATTTCCCGGACGGCCCGTCATCCTGGTGTCGAAAGACATCAACATGCGCATCAAGTCGCGGGCGCTCAACCTGCTCGCCGAGGATTACTTCAACGACAAGGTGCTCGAGGATACCGACCTCCTCTACACCGGCGCCCGCGCCCTGCCCGAAAACTTCTGGGACAAGCACGGCAAAGGCATGGAGTCGTGGAAGAAGGACTCGAAGACCTACTACAAGGTCAGCGGCCCGCTCTGTCCGCAGTTGCTGATCAACGAACTGGTGTGGCTGGAAAGCGACGGCTTTGCCGCCATCGTCAAGGAAACCGCCGGCAAGACGGCGGTACTGGAAACCCTGGTCGACTACACGCATCCGAAAAATGCCGTATGGGGCATCACGGCGCGCAACCGCGAACAGAACTTCGCGCTCAACCTGTTGATGAACCCGGAAATCGATTTCGTCACCCTGCTCGGCCAGGCCGGTACCGGCAAGACCTTGTTGACCCTGGCCGCTGGCCTGAACCAGACACTGGAGGACAAGCAGTTTGCCGAAATCATCATGACTCGCGTCACCGTGCCAGTCGGCGAGGATATCGGCTTCCTGCCCGGCAGCGAGGAAGAAAAGATGGCGCCGTGGATGGGCGCACTGGAGGACAACCTGGAAGTCCTCACCCATTCCGACGATAGCGGCCCCTACGGCGGCGACTGGGGCAAGGCGGCAACCAACGACATCATCCGCGCCAAGATCAAAATCAAGTCGCTCAATTTCATGCGCGGCCGCACCTTCCTGAAGAAATACCTGATCATCGACGAGGCGCAGAACCTGACGCCGAAGCAGATGAAAACCCTGATCACCCGCGCCGGTCCGGGCACCAAGGTGATCTGTCTCGGTAACATCGCGCAGATCGACACGCCCTACCTGACCGAGGGCAGTTCCGGCCTGACTTACGTCGTCGACCGCTTCAAAGGCTGGCCGCATTCCGGCCATATCACGCTGCAGCGCGGCGAACGCTCGCGCCTGGCTGACCACGCGGCCGAAGTGCTATAATCTGTAGCGAAAAATAAAAAGGGGCCGTGTCGGTGACACGGCCTTTTCGTTTCAGCCACGGGCTGTCGCTGCCGGAGGAAATTCTTGAAACGCCGAGCCTTTCTCGCCTCATTAGGCACCCTCGCCCTGCTCGCCGAACCGGCCTCGGCGGCCCCCGCCAAACCAGCCGCCAAGCCGGCGGCAAAAAAACCGGCAGTCAGGCGAAAACCAGCCGCTAGTCCGGCCGCCGCGACCCGCAGCCCGGTCCATACGGCTGACAACCCGGTCATCGACGAACCGCCGAAAGGCACTTCCGCCTCCCGCCTGCCACCGGTACGGGCGCCGGAACCGCCGACCGAATGGACCACCTACGAAATCGTCACGCGCATCGACCTGCAGGGCAAGGAAGGTCCGTGCAAACTGTGGCTGCCGCTGCCGCTCAACCAGGACACGCTGTTCCAGCGCACCTTGAGCCACGCCTGGGAAGGCAACCCGACGCGCGCCAGCATGAGCCGCCAGCCGGATGGCAACCTTGAGGTATTCCGGAGCGAATGGGCCGATGGCAGCGCTGGCAAGTTGCAACTGACCACCCAGGTGAGCACCGCCGACCGGCATTTCGACGTCGCCCGGCGGACCATCGCGCCGGAACGCGAAGACATCCTGCGCCGCAACCTGCAAGCCTCCAAGCTGATCCCCAACGATGGCTTGGCATTTCAACTGGGCGAACGCATCATCGGCCGCGTCAAGGATCCGGTGGCGCAGGCCAAGGTCATCTACGAATGGGTCGTTGAGCAAACCACCTACGACCCCGCCCTGCCCGGCTCCGGTAGCGGTGATATCCGCCAGCAGTTAATCAGCGGCCAGTACGGTGGCCGCTCGGCCGACATCAACGGCCTTTTCGTCGCCATCTGCCGGGCCATCGGCATTCCGGCCCGCTGCGTGTTCGGGCTACGCACCGGCCCGTCGCGACTGTTCCGCAGCCTCGGTCTCAACACCTCCGATGCAACACGCGGCCACCATGTTCGCGCCGAGTTCTACGTCCCCGGCTACGGCTGGATTCCGGTCGACCCCAGCGATGTCCGCCGGGCCATCGCGCTCGAAAATCTTTCCGACCAGGACAGTCGGCTGCTGTCGCTGAAACGGATTTTGTTCGGTGTCTGGGAAATGAACTGGATCGCCTACAACGTCGGCACCGACATCGTGCTCGATGGCCAGTCCGAAACCATCCCCTTCCTGCTGTTGCCACGCCTGGAAACGCCGCGCGGCCATTTCGACGGCACCGACCCGACCGCCATCCAGTACAGCATCAGCGCGCGGCGGATCGAGCTTTAAACGGATAAAAGGCCGGAGGCCGCCAGATTTTGGCTGCGCCGAAATCTGGAATTAATTCCTGGCGTCTTGGAAACCACCACTCGCCAGATTTTCAAAGCGAGTGTATTCGCCGAGGAAGGCGAGGCGGACAGTGCCGGTGGGGCCGTTACGCTGCTTGCCGATGATGACCTCGGCCATGCCCTTGTTGTCCGGGCTTTCCTTGTTGTAGTACTCATCGCGGTACATCATCAGGATCACGTCGGCATCCTGCTCGATAGCACCGGATTCGCGCAGGTCGGACATCATCGGCCGCTTGTCGGTGCGCTCCTCGACTTTCCGCGACAACTGCGACAGGGCGACGATCGGCACTTGCAGTTCCTTGGCTAGCGACTTGATCGAGCGCGAGATTTCCGAAACCTCGGTGGCACGGTTCTCGCCCTGCCGGTTGCCGCTCATTAACTGGATGTAGTCGACCACCAGCAAACCGAGCTTGCCGCCGTACTGGCGTGCCAGGCGGCGGGCGCGGGCGCGCAGGTTGGCGGGGCTCAGGCCGCCGCTCTCGTCGATGTAGATCGGCGCCTCGTGCAGCTTGCCCAGCGCGAAGGACAGCTTCGACCATTCTTCGTCGCTCATCCGCCCGGTACGCAGGCTCTGCGAATTGAGGCGGCCGATCGAGGCCAGCATCCGGGTGGCCAGTTGGGCGCCGCCCATTTCCATCGAGAAGACGCCGACCGGCAGGCCGGAATCGACGGCAACGTTCTCGGCGATGTTGAGCGCGAAGGCGGTCTTGCCCATCGACGGCCGGCCGGCGACGATGATCAGATCACCCGGTTGGAAGCCGGAAGTCTTCTGGTCAAGGTCGATGAAGCCGCTCGGCACGCCGGTGATGTCGGAGGGATTGTCGCGGTCGTGCAGTTCCTGGATGCGCTCGACGACCTGGGTCAGCAGCGGGTTGATATGCACGAAGCCTTCGTTGTGGCCAGCGCCGGCCTCGGCGATCTTGAAGATTTTCGACTCGGCTTCGTCGAGCAGGGTCTCAGCGTCGCGGCCAAGCGGATTGAGTGCATCGGCGGCGATTTCGTCGGCCGTTGCCACCAGTTGGCGCAGTACCGAGCGCTCGCGGACGATCTCGGCATAGCGCTTGATGTTGGCAGCCGATGGCGTATTGGCCGCCAACTCACCGAGGTAGGCAAGGCCACCGGTCTGCTCGCTCTCGCCGGCAGCATCGAGCGCCTCGGCGACTGTGACAACGTCGGCCGGCTTGGCCCGTTCGAGCAGGCTGCGAATCTGGCGGAAGATGCGGCGATGCTCGTCGCGGTAGAAATCTGCCTCGGTGACCAAGTCGCCCATGCGGTCCCAGGCCTGGTTGTCGAGCAGCAGGCCACCAAGGATGGATTGTTCGGCCTCGATCGAATGCGGCGGCACACGCAACTGGTCGAGGGTGGCATCGGGAATGCGAGGTTTTTGTGGACGCTGGTTCATCATGATGAGTTTAATTCAAATAAAAAGGCCCCGCATTTGCGGGGCCTTTTTCGGGGACGAAGCCGGAATTACTCGGCGGCGACGACCACGGTGATATTGGCCAGCACGTCGGTGTGCAGCGCAACATCGATCGGGAATTCGCCAATTGCCTTCAGCGGGCCTTCCGGCAGGCGAACGGCGGACTTGTCGAGGTCGAAGCCGGCCAGCTTGAGAGCGTCGGCAATGTCGGCGTTGCCGACCGAGCCGAACAGGCGGCCGTCCATGCCAGCCTTACGGCTGACGGTGACGGACAGGCCGGTCATCTTCTCGGCAACACCCTGAGCGGCGACCAGCTTTTCGGCAGCGATTTTTTCCAGTTCGGCGCGGCGCGCTTCGAACTCGGCCATGGCGGCCGGCGTGGCGCGCTTGGCCATGCGCTTCGGAATCAGGTAGTTGCGGGCGTAACCGTCTTTGACCTTGACCACTTCGCCGAGGTTACCGAGATTGACCACCTTTTCGAGCAGAATGATTTGCATGTTTCGTCTCCTCGCTTATTGATGGTTGTCGGTGTACGGCAGCAGAGCCAGGAAGCGGGCGCGCTTGATGGCGGTGCCCAGTTGGCGCTGATAGCCGGCCTTGGTACCGGTCAGACGGGCCGGCATGATCTTGGCGTTTTCCTGGATGAATTCCTTCAGCACATCCACGTCCTTGTAGTCGATCTGTTCGACCTTTTCAGCGGTAAAGCGGCAGAACTTGCGGCGCTTGAACAAACCGCCGCCACGCTTCTTTTTCTTGTCGTCATCCTTCTTCTTGAAGAATCGAGCCATTTTCGTTTCCTTCCAAAAATTCGATTGAATTCACATGCAGTACGGGAGTCCGGCTTTTTAGGCTGCGCGCAGCGAGAAATCCGCTGATCTTGACTGCCCCACCGAGGGGTGCCGCCTCCAGCCAGCGGGCACTTTCGCCCAGGGCCAGTACAGCGATTTCCACTTCCACCTGCCGTTCCCTGCCGCCTTCGACTTGCAGCGATTGGTGCTGCAGCCGCCCTTCACTGACCGGCACGCCGGCCGGGGTATAGCGCAGGGCCTTGCGTTCAAGCAGCAGGCCGGAAAGTTGGAGGCAGTTCAGCCCGTTCCCGTACCAATACGTTGATTTAGGCAGCCGCCGGCACAGCCGGGGCAGCAGCAGCCTCGCCGCCAAGCAGCGACTTGGACTTTTCTTCCTTCATCATCGGCGAAGGCGTCGTCACGGCGGCCTTCATCTTGACGGTCAGGTGGCGCAGCACGGCATCGTTGAACTTGAACGAGTGTTCGAGCTCGGCCAGCGTTTCGCCGTCGACTTCGATGTTCATCAGCACGTAGTGGGCCTTGTGAATTTTCTGGATCGGGTAAGCCAACTGACGGCGACCCCAGTCTTCCAGGCGGTGGATCGCGCCGCCCTTGGCGGTGACGACGCTACGATAGCGCTCGACCATGCCGGGCACTTGTTCGCTTTGGTCCGGATGGACGATAAAGACAATTTCGTAATGGCGCATGCAAGCTCCTTTTGGGATGAACCCTCCGCCATGCGTTTGCGGTAGGGCAAGGTTGAAAAGCCCGCGATTATAACAACAATCGCGGGCTTCGGGGTAACAATTCAGCGCGAGACTTAGAAGCTGTCGTCAGCCAGTTCCAGCGCCCCTTCGCCGCCGCTCAGGATAGATTCGGCCAGACCGGCCGCCTGAGTCAGCGAGTGGGCAGCGAAGAAGCGGGTCGTCGCCAGCTTGGCCGGCCAGAACGGGTCCTTGTCGCCAGCGGCGATCTTCGCCCGGGCGATCACCGCCGCCCGACCCAACTGCCAGCCGCCGGCGACGATGCCGAGCAGGAAGAGGAAAGGCACGGCGCCAGCATGGGTCGCCTTGGGATTGGCGGCGTAGTTGGCGACGATCCAGTCGACGGCCTTGTCGAGCGCTTCGATAGCCTGCTTCTGGCGAACGCCGACGGCGGCCAGGTCGCCATCGAGCTGAGCGGCGGCAGTACGCATGTCGGCGATCACGGCCTTGATCGTGACGCCCTTCTCGCGGGCAATCTTGCGGCCAATCAGGTCGTTGGCCTGGATCGCCGTCGTTCCCTCGTAGATGGCAGTGATCCGCGCGTCGCGCAGATGCTGGGCGGCACCGGTTTCCTCAATGAAGCCCATGCCGCCATGCACCTGGATGCCGAGCGAAGCGATGTCAATGGCGCTTTCAGTACTCCAGCCTTTGACCACGGGAATCATCAGGTCAGCGAAAGCCTGTCCCTGCTGGCGGGCGGCCTCGTCCGGATTGTTCTGGGCGTTGTCCTGGGCGGCGACGACGACATAGGCCAAGGCGCGCATGGCCTCGATACGCGAACGCATCGACAGCAGCATGCGGCGGACATCGGGGTGCTTGAGGATGGGCACCTTGGGACCGCCTTTGACACCAAGCTCGGGCCCCTGGATACGCTCCTTGGCGTAAACCACGGCGCGCTGGTAGGCGCGCTCGGCGTCACCCAGGCCTTCGAGGCCGACGTTGAAGCGAGCGGAGTTCATCATGATGAACATATATTCGAGGCCGCGGTTCTCCTCGCCGACCAGGGTGCCAATGGCGCCACCGTTGTCGCCGAAGGCGAGCACCGCCGTCGGACTACCGTGAATGCCGAGCTTGTGCTCGATCGACACGCAATAGGCGTCGTTGCGCTCGCCCGGCGTGCCATCGGCCTTGAGCAGGAACTTCGGCACGACGAACAGCGAGATGCCCTTGACGCCTTCCGGCGCGTTCGGCGTACGGGCCAGCACCAGATGCACGATGTTCTCGGCCATGTCGTGCTCGCCGTAGGTGATGAAGATTTTCTGGCCGAAAATCTTGTATGTTCCGTCGCCGACCGGCTCGGCGCGAGTGCGCACGGCAGCGAGGTCGGAACCGGCCGAGGGCTCGGTCAGGTTCATGGTGCCGGTCCATTCACCGGACACTAAATTGGGCAAGTAGGCGGCCTTTTGTTCCGGAGTGCCGGCAATCATCAGCGACTCGATGGCGCCCTGGGTCAGCATCGGGCACAGCGAGAAGGCGTGGTTGGCGGCCTTCCACATTTCGCTGACCGCCGCCGACAGCAGGCGCGGCAGGCCCTGGCCGCCGAATTCGGGATCGCAGCCGATGCCGTTCCAGCCGTTGTCGACAAACTGGCGATAGGCTTCCTTGAAGCCCGGCGTGGTAGTCACCACCTTGTCCTTCCACTTGGCACCGTTGGTGTCGCCGACACGGTTCAGCGGCGACAGCACGGCCCCGGCGAATTTCGCCGCTTCCTCGAGAATCGCATCCACCAGGTCCGGGGTCGCCTCCTGGCAACCCGGCAGCGAAACCACTTGCTTCAGCCCGGCCAATTCCTGCATGACGAACCGAATGTCGTTCAAAGGTGCAGTGTATTCACTCATGATCTTTCTTCTTCTCCATAAAGCGGTTGGAAGTTTCTTCAAATTCGATAAGGAAAAGGATTTCCTCAACGACCGGGAACGCGAACCCAACCAGCTTGTCGCCGGAGGGTCGCGCAATGCAAGACAGTCTCTATGACGGCAAATCGATTCGATTGTAGCCGCTATTTATTGGCCAGATAATGCGCATCATCAAAAGTGGCAACCCAGCCGGGACGATAGACCACGAACAAGGTCATCGCCATGCCCGACAACCAGGCTTCGGCAAAGCCGAGCAGGATGAAATAGGGAAAATACTCGGTGAACAGGTAGTCCCACGTGTAGGCCCCGGCCACCGCCAGCAGTACCGAGACGACGAAGCCGACGCCGATCACCGCCAGGGCAGCGGCGAAAAAACCATTGGCGAAGATATAGACGAACAAGTGGCGAGGCAGAGCCGCCGACAACAGGCGGTAGAGGAACTGGCTGAGGCCGATGCCGACACCGGCCCCGAGCACGGTATTGGCGGCGTAGGCCAGCCAGCCGCTGCCGCTGTTGAAAGCCACGGCAGCAGCCACCAGCGACAGCCCGACAAAGGCCAGTTGCGGGCCGAAACAGAGGGTGAACACAGTGGCCCCGAGCAGGTGCAGGTTCAGGCCCGGCTGCACGCCGGCCTGCATGCTCCACAGCAGGATCAGCACGACGTTCATGCCGAGCCACAGATGCAGGTGCTCGGAAGTCTTCAACCGCCCCCACGGCGCCCGCCAGACACTGCGGACGAACAGTGGTATCCAGACCAGCCATGCCGCCCAGTACCACCCTTCGCCCAGCAAGGTATCCGGCAAATTCACCCGACCATTCCAGCCTTGCCCAGAGCCGCGCGAAAATCAGCCAACGGCTTGCGTCAGTTGCGGCACAACCTCGAACAAATCACCGACCAGGCCGTAATCGGCGACTTGGAAGATCGGCGCATCCGGATCCTTGTTGATGGCGACGATGACCTTCGATTCCTTCATGCCGGCCAGGTGCTGGATGGCACCGGAGACACCGACCGCGATATAGAGCTGCGGCGCGACGATCTTGCCGGTCTGGCCGACCTGGTAATCGTTCGGCACGAAGCCGGCATCGACCGCAGCGCGGCTGGCGCCCAGGGCGGCGCCGAGCTTGTCGGCAAGCGGTTCGAGCAGGGCGTGGTAATTCTCGCCGCTACCCATGCCGCGCCCGCCGGAGACAATGATTTTGGCCGCGCCGAGTTCAGGCCGCGCCGATTTGGTCAGTTCGCGGTTAACCAGGGTGCATTGCGCCGTGTCGGCGGCAGCGGCGACCGGCTCGACCGTGGCGCTGCCGCCGGGTTCGACGGCATCGAAGGCGGTGGTGCGCACGGTGACGACCTTGACCGCGCCGGCGCTCTTGACCGTGGCCAGGGCGTTGCCGGCGTAGATCGGGCGGACGAAGGTATCGGCCGATTCGATGGCGGTGATATCGGAAATCTGGGCCACGTCGAGCAAGGCGGCAACGCGCGGGGCAAGGTTCTTGCCGAAGGTGGTAGCCGGCAGCAGGATGTGGCTGTAGCCAGCGGCCTGAGCCAGGACCAATGCCGTCAGGTTCTCGGCAGTCTGGCTCTGATAATGAGCGGCGTCGGCGACCTTGACCTTGGCCACCCCCTGCAAAGCAGCAGCCTGTTGGGCAGCGGCGGCACAGCCGGTACCGGCGACCAGGACATGGATATCGCCACCGATTTTCCGGGCGGCGGCGACGGTGTTGAGGGTAGCGGCCTTGAGGGCGGCGTTGTCGTGTTCGGCAATGACGAGAATGGTCATGATCAGATCACCTTGGCTTCGTTCTTGAGCTTGTTCACGAGTTCGGCAACATCGGCCACCTTGATGCCGGCGCTGCGCTTGGGCGGCTCAACGACCTTCAGGGTCGCCAAGCGCGGCGCAACATCGACGCCCAGATCGGCCGGCTTGACCGTGTCGAGCGGCTTCTTCTTGGCTTTCATGATGTTCGGCAGCGTGGCGTAGCGCGGCTCGTTCAGGCGCAGGTCGGTGGACACCACGGCAGGCAGGCTGATGGCCAGGGTTTCTAGGCCGCCGTCGATTTCGCGAGTGACCGTGGCCTTGCCGTCGGCGATGACGACCTTGGAGGCGAAGGTGGCTTGCGGCCAGTTCTGCAGCGCGGCCAGCATCTGCCCGGTCTGGTTGGCGTCATCGTCGATAGCCTGCTTGCCGCAGATGACGAGTTGCGGCTGTTCCTTGTCGCATAGGGCCTTGAGCAGCTTGGCCACAGCCAGCGGTTGGAGTTCTTCATCAGTTTCGACCAGGATGCCGCGGTCGGCGCCGATGGCCATGGCCGTGCGCAAAGTTTCCTGGCAGGCGCCAACACCGCAGGAAACGGCGACAACTTCGCTGGCGATACCGGCTTCCTTCAGGCGGACCGCCTCTTCAACGGCAATCTCGTCGAAGGGGTTCATGCTCATCTTGACGTTGGCCAGGTCCACACCCGACCCATCCGCCTTGACCCGAATCTTGACGTTGTAATCAACCACCCGCTTCACGGGAACCAAAATCTTCACGGCGCTCTCCTTTTCTGCTCGACTGGCTCTGTTTCTGTATAAGCAACTCGTTGCACCTGTCTGAACAGGCTTTCATTCAATCCGCACAAGGACCATACTGTGTCGTATGGAAAATAAAACTGTCAAGTCCCCCGTCCCGCCTGAAATCGAGACGACCGCCGACCGTCGCCGGGTGCCGCGCACCCAGCTCGATCCCGGACGCTGGGTCGCGGCGGCGATCGACGTGCTCGCCCGCGAAGGCATCGCCGGCCTGCGCGTCGAGGTATTGGCCAAGCGCTGCGGCGTGACCAAGGGCAGTTTCTATTGGCACTTCAAGGACCGCCGGGCGTTGTTCGCCGCCGTCCTCGAGCACTGGAAGCTGGGCCGTATCCGCGACATCGAGAAAACCACCGCCTTTACGCCGGGTGAGGAATTCGCGCGCCTCAACTATGTGATCGAGGTCTACGGCGCCAACCGCAACCGCAAGGGGATGGACATCGAACTGGCGATCCGCGACTGGGCGCGGCACGATGCCGGGGCCGCCGCAGTCGTCGAAGCGGTCGATCTCTACCGCCTCGAATGCACGCGCAAGCTGTTCGTCGCCGCCGGCATGTCTGACGGCGAAGCCAAGAGCCGCAGCCTGCTGCTCTACGCCTGCGTGTTCGGCCTGTCGCTGATGCACTACGATCCTTTCGACAGCAATTTGCCGCAACTGAAACAACGCATCGCCGAGCGCATCGTCGCCGCCTAATCCTGGCAAGCCTGGGTCTGGCCACTGGCCGCCAGTTCCCTTTCCCAGGCCAGCAGTTCCTCGGCTAGGCGATCAACAGCGACTTGCAGCGCCGCCACGCCGCCACGGGCATCGGCCGTCGCCGCCGGGCTGCTGATCGACAACCGCCGTTCGGCCAGTGGCCGGCGTCCCGGACCAAGCCAGAAGGCCTGGCCCTGCAGCAGACCGCTACTGTCGTTCGGGTTGGCGAAAACCTGACTGAATTCGGCCAACTCAATGCGCAGCACGCATTTGCCGCGTACCTGTCCGGCGCTTGCCAAGTCGAGCCGTTGCATCAGGCGCTGCTCGACCAACTGGGCCGGCGGTCCGACCCAGCGCGAACGGGCGTATTCCCGCAATTGCGAGGCATCGGCATAACTCAGCCGATAACGGATGCCGAGGCCATCCAGCCACTGCGGCGCCCTGACTTCGAGGACCACGCTGCCGCGCCGCCCGCCGGCATCCTGGAATGGCGATGGCGGTGTTCCGAAATCGAGGAGGTTCATGCTGCCTTCGCTGCCGCGCTGGCCAACCGTGAAACAGCCACCGACCAGGGCGGCAAGCAATAGGAGAACCGTAATGCGCATAGCTAGCGTTCCTTCCCGTCGGCAAAACCCGGCTCACCCGGACCAGGCGGCTGGGGTGGCATCCCGAAGATCAGAACTTGCGGTGAATCTTCAAGTGTGCGCAGGACCCGGCTCAACTGCAGGGCAGTAGTCGAGAAATCGCCGGCCATCTCGTTCAGACGCGGCATCAAAGCTGCCGCACCGTTAGCCGCCGGGTCGCCGATGGCGACATCGAGTTTGTCAGCCGCCTGCTGCATTTTACCGACGGTGGTCCGGGCCTCGGCCAGCAACGGACCGATTTCGCCGAGCGCCAGCGACAGGTTGTGCACATTGCGCTCGTCGAGCAGCCTGCGCATCTGCAGCAAGGTCAGGTTGAGGTTTTCCAGCGTCGGTTTCATGCCCGCCGACGCAGCGTCCAGGTTGACCAGCGTCGCTGCGAGGTGGACGCGGTTTTCCTCGCTGAACACAGCATCCAGGTTGGCGATGAACTGGCGCATCTCGCGCAGGGTAGCTGTGCTGCTCTCTCCGAGTTCATCGACCAGCGAGGGCATCATCACGATGCGCGGGGGATCGGCAGGGTTCGGCGGCAGCGGATCGGCATCACGCCCGCTCTCCAGCAAAAGGATGTGCGCGAGGCCGGTGACGCCCTGATAGCCGAGCTTGGCGACGGTACCCTGGGTCAGGTGGATGTCGCGGCTGATCGAGATGGTGATCAGAATGTTGCCCGGATCGTGCTGATCGATCCGGATGTCGCTGACCTTACCGACGCGAATACCGCGATAGCGCACCTGCGCCTGTGGATTCAGACCGCCGATATTCTGCCGGGTGACGACGATGTAATCGTCAGTAGCTTCGCTGACGCCACCGAGCCAGTAGATGGCGAATATTCCCGCAGCCAGCAACAGCAGGGTGAAAAGTCCGACGATGAAGGCGTGCGATTTATTCTCCATGGGCAGCCATTAAAGCAGTTTCCGCCGGTCGCTGCCAAAAAAAGGCCCCCACGCTGCGCCTTCGGCTTGCTGCTCCCCGAGGGGGCGCTTTTTGCCTTGGGGCGGCCCGGCGGCAAAAAACCCTCGGATGAAGGGGTGATTGCCGGCCATGACCTCATCTTTCGGGCCACACGCGACCAGTTGTCTGTCGGCAAGGACGGCGACGTGGCTAGCGAGGCTGGACAGCGTTTCCAGATCGTGGGTGACCATCACCACGGTCAGGCCAAGTGACTGTTGCAGCGCCGCGATCAGAGCGACGAAATGCTTGCTGCGCTCTGGATCGAGGCCAGCGGTCGGCTCGTCGAGCAGCAGCAGTTCCGGCTCCAGGGCCAGAGCGCGGGCCAGGGCCACGCGCTTGATCATGCCGCCGGACAATTCGGCGGGCATCAGGCGGCCGTCCTCCGGTGCCAGTTCCACCATGCCGAGCTTGAGATGGACCAGGCGGCGAATCCAGTCCTCATCGAGGCAGCGTAGCTCGCGCAGCGGAAAGGCGATGTTCTCGAACACCGACAGGGCCGAGTACAGCGCCCCCTGCTGGAACAGCATGCCGAGACGCCGGCGCACCGCGCGTTGGCGGTGGCTATCCGGGTCGGCCAGGTCGACGCCGAACAGATGCACGCTGCCGGCCGACGGCCGCAACAAACCGAGAATCTCGCGCAGCAACGTGGTTTTGCCGCTGCCCGAACCGCCGATCAGGGCGAGTATCTGGCCACTGTCGACGCGCAGGTTGATATCACGATGGATCACCTGGTCGCCGAAGCGCGTGCCGACGCCACGCAGTTCGATGATCGGTGCCTGGCTCACAGCGTCGGCACGCCGATTTGACGGGTAAAGATGGCGAACAACGCATCGACCAGGATCACCGCCGTGATGGCCGTGACCACGGAACGAGTGGTGTTGGTCGACAGGCTTTCTGTGTCCGGCCTGACGCGCAGGCCGAAATGGCAGGCCACCAGGGCAATGACGAAACCGAAGACGACGCCCTTGCCCAGCCCGATGTACAGATTCGCCACCGGCACCGTACGCGGCAAACTCTCGATAAAGTAGTGCAGCGACAGATCGAGTTGCAACAGCGCCGCCAGCATGCCGCCGAACAGCGCGATCGCTGACGTCCACAGCACGAGCAGCGGCATCGCCAGGGTCAGACCGATGATTTTCGGCAACACCACGCGCTGGCTGCGCGACACGCCCATGGCAGACAAGGCATCGATTTCCTCGGTCACGCGCATCACCCCAATCTGCGCCGTCATCGCCGAACCGGAACGGCCGGCAACCAGCACCGCGACCAGCACCGGCCCGAGTTCGCGGATGATCGCGATACCGAGGATGTTGACGATGAACATATCGGCGCCCAGGCTGCGCAGTTGCAGGGCCGACAGATAGCTGAGGGTGACGCCGATCAGGAAGCCGACCAGCGCCGTGACCATCAGCGCCTGCGCCCCGGCCTTGTACATGTTGGCCGATAGTTCGCGTAACGGGAATTCGCGCGGATGGCGCACCAAATAGCCGAGATCGAGCAGCATCTGGCCGAACAGCGCAACCATGCCCCGTGTGTTGGCGAGCAAACGCAGCACCTGGCGACCAAGCGCCTCGACCGGATTGAACGGCGGCGGGGCGACGGCCGGCATGCTCGGCGGCAGGTCGGCAACGCGCTCCAGTACCTGGCGGTGCAGCGGCGAAATATCGAGGTCGGCCGGCCAGGCATTGCGCCAGGTGCGCCACAGCAGCACCGCGGCAGCACTGTCGAGCCGTTCCAGGCGCGACAGATCCCAAGCGCTCGCCCCCTCCCCGGCCGTCGCCAGTTGCTGACGCAGCACCTCCAGTTCCGGCAGCATTGCTGCCAGCGTCCAATGGCCGGACAAGACCGCCTGCCCCGACGCCATCTGCAATCGGGGGGGATCGATCATGCCCCTTTCCTCGTATTTTTCGCCTTGACCGTGTAATCGCGGCCGACCTGTTGCCAGATCGCGGTTTCTTCGGAGAGCGCCGCCGCCGTCCACGGATTACCGGCCAGCCAGCCACTCGGCACGTCGAGCTGGAAACCGTTGCCGTGCGGCTTGACCGCCCACACCGGCAAGGCCCGGTCGTCGCGCGTGCGGTGCAACAGTACGGCCAGACGCAGGCAGAAGACGAGGCGCCAGATGCTGTCGCTGGCCGGAACCCCGGCCAGCTTTTCCAGCTTGCCGCGATGGCCAAGCACCAGCATGGCCAACCGCGCCTGGTCCTTACGCGAAAAGCCGGGCATGTCGGCGTAGGTCAGGATGTAGGCGCCATGCTTATGGTAAGCGTTGTGCGCAACAGAAATGCCAATTTCATGCAGACGGGCAGCCCAGGACAAGGTCTGCCGGTCGGCCTCGGCCGGCTCGCCGCCGCCTAATTCGGCCAGCGCTGCCAAGGCCGTGGCCTCGACTCGCTCGACCTGCTCGCTGTCGACCTGATAGCGACGACGGAACTGCGTCACCGTCGCATCGCGCATGTCATGGTGGTGGAAGCGGCCGAGCATGTCGTACAGCACGCCGAGGCGCAGGGCGCCGTCGCCATAGGTCATATGCTCAATATCCAGCGCTTCGAACACTGCCACCATGATCGCAACGCCACCCGGCAACACCGGCAAGCGGTCGCCCTTGACGCCCGGCAGGTCAAGTGCCTCGGCCGAGCCGGCCTTGACCAGCAGGGCGCACAGCCGTTCCAGGCCAGCGCGGGTGATGCCGCTCTCGCCGCCAGGATTGAGACCGTTCAATTCGAGAATGTCGGCGATGGCACGCGCCGTGCCTGAGGAACCGACCGCCTCCTTCCAGCCGAAACGCTGGTAGTCGTGGGCGATCAGCTCGATTTCCTTGGCCGCCGCTCCCTGCGCCTCACGCAGGCGCTTCTTGTCAATCCGACGGTCGGGAAAGAAGCGCAACGTATGGCTGACGCAGCCCATGTGCAACGATTCCATCAGTTGCGGATCATGCTGCTTGCCGATGATGAACTCGGTCGACCCACCGCCGATATCGACGATCAGCCGCCGGTGGCTAGCCAGCGGTAATGAATGCGAAGTGCCGATGTAGATCAGGCGCGCTTCTTCGCGACCGGCGATGACTTCGATGGGGAAGCCGAGGGCCGCCTCGGCCAACGGCAAGAACTCACTGGCGTTCTTGGCGACACGCAAGGTATCGGTCGCCACCGCCCGCACCGCCCCCTGGTCGAGGCCGCGCAGGCGCTCGCCGAACAGGCGTAGGGCAGCCAGGCCCCGCTCCTGGGCCGCACCGTCGAGACGCTTGCCGGCGGTCAAGCCGGAAGCCAAGCGCACCGGCTCCTTCAGCGAATCGAGCTCATAAATCTGGTCGTCGACCACCCGTCCGACCTGCAGACGGAAGCTGTTGGAGCCCATATCGACGGCGGCCACGGTTTCGTAAATCATCGGCGGGAATACGCGTTGAGAAGAACCGGCTTGAATTCTAGCACCGGCCCCGGCGGCGGATTCTTACCGCATGACGCTAAAAAGCCCCGCCAGCCGACGCCGACGGGGCCTGTACGCGAGCCGGAAGGCAGGCTTAAAGCCAATAGATCCCTGATGTTTTCCAGCGTGGACGGATTCTCGGACAGCGAGCGGATTACTTTCCTGTCGAATTCCGTTCACTCAAGCGGTGTTCGAGCTCAGCCAGCGGCAGAGCCAAACCCAGTTCCTCGTCGATCAGCCGCAACAGCGGCAGCAACTGCCGCGCCAGGCCCTCGGCATGCGGTCGTACCGAAGCAGAACGCCTGGCGGCCAACAGTTCCAGCGCATGGTTGATCGAAATTGGCCGTACCACCGGGCGCACCCCCCCGGCTTCGGTCCGGTTGCCGCCGCCGGCCATCGCCCGCCGCATCCGCTGGCCGGCCAGATCGAGCAGGCCGGCCGCCGAATCGACGGCATCGCCGGGCATGCTGGCGATGCCGATACTGATGGTGACGGCGATGGTCTGGCCACCGGCCGCCAGGCGGCCGATCTCGACCGCCTGGCGGACCCGCTCGGCGAAGGTGTAGCAGAAGGTGGCGGCGGTTCCCGGCGAAACAACAGCGAACTGGCCATCGCCGAAATGGCCGAGGCTGTCCTCGTGGCGGACCTTGCCGGCCAGCATCCGGGCGAAGCGATTGGCCACCTCGGTCACCACCGACCGCCCCAGGCGTTCGACAAGGCCGGCAAAATCGTCGAAACCGATGACCATGATGCTGGTTTCAACATGATGCCGAACCGAATGCGACAGCGCCTGCGCCACCTGGACCTCCAGGTATTTGCGCGTAAACAACCCGCTGAGCGGATCCTGGACCATCTGCTCGCGGTCGCTTTCGAGATTTTCCTTGGCCTCGGTCAGCGCCAGCAGGTTCTTGAGCCGGGTGGCCAATTCGGCACTACCCGCCCCCTTGGTGAGGAAATCGGAAACGCCGAGCGCTTGGGCGCCGAGGCGCTCCTCCTCGCTCTCCTCGCCGGAAAGCAAGATGAATGGCAGCAGTTGCAAGCGCCGCAGCTTGGACGAACGGATTTTCTCGAGCAGTTGGTAGCCATTGAGCTTGGGCATCTGCAGATCGGAAATCACCGCCTTGATCGTGTGATCGAGCACCAGCGTCTGCCAGGCCGCCTCGCCATCGCTTTCCTCGCGCACCTCGTAGTCCGCTTTCAACTGCTGGACCAGCGACATGCGGACAACCCGCGAATCGTCGACGACCAGGATGCGCGGTAAGTCGGCCACGTCAGCTCCCGGCGACATCCACGACGACCCGCCCCTTGGCCTTGCCGGCGATGAACTCGTCAAAAGTAGCTGGCAAGCCATCGAAGGCGATGCGCCGCGTCATCGTCGCCAGATGCGGCGGCCGCAGGTCATCGGCCAAGCGCTGCCAGACGCCCCGGCGATACGGTTCGCGGATATAGCCGGAATCCACCCCGAGCAGCGAAACACCGCGCAGGATGAAAGGCGCCACCGTGGTATTGAGCGTCATGCTCGCCGCCAGGCCGATACTGGCGATGGTGCCGCCCTGTTCCATGGTGCTGGCGATCCAGGCCAGCACATCGCCGCCGAGGTTATCCACGGC
>JAISPT010000070.1 GCA_031274715.1 Azonexus sp. | reverse complement strand
CGCCGATGGGCCGGGTGCCGCCGTCGAGGCTGGGGACGGTGGCGCTTTGCGGAGCGCAGTAGACGTTGTTGTCGCCGTTGACGGTCCAGGTGGTGAGTTTTTTGGGTTCGGCGATCTTGAGCGGTTGGCGCCAATAGTTGTGCCATTGGGTGCTGATGGTGCGGGCTTCCGGTTTGCCGCTGGCTTCGACTCGCTGGGTTTCGAGGTTGCGCGATTGATCGTAGGTGTAGGTGGTCACATTGCCGTTGAAGTCGGTGCGGCTCGTCACGTTGCCGTTGTTGTCGTGGCTCTGCGCCGTGCTGGCCGGGCCGCAGCCAGAGCCGCCCGGTTGCGAGACGCCGGTGTGTCTGAGGACGCCTTGGATGGTTTGGTAGGTGTAGGTGCGGCTGGTACCCAGCGGGTCGGTGACGGTGGTGCTGTTGCTGCCAAAGGTGAGTTGGTAGCGATTGGTATTGGTGCCGACCGCCGGGTAGATTTCGTCGATGGCCCGGCCTTGCGCGTCGTAGGTGTAGGTGACGTAGCGGATACCGTTTTCGTCGGTAATGCCGGTGAGTGCGTTGGGCAGATTGGCGCCACTGGTGTAGGCACTTTCTGCGTAGTGGTAGGTCTTGGTGGCGCCGTCCGGGTAGGTCACCGTATTCAGGTTGCCGTTGGCGTCGTAGCCGTAGCGGGTGATTTGTCCGGCGGGGTCGGTCAGTTGGGCGATGCGTTTGTCGGTGTCGTAGGCGAAGTGGAGGGTGCGACCCAGCGCGTCGCTGACTTGGATGAGTTGGCCGGCCGGCAGGATGGCCGTCGTCGCGTTGCCCGAGGCATCGAGGAGGTAGCCTCCCTGGCCGCTCGTTGTGCCATCTGTTCCGTCGCTGTAGGCCAGGGTCGTGGTCTGGCCTTGTCGGTCGGTGATGGTCAGGAGTTTGCCGGTGGCGTCGTAGCGTTCGATGCCGCCGCCGCGCAGATCGAGCCGCCAGGCGCCGCCGTTCGCGGTATCGGCAGAGAGTCGGTCGGTGACGTCGGCGTCCGGCACATAGGCGCCATTGGTCAATACATATTTGTATGTCTTGCCGTCCGGCCGGTAGGCCCAGATATTGGCTTGGTTCGGACTACCGTCAAAGCCCAGTTTCTGGCCATATGCTCCTCGCCAACGCGCGCCCAAGGATCCACTTACTACCAGGGGGTTGCTGTTGTAGGTCCGGGTGAAGTGTAGGTTGCCTTGCCCTCTTCCGCCGAGGTCTTGTTCGACCAACCATTTGTTGCCCGTGCCGATCGTTATCGGTTTTGGCGTCGTCGGCTGGCAGTCCGGGGGTGGGCCGTTTTCTTTCGGGTTGGCGGGTGACTCACACATGTTTGGCTGGCCGTTGATGGTTGCGGGGCCAGCGTAGCCGGGAGGGCATTCATAACCACTTAGACAGACCGCTTCAGATATCAAAACCCCGCCATCCGGACAAGACGGATTAACAATGACAATGGCATTTGATTTACCCCCAGAACACGGGGGGTTATAGCCAACTCCAAAACCCATTGAATCAGGAGCCATATAGCCAGTACAACTGACGCCAAAATGAACATTGGTGCCCCAAATAGCATTGTAAAAGGCCATATGACTCGCAAACGCAGCTTCAAGAGATGAAAAAACAGCAAGATTACCGTCCATGCCATGGGCCATCCAGCCAGAACCAGATGCGCGATAAGTCGATTGAGTGGCCGGAACAACTTCGGCGACAGCGCCACCTATCAAGAAAAAAGCAGCCAGAACGCCAGCAAGCAGCCGATTCAATAGATTTCCCATATGCCCATCATTTATTGTTTGTCTCATGAAACCCACCAGTAACACGCCGGGAATGGAACGCAGCAGTTTCATGAGTGACCTTTCGTGGTCGTGAAACCGCCGATGGCTGCCCAGGCGCTTAGGTCGCCAAGTCGTACGGCAAATGCAATCCAGTTCATCGTTATTCTTCAGCACAAGAAAAATTCGCGGCAGCATATACCATCAGCATGGGGCGTGCAGCGCTACAATGCAATGTGGCTTACGGCGATAGCACAAGCCAGCCACGACGATGACTCGGCAACCCAGATACCGTCCAGCCGGTGGTTCAACACACCGCTCAGTGACTTGTGCCCTCAGACTTGGTGATTTTATTCCAGACGTTGTACTTGCCGACCGGCTTCTTCATCGGCAGGCGCTTCACTTCTTTCAGCGTTTGCGCATCGTAGATGATCAGCGCGCCGTCCATTTCCCACAGGCTGGCCAGCACATATTTGCCGTCGCGGGTAAATTCGACGTGGGCGAAGGTCTTGCCCGGCTCTGGCCGGAGTTCGGCGGCGATTTCCAGCGTTTGCTTGTCGATCAGTTGCATGGTGTCCTTGAATTCTCGGCTCATCATGGAATCGACCCAGGCGTAGCGGCTGTTTTCGTGGCTACGCATGAAGAAGCCGGGGCCACGGGTCTTGATCTGTTTGATCGTCTTCCAGTCGGCCATGTCGATGATGCTGACCACGCCTTCGTTGAGGTTCGGCGTCGCCATCACCGTCCGTTCCCGTCCCGTTTCGTCCTTCCAGGTCCAACTGATACCGGAGCCGAGATGGGGCATGCCGGGCAGTTCGAGGTCGGCGATTTTCTTGCGCGCATCGAGATTGACCACCTGGCCGCTGACTACGCTCTTGGCATCGTTGCGCGAGGCACCCATGACTTCGTCGTAATTCTGGGTGAAGTAGAAGTCGTCGAGATAGTCGTCGAGCTGGCTGCGCTGCGGATTGAGGAAGCCTTCGATGAAGGCGCCTTCGCGGTACTTGAAGTCATGGATCATGCCGGCCGGGATTTCCGGCGCCTTCGGGTTGTAGGAGATTTCCCACACTTCTTTGACGTCCTTCAGCGCGGCGACGAAGCTCTGGCGCGGCGAGGCGTCGTAGACGGCCGAGACGCGGGAACTGATTTTGCCGTCCTTGTCGGTAACCGGCAGGATTTTCTTCAGGTTGAGGTCGGCATCGAGAATGACCAGGCTGTGCGGCAGGTAGTTGGCCACCGCTACCCATTTGCCGTCGCCCGACACCGCCGCGTTGCGGGTGTTGATGCCGGCGCGCACTTCAGCGATGACTTTGAGGTTCCACAGGTCGAACTTGGTGATCCAGCCGTCGCGCGACGCGAAGAAGACGTAGCGGCCGTCCGGCGTGAATTTCGGCCCGCCGTGCAGGGCGAAGCGCGACGGGAAGCGGTGGATCGGTTCGAGCTTGTCGCCGTCGAGAATCGACACGTGGTGGTCGCCGGTTTCGACGACGACGAAGAGATTGAGCGGGTCGGCCTCGAACACCGGCTTGTCCGGCAGTTTGTTGGGTTCGTGGACGATGCGCGAGGCGGTGATTTCCGCCTCGCCCCAGGTCGGCATCGGCTGGATCGGGGTATAGACGTAATTAACCAGCGCCTTGACGTCGGCCGCCGACAACTGGCTGGCGAAGCCTTGCATCTGCGTTGCCGGGCGGCCGTTCAGGATCACTTGCTCGGCTTCGGTTTTACGTAGGCGGCCCAAGTTTTCCGGGATCAGCGCCGGGCCGATGCCGCCCAGCCGCGCCTCGCCGTGGCAGACGGCGCAATGCAGCTGGTAGGCGGCTGGCGCCTCGGCGGCCTGGGCCAATTCGGCCATCGTCAGCAGGGAGCAGACGGCCAAGCCAGCCGGAATCAGGATGTTCCACTTGATCATGCGATTTCCTCGTCGGAAAGGTAGCAGCCCGGATCTTCGGCCCAGGCATCGCCGGTCAGTTGCAGGGCGCGGACGCGAGTGTTGCCGTTGCAGATCGCCAGGTAGGCGCAACGGCCGCAACGCCCCTTGACCGCGCGCGGATAGGCTTTCAGCCCGGCCATCAGCGGGTCGGCGGTATCCGGCCAGATTTGCGAGAACGGCCGTTCCTTGACGTTGCCCAGGGTGTGATGCCACCACATGGTGTCCGGATGCACGTTGCCGAGGTTGTCGATATTGGCGACGTTCACTCCGGAGGAATTGCCACCCCACTGGCGCAGCTTGGCTTCGACGTGTGCCGCCCGCTCGGGAAAGCGGCGGCGTACCCAGTGCAGGAAGTAGACGCCGTCGGCATCGTTATTGCCGGTGGTGAATTCTTTCTCCAGTCCGCGCTGCCGGTATTCCCAGCAGGTCTCGAAGAGCAGGTCCATGGCCTGCCGGGTCAACTGGTGGCGGGCATCGTCCCGGCGATTCTTGTTGCCGCGCCCGGCGTAGTTCAGGTGCGAGAAGTAGAAGCGGTCGATGCCCTCGTCCTCGACCAGTTTCAGCAGGCCCGGCAGATCGTGGGCATTGTCCTGGGTCATCGTGAAGCGCACGCCGATTTTCAGGCCGAGATCGCGGCACAGGTGGATGCCGCGTAGCGAGGCACCGAAGGCGCCGTCGAGCCGGCGGAACTTGTCGTGCGTCGCGCCCAGGCCGTCGAGCGAGACGCCGACGTAGTTGAAGTCGCACTCGGCGATGCGCCCGATGTTTTTGTCGTCGATCAGCGTACCGTTCGACGACAGGCCGACATAGAAGCCCATTCCCCTGGCTCGCTTGGCGATGTCGTAGATGTCCGGGTGCAGCAGCGGTTCACCGCCGGAGAGAATCAGCACCGGCACGCCGAAGGCTTTCAGGTCGTCCATGACCGTATACACCTGCCCGGTGCTCAGTTCACCGGGAAAATGGGTGTCGGCGGAGATGGAATAGCAGTGCTTGCAGGTCAGGTTGCAGCGCCGGATCAGGTTCCAGATCACCACCGGCCCCGGCGGATTGCGCTTCGGGCCGAGCGGCGTTGGCGCGGCGATTTCCTGCATGTACTGGGAAATACGGAACATGGATTTCCTTGTTGTGGGATTGAACGTATTCAACGGCAGGGTAGCGCGGAACACCTTGATACGGGTCAACCCACCGCCGGCCGGCTCACGCTCGCCCGCCCAAGCCTTCCGCTATACTCCCGCGATGTCTCACTTCCCCCTGCCAGCCGCCATCCCGCCGCTCCCGACTCCGTGGCCAGCCCCGGTCAGCGCCGTCCTGCAAGCCGACGAAACGATCCGAGCCTGGCTCGAAACCGATCTCGACGAACGCCTCCATTTCGCCCGCGGTCTGGTGTTGCTGACCGACCGCCGTCTGCTCGCCTGGAGCACTGCCGACACAGCGGCGCAGACCTGGGAACTGGTGACCGGCCTCACCCTCGACCAGCATGACCATGCTGGTGTTAGCACGCTGGAATTGTTCGACAGCGCCGGCCGGCTGGCCTGCTGGCGCTACACCGTGGCGCGCAACCTGGCGGCGCTGCGCCTGATCGGCGAGTTCGATCTGCAGCGCGACAGCCTAGTCAGCGGCCAACCGGTACAACGGCCAGCCGCTGAGTTGTGTCCGACCTGCCAGGCACCGATCCCGCCCGGCGAGGAGGAATGCCCGGTGTGCAACCGCGAGGCGGCGACGGCGCCGTCGACGTGGACGCTGTTCCGCCTGTGGCGCTTCGCCCGGCCATACAAGGGGTCGTTGCTGCTCGGTTTCGTCCTGACGCTGGCGGCAACGGCAGCGACGCTGGTACCGCCCTACCTGACCATGCCGTTGATGGATCACGTGCGGATTCCGTTCCAGAACGGCCGGCCGATCGACTGGCAATTGGTTACGCTGTACCTCAGCGGCCTGCTCGGCGCCGCGCTGCTGGCCTGGGTGCTCGGCTGGCTGCGCACTTTGATCCTGGCGCGGGTGTCGGAGCGCATGGGGCGCGATTTGCGCACCCAGACCTACGACCACTTGCTCGGCCTGTCGCTGGAGTATTTCGGCGGCAAGCGCACCGGCGACCTGATGGCGCGTATCGGCAACGAAACGGACCGCATCAACATCTTCCTCTCGCTCGACCTGCTCAATTTCGCCACCGACGTGCTGATGATCGCCATGACCGCGGTCATCCTGTTCTCGATCAATCCGTGGCTGGCGCTGGTAACGCTGCTGCCGCTGCCGATCATCGGCTGGCTGATCCATATCGTCCGCGAGAAACTGCGCACCGGCTTCGAGAAGATCGACCGCGTCTGGGCCGAGGTCACCAATGTGCTGGCCGACACCATTCCGGGCATCCGCGTAGTCAAGGCTTTCGCCCAGGAAAAGCGCGAGGGCCAGCGTTTTCGCGTCGCCAACGAACACAGCCTGGCGATGAACGACAAACTCAACCGCACCTGGTCGCTGTTCACCCCGACCATCACCCTGCTCACCGAAATCGGCCTCCTGGTGGTGTGGATCTTTGGCATCTGGCAGATCGCCAGGGGCGACTCGACAGTTGGTGTGCTGACCGCCTTCCTCGCCTACATCGGCCGCTTCTACACGCGGCTGGACTCGATGAGCCGCATCGTCTCGGCGACGCAGCGTGCCGCCTCGTCGACCAAGCGCATCTTCGACATTCTCGACCACGTCTCCAGCGTGCCCGAGCCAACCCGGCCGGTGCATCTGGACCAGGTCACCGGTCGCATTGAGCTGAAGCAGGCCAGTTTCCGCTACGGCACGCGCGCCGTGACCAAGGATGTCGACCTGCTCATCCGGCCGGGCGAAATGATTGGCCTGGTCGGCCACAGCGGTTCCGGCAAATCGACGCTGGTCAACCTGATCTGCCGCTTCTACGACGTCACCGAGGGCCAGGTGCTGATCGACGGCATCGACGTGCGTTCGGTGCCGGTCGCCGAGTACCGCCGGCACATCGGCCTGGTGTTGCAGGAGCCTTTCCTGTTCTTCGGCACCATCGCCGACAACATCGCCTACGGCAAGCCCGAGGCCACCCGCGGCGAGATCATCGCCGCCGCCCGCGCCGCCCATGCCCATGAGTTCATCCTGCGCCTGCCGCACGGCTACGATTCGCTGGTCGGCGAGCGCGGCCAGGGCCTCTCGGGCGGCGAGCGCCAGCGCATTTCCATCGCCCGGGCGCTGCTCATCGACCCGCGCATCCTGATCCTCGACGAGGCCACCTCGGCGGTCGATACCGAGACCGAGAAGGAAATCCAGAAGGCGCTCGACAACCTGGTCAAGGGCCGCACCACGATCGCCATCGCCCACCGCCTGAGCACGCTCCGCAAGGCCGACCGGCTGGTGGTCATGGATCGCGGCCGCGTCGTCGAGGTTGGCAGCCACGACCAGTTGATGGCCGCCGAAAACCATTACTACAAGCTCTACCAAGCGCAGGCGCGCAATGTCGATACCGAGCCGGAACTGCCGCACACGCCCGAACTCGCCAAAGCCACCCCGACCTGAGAAATCATCATGTCCACGCCAAACATCCAAGTGCACCGCGACAGCCACGGCCGGCTGGTCGTCATCGCCGAGAACGGCGAACGTTTCGCGGCCGCCACCCCGGTCCGCGCCTTCCCCATCGCCGCGCCCGATGAGGGGCTGTCCCTGGTCAGCACCGACGGCCACGAAATCGCCTGGATCGAGTGCTTGGCCGAGTTACCGGCGCCAGCCCGCGAATTGATCGAGGCAGAATTGGCGAGCCGCGAATTCGTGCCGGAAATTGCCCGCATCCGCTCGGTATCGAGCTTCGCCTGCCCCAGCACCTGGCAGGTGGATACCGATCGCGGCACCAGCGAATTGGTTCTCAAGGGCGAGGAAGACATCCGCCGACTGTCGCCCACCCGGCTGCTGATCGCCGACAGCCACGGCATCCAGTTCCTGATCCGTGACATGACGACGCTTGATCGCCACAGCCGCAAGCTGCTCGACCGTTTCCTGTAACAGCGGCATACGACCTTTTTTCGCCATGGTGTCATCCACGGCCGGAGCAAAGCGTTAATAATCGAAAGCTGCCCCAGAACAAGTTCGACGACGGAAACGGGCGATACCGACATGAGCCAAAAAGACATCATCTTCCGAGAGAGTTTCTCCCTGCGCGGTCCGAGCATCTGGACCTACCGGCCGGCCATCGAAACCTGGATCGACATCGGCGAACTCGAAGATTTTCCCTCGAACAAGATTCCCGGCCTCTACGAACGCCTGTCAGCCTGGCTGCCATCGCTCATCGAGCACCGCTGCAACTACGACGAGCGCGGCGGCTTCCTGCGCCGCCTCCAGGAAGGTACCTGGGCCGGCCACATCCTTGAGCACGTCGTCCTCGAACTGATGAGCTTGGCCGGCCTGCCCGACGGCTTCGGTCGTACCCGCCAAACGAGCCGGCGTGGCGTCTACAAGCTGGTGGTCAGCAACTTCCACGAAGAATGCACCCGCCTGGCCCTGAACATCGGCCGCGAGCTGCTGCTAGCCGCCATTCACGACACGCCCTTCGACGTCACCGAGGCGATCAAGCCCTTGCGTCGCCAGGTCGATCGCAAATACCTCGGCCCGTCCACCGCGGCCATCGTCCAGGCCGCTGAGGCGCGCAAGATTCCCCACATCCGCCTGCTCGACGACGGCAATCTGGTGCAACTCGGCTACGGCGCCGCGATGCGCCGCATCTGGACGGCCGAGAGCGACCGCACCAGCGCCATCGCCGAAACCATTTCGCGCGACAAGGACCTGACCAAGGAGCTGATTTCGGCGGTCGGCGTGCCGGTTCCAGAGGGGCGCGAAGTCAGCGATGCCGACGACGCCTGCGCCGCCGCCGAGGACATCGGCTACCCGGTGGTGGTCAAACCCACCGACGGCAACCACGGGCGCGGCGTTTTCATCGACCTAAGCGCCGCGGAAGATGTTCGCAAAGCTTACGCCATCGCCGCCGAGGAAGGCTCCAGCGTCCTCGTCGAGCGCTCCATCCAGGGCATCGAGCACCGCCTGCTGGTCATCGGCGGCAAGCTAGTCGCCGCCAATCGCAGCGACTTCATCACCGTCACTGGCGACGGCCGGCAGACAGTGCAGCAACTAATCGACAGCCAGGTCAACACCGACCCGCGGCGCGGTCATAGCGAACTGCACCCGCTGTCGATCATCAAGATCGACGCCGCCGCCCTGATCGAACTCGAACGTCAGGGCCTGAGCGCCGACGCCGTGCCGACTGTCGGCCGCGAAGTGCTGATCCAGCGCAACGCCAACCATGCCTTCGATTGCACCGATGAAGTGCATCCGGCCAACGCCGCCATCGCCTCACTGGCTGCCCGCGTAGTCGGCCTCGACATCGCCGGCATCGATCTCGTCTGCCGCGACATCGGCGTACCGCTGCCTGAGCAGGGCGGCGCCGTGGTCGAAGTCAACGCCGGCCCGAGCCTGCTGATGCACATCAAGCCGGGCATCGGCAAACCGCGCCCGGTCGGCCAGGCCATCGTCGACAACCTGTTCACCCGCAAGGAGAGCGGCCGCATCCCGGTGGTCGGTGTCACCGGCTCGCGCGGCAAAACGCCGGTGGCACGCATCGTCAGCCACTTCCTGTATCTATCCGGCAAGCGCGTCGGCCTGGCTTGCAGCGACGGCCTGTTCCTCGGCCGCCGCCAGGTGCAGAAGAGCGACGCCGCCAACTGGGCCGGCGGCCGACGTCTGCTGCTCAATCGCGGCGTCGATGCGGCGGTGATCGAAAACGGCGGCCAAGTCATCCTCGGTGAGGGACTGGCCTACGACCGTTGCCAGGTCGGTATCGTCACCAACGTGCTGCCGGCAGCCGAAGACCTGTCGCGCTGGAACATCCAGCCGACCGGCGGCGAGTACTACACGACTTGGCGCTCGACCTACCGCACCCAGGTCGACGTCGTGCTGAAATCCGGCCATGCCGTGCTCAACGCCGCCGACCCGTTGGTCGCCGAATTCGCCGAGCTGTGCGATGGCGAAGTCATCCTCTTCGCCGCCGATCCTGCCTGCCCAGCGCTAGAAGCCCAACGCGCGACCGGCAAGCGCAGCGTCTACGTCAGCGACGGACGCATCTGCCTGAACGATGGTGGCAACGAGATCCGCCTATGCCGCCTCGGCGATGTGCCGGCCATCGGCAAGGCCAAGAAGGCCGAAACCATCGCCAATGTGCTGGCTGCCATCGCCGCCGGCTGGGCGCTGGGCCTAAGCCAGGAAGTCATCGTCACCGGCGTCCGCACCTACGGCCTCGACCTGGTTGACCCCTTCACCCTGCTGCCGCGCCGGACCCGCAATACGGCCGGCGTCGCGGATCATGTCTAACAACCTAACTCCTGTATCACCAGAAAATCACTTTATGACGCTCAAACGAACAAGTCTGGTCGCTGCAATTATCGGAACAATATTCGCGGCTGCTTGGAGTGTCTGGATATACATACGCCCACCAGCATCTTCTCCTCCTCCCCAGCCCTCGATAAATGGCAGCCAAAACGTCCTGATCCAAGGTAACAATAATGTCGTAGGAGCTTCCTCTGACTCTACCCAGCGTAAAGAAATTATCCCAGAATCGATATTATCAACACTGGCAACGGGAATTAGCAGGGCCTATCTCGAAGCACAACTTGGTCCTGCCAGGTTTGATGAAATAAACTCCAAGTTAGGTACCAACAATTTAATCTTCGTTTTTCCCCATTTTTTTCTCCAAGCTGTCGTCTCACGTGAAGGCAAGGTTGTTTTTTATTCCGTAACTACAAGATCACTTGATTTTCGTCCGACTATACCGAAAATTGGAGGACAATTACTGGATTCTCGTTTTGCAGACTACGGTGAGGCTGAACACCTCTACAGTGATATGACCTCAAAATACTATGAGTATGCGGAGAAGATTTATACTGGAAACGCAGGAAATTACCGTAACATCTATCTTGGTTATTGCCCTGCAGGGGTTCTTCCAATGCGGGATCAGTTCGTTCCTGTAGTTCTAGAGCGTGATGGTCCTGTAGCTTACAAACAATTTCGTATTGCAAACACACCAAACTGTTTTGGCGTAGGCGAAATTCTCGGCAACGAAGATAAAATCATGGAAAGCATTGGCATGGGAATTGATTACTATGTTGCTAGAGATTTGCCATAGTAATCTCGGGAAAGCCGCGTCTAGCTAATTTATTTATATAGATCTAAATCAGATGCGAGTGGGTTTCTTTCGGAACGGTTTGCGGTACGTTCGAGCAGATTACCTCGCCAACAATTCATTCAGCCCAAGCGCATTAGTGCAGCCCAACAGTTTCATCTGACATCACATCATCTCAAAATGTTGGGGTTCGCAAACTCACCCCAACCTACCAGGCCGACTTCGTTAGGCATCATAAGAAAGGCGTTCTGAATGGCGATGCTAAATGACAAACCCCTCCGATTGCCAATACACGATATGGCCATCTCAATGTGTCTCGTGCCAGACCAAAAGTTTCACGCAGGAGCAAGCAACCCAGTGGTTTGCAGAGAACTACCCGAACATCAAACAAAATACTGTCGCTGCTCTAGAGTTGGAGCGATGATACTAATCAGTTCGTTCTTGGTGGACTCCTTCGCCGTTGCCTAACTTTGGCGTTGGAGAGTCGAGCAAACCCCTCCCACCCCAAATACCCATCATTCACCACTCATGAATATCTCCCGCATCCGCGCCCTGCGCGGCCCCAATTTGTGGAGCCGCCATACTGCCATTCAGGCCATCGTCACCTGCGCCGGCAGCGAATCAGTAATCGCCGACCTGCCCGGCTTCGAAAGCCGGCTGCGCGCCCGCTTCCCCGAACTGGGCGACCTGATTCCGGCCGATATTCTCGACACCGTGTCAATCGCCCACGCCCTCGAATTCGCTGCCCTCGGTCTGCAAGCCCAGGCCGGCTGCCCAGTAACCTTCAGCCGCACGGCGCAGACCGTCGAGCCGGGCGTCTACCAGGTGGTCGTCGAGTACAGCGAGGAAGACGTCGGCCGGCTGGCCTTCGAACGCGCCGAGCAACTGTGCCGGGCGGCGCTGGACGACACCCCTTTCGATCTCGACGCAACGCTGAAGGAGCTGCGCGATCTGGACGAGGAGATCCGCCCCGGCCCCTCGACCGGCGCCATCATCGCCGCCGCCCAGGCACGCAACATCCCGTTCCGCCGTCTGACCCAGGGCAGCCTGGTGCAGCTCGGCTGGGGCAGTAAGCAGCAGCGCATCCAGGCCGCGGAAACCAGCCTGACCAGCGCCATCGCCGAGTCGATCGCGCAGGACAAAGAACTGACCAAACAGTTGCTGCATGCCGCCGGCGTCGCCGTACCGGTTGGCCGGCCGGTCGACGACGAGGACGACGCTTGGGTGGCTGCCCAGGAAATCGGCCTGCCGGTGGTGGTCAAGCCGCAGGACGGCAACCAAGGCAAGGGCATCTCGGTCAACCTGACCAGCGAGGAACAGGTGCGTCATGCCTATCGCGTAGCCATCGACTTCCGCGACGACATCATGGTCGAGAAATACCTGCCCGGCCACGACTACCGCCTGCTGGTCATCGGCGACAAGCTGATCGCCGCCGCCCGGCGCGACCCACCGCTGGTCATCGGCGACGGCACGCACACCGTCCGCGAGTTGGTCGACATCGTCAACAGCGATCCGCGCCGCTCCGACGGCCATGCCACCTCGCTGACCAAGATCCGCTTCGACGAGATCGCCCTCACCCGCTTGGCCGAGCAGGGCTACACCGCCGACTCGGTGCCGGAGCGCGGCGTGCGCGTCGTGCTGCGCAACAACGCCAACCTGTCGACCGGTGGCAGCGCCACCGACGTCACCGACAACGTGCATCCCGAGCTCGCTGCCGCCGCCGTCGCCGCTGCCCAAACAGTCGGCCTCGACATCGCCGGCATCGATGTCGTCTGCGACACCATGCTGAAGCCACTGGAGGACCAGGGCGGTGGCATCGTCGAGGTCAACGCCGCCCCTGGCCTGCGCATGCACCTCAGCCCCTCGTTCGGCAAGGGCCGCCCGGTCGGCGAAGCGATCATCGGCATGATGTATCCCGACGGCCCCGACGGCAAACCCGACAACGGCCGTATTCCGGTCGTCGCCGTCACCGGCACTAACGGCAAGACCACCACCAGCCGCCTGATCGGCCGCATCTTCGAACAGAACGGCTTGCGTGTCGGCATGACCAGCACCGACGGCATCTACGTGCACAACCGGCGCATCGACGACGGCGACTGTTCCGGCCCGCGTAGCGCCCGCAACGTGCTGGCCCACCCGGACGTCGATGCCGCCGTGCTGGAAACCGCGCGCGGCGGCCTGCTGCGCGAGGGGCTCGGCTTCGACATGTGCGACGTCGCCGTGGTCACCAACATCGGACTGGGCGACCACCTCGGCCTCAACTACATCACCACCGTGCACGATCTCGCGGTCATCAAGCGCGTCATCGTCGAGAACGTCGCCCCGACCGGCTCTGCGGTGCTCAACGCAGCCGACCCGGTGGTCACGGCAATGGCCCGCCACTGCCCGGGCGAAGTCATCTTCTTCACGCTCGACCCGGCACACCCGGTGCTGGCCACCCACCGCGCCCAAGGCAAGCGTGTCGTCTATGCCGAGAAAGGCGACATCGTCTGCGGCGAAGGCCGCAAGAAGTACCGTATCGCACTCAGCCGCGTGCCGCTGACGCGCAACGGCACGATCGGCTTCCAAGTCGAGAACGTCATGGCCGCCGTCGCCACCACCTGGGCGCTCGGCTACGACTGGGCGAGCATCGAGCAGGCACTGGCCGGCTTTGTCAGCGACGCAGTGACCGCTCCCGGCCGCTTCAACGTCTTCGACTACCAGGGCGCGACGCTGATCGCCGACTACGGCCACAATCCGGACGCCATGCTGGCCCTGGTCAAGGCCGTCGAAAGCATGCCGGCGGCCCACCGCGTGGTGGTCATCAGCGGTGCCGGCGACCGGCGCGATGAGGACATCCGCCAGCAGACGGAAATCCTCGGTGCGGCCTTCGACGACGTGATCCTCTACCAAGACGCCTGCCAGCGCGGTCGCGCCGACGGCGAGGTGATTGCCCTGCTGCGCGACGGCCTAGCCAACAGCAAGCGAGTCAAGCACGTTGAGGCCATCGACGGTGAGTTCGCCGCCATCGATACGGCTTTGCAGCACCTGCAGAAAGGCGACCTGTGCCTGATCCTGATCGATCAGGTGGAAGAAGCGCTGGCCCACATCGCCCGGCGCATCGGCGAGGCGGAAACGACGGCATCCTGTTCTTCACTGCAAAATTAATTCGCAGCCGACATTTTTCGCTCCCAGCAGGGCAACCTGCAACGCACACCGCACGGGCACATTGCGGCGGCGACATACTCAGGGCCTGATGTGACTTAGGTGTTGAGCCGCTCGCGCAAAAACTCGATGAAGCGTTGTGTCTTGGCCGGCAGCAGGCGGGTTTCGGTCAGGGCGTGGACGGAGATCGGGGCGCCGTGCCACTCGGGCAGTACGCGGCGTAGTTGGCCGCTGGTCAGTTTGTCAGCGACAACTTGTTCTGGCATTAGCATCAGGCCCATATCCAGCGAGGCCAGGCGGCGGATCATGCCGACGTTGTTGACCCTGAAGCGCCCGCTGGTTTGCACCGTGACGCTTTTCTTGCCGTGGTGCAAAGTCCACCCATCCGCATTCAGCACGCCCAGGCATTGATGCCGCTCCAGTTCGACGGGCTGACGCGGCTCGCCGGCGCGCTCGAGGTAGCCGGGCGAGGCATACAGGTGGGGTATGAGCGTAGTCAGTGTGCGCGTGATCAGTTGCGAATCCTCGGACTGGCCCATGCGGATCGCCACGTCGAACGGCTCGCTGACCAGATCGACTCGGCGCGGGCTGAGGTCGAACTCGAAGCTGATGCCCGGATACAGCTGCGCAAACTCCGCGATCAGCGGCGCCAGATAGCCCACGGCAAAGTCCACCGGTAGCGAGGCGCGCAGCACGCCACCGGGCTGGGCCCGCATTTCATCTAACTGCTCATGCGCCAGCCGCGCCTCATCGACGATGCGCTGGCAACGCTCGAAATAGATCCGCCCCGCCTCGGTCAGCTCGATCCTGCGCGTAGTGCGATGCAGCAGGCGCAACCCAATGGATTTTTCCAGCACCCCGATGCGCCGCGACAGCGTCGAATTGGGCACCCCGGTCGCCTCGGCAGCGCCACGGAAACCCTTGGCCTTGACGACCTCAACGAACAGGGCCATGTCATTGAGATGTTCCACTTGAATTGCTCCATATATGGATCAGTAATTTCGATTTTACTGTCTTTATCCCAAAATGATTGACAGGGATGATGCCCGCATCCTCAACTCGATACGTGGAAAATCCTTATGAACAAGCGAACGGCCATGACCGTCAAACGCTACCACGCCGCCCTGGTCGCCCTGCATTGGCTGCTGGCGTTGCTGATGCTGGTGGAGCTTGGACTCGGCAGCACTTTTCTCAAACACACACCCAACGACATGCCAGAAAAGCTGCTGGCGCTGCGCAACCACATGGCCGCAGGCAATCTGATTCTGATCCTGACGCTGATACGACTGGCGGTGCGGCTCAAGACGGCCCATCCACCCCCGGCGTATGGCGCGCGCGTCGCATGGAACCAACTGACGGCGGCTGGGCACTACGCGCTTTATCTGCTGCCCGTGCTAGCGGCTGTAAGCGGGCTGGCGCTAGCCGTGCAGACGGATTTGCCGCAGGTGATATTCAAGGGGATCGGCCATCTGCCTACCGATTTTTCAGGCCATGCCGCCCGCACCGCGCATGGCCTGCTTGCCAAGCTGCTGATCGCACTCATCGCCGGCCATGCGCTGGCGGCGCTTTATCACCAGTTCGTCCGCAAGGACGGATTGTTGCGGCGCATGGGATTTAAACAACGCTGAGAGAGAATCATGAAAAAAGACAAACGTATTTCCTGACCGCCGGTTGATGCGCAAATGCTCGACCTGCGGAACCGAATAGCCGTCGTGGTAGGTGGCACTGGCGGGTTGGGGCGCGCCATTGCGCAGCTTTTGGCAGCGCGTGGGGCACGCGTCGTGGTAGTTGGCCAGACTTTCCGCGACGCGGGCACGCCCGGCATCGAGTTCGTTCAGGCGGACTTGAGCTTGATGGCCGAGGCCGGTCGCGTCACCAGGGCGCTGCCTGCTGAAGTGGCAGATTTGCTGATCTTCACCACCGGCATCTTCGCCGCGCCGCAGCGCAAGACCACCGCCGAAGGTATCGAGCAGGATTTGGCGGTGAGCTACCTGAACCGGCTGGTGATGCTACGCGAGATGGCACCGCGGTTGGGCAAGGCACGGTCCGCTGACGCGGCCAAGCCGCGCGTTTTCCTCTGGGGCTATCCGGGCACCGGCCAGATCGGCAACCCGGATGACCTGAACGCCGAGCACGCCTACAAGCCATTCGCGCAGCACATGAACACCGTCGCAGGCAACGAAATTCTGGTACTCGACGCGGCCCTGCGCTACCCGCATCTGAACGTGTACGGCGTCAATCCGGGACTGGTCAAAACCAACATCCGCAGCAACCTCCTAGGCCACCGCAAGTTCGTGTTTAGCCTACTGGAAGGCATCATCGGCCTGCTCACGCCGTCGCCCGCGCAATACGCCCGCCGCATGGCGCCGCTGCTCGTCTCACCCGCCATCGAACCGCACAGCGGCGCGCTATTCGACAATAAAGCGCGCGCCATCCTGCCGTCCGAAGGATTGACCGAGGCGCACATACGCAAATTCACCGCCGCATCCGAAGCCCTGCTGACCCGTGTGGGCGTCGCTTTATAGGTCCCCCGCCGGCCAGTGTTCGTTTCCGTTCACGTCGTCTGGCGGATGCTTCGCGCTATTTGTTGATCTTCATAGCGGGCGTGGTTCTGCATTACCGCCACACCAGCCACAAAATACGCCCACATCAGGCGCTAAACACGGCAGTTCAGATCCGCAGGCCGCTTTTCTTCAGGATGCGCGACGAGAACAGGATGTCGCGGCTGCGGCAACGCTCGCCGAGCAGGTCGGCGATGACCATGGCCTTGTCACGCACTTCGTCGCGCGTGCTGCCGTGCACCATGGCGAACAGGTTGTAGGGCCAGTCCGGCAAGGCCCGCGGCCGGCGATAGCAGTGGGTGACGAACGCCAAGGCACCGACGGCGGCGCCGGCTTCGTCGATGGCCTCGTCCGGTACGTCCCACACCGTCATGCCGTTGGCCGTCCAGCCGATGGCGTAATGGTTGGGCACCGCTCCGATACGACGGATGATCCCGGTGTCGAGCATGGCCGCCAAGCGGCGCATGGCTTCCTCGGGCGCGATGCCGAGGCGGCCGGCGATGGCGTGGTAGGGCCGCGACACCAGCGGCAGGCCATCCTGTGTAGCGACGATCAGGGCGCGGTCGATGGCGTCGATCATTTCCGCGCCGCCAGTTTCATTTCCACGAAATATTCGCGTTCCTTGGGAAAGTTGTGGACCGGCAGTCCGGTCGTCCGCTCGATGCGCGCGATCGCCTCACCGATGCCGTCCGGCGTCTCGGTAGCCAGCACGAACCACATGTTCAGCGTATGCTCGCGCCGGTAGTTGTGGGCCACCTGCGGCAACGCGTTGACCTGCGCCGCCACCTCCTCGTAGCGCCCTTCCGGCACCGCCAGCGCAGCCAGTGTGAAGGCGCCGCCGATGCGCTCGATCTGGTACATCGGCCCGAAGCGGGTCAGCACGTTGCGGCTCAGCAACTGGCCCAGGCGCTGCAACAGTTCTTCTTCGCCGAGGCCAAGCCTGCCGGCGACTTCGGCATAGGGTTCGGCGCAGAGCGGAAATTCTCCCTGCAATTCGTCGATCAAGCGCCGATCGACGGCGTCGAGTTCAGGCATAGTGAGCGCCTTGCTGCTTGTAGCGGGTCAGCGAGAAGAGAACGTCGTGCGGGCAATCTTCCAAACCATGGCGGCGACGCAAGTCGGCGATGGTGGCCTCGACCTCGGCCCGCTCGCGGCCGTGGATCATGCAGAACAGGTTATACGGCCACTCCGTCAGCACCCGCGGCCGCCGGTAGCACAGCGTGACCGCCGGCTCCTCGGCCAAGGCACGGCCGACATCGCCGACCCGTTCGTCGGCGATGTCATGCACCACCATGGCGTTGGCCCGGTAACCCAGTTCGCGATGGCGGACGACCACGCCGAAGCGCTTGATCGCACCCTCCTCTAGCCAGCGGCCAATACGTCCGAGAACCTCGGATTCGGAGGCGCCGATGCGCTCGGCGATCAGTGCGAAGGGGCGGATGAATAGCGGCAGACCTTCCTGCAGTACCGAAACCAGACGCCGCTCGGCCTCGTCGATCGGCGCCGCCGGCGCCACCCGATGGGCAGCGGCGACCTGCTTGCCCGGCTGGCCGTCGAGCGGGAAACCGAGGTCGATATGAAATTCTTCGAGCAGGGGCAAAGCCAGCAGCGGATAACCGGCGGCCTGGACGATGGCAGCGAGCGAGGCTTGCAGCCGCTCTTCGCTGCCGGCGGTGACGACGAACCACAGGTTATAGCGGTGTTCGCGCTCGTAGTTGTGGTTGACCTCGGGAAAGCGGTTGACCGCCGCCGCCACCGCCTCCAGCCGCTCCGGCGGCACCACCATGGCGGCCAGCGTCGAGGCCCCGATGCGCTTCGGAGCGAAGACGGCGCCGACGCGGGAAATCTTCCCTTCCCGGCGCAGCTTCTCCAGCGCCCCAAGCACCGCCTTTTCGGCAACGCCCAGACGCGCCGCCAACTCGGCGAAGGGTGCCGGGCAAAGCGGGAAATCGCGCTGGAATTCGTTGAGCAGGCGAAATTCGAAAGTGTTGTTCATCAGAAACCGATACGGGCAGCACGCGTCGTGAAGAAAATGCCGGATGGGCTGTCGGCAGCGATTTCGCCCACCCGCGTGAACTTAGCCGTGTCATAAATTAGGACTTTATTATCGTCGCGGGCCGAAAGCCAGATATGCTCGCCGCGCGGCGTAAATTCCATGTGCAGGATGCCCTTGCCCGGCTCGAAGCTATGCACCACCTTGCCGGCCAGGGTGTCGATGACGTCCATTTTGGCGTTGTCAGGAAAGGCAAAATTGACCCACACTTGGTGGCCATCCGGCTGTGCCATCACGAACACCGGCTGGCCGCGCACCGGAATACGCCCGACTTCCTTCCAGGTGCCGACGTCGACCACTAGCACCTCGTGGCGGCCGACCGCCGGCAGGTAGGCCCGCCCCTGCGCCACCGTCCAGCCGCGCAGGTGCGGCATCTTGAACACCGGCAGTTTCTCCTCGCCGCGGCCGTAATTCTCAAGAATCTTGCGCGTCCCTTTCTCCGGTTGCCAGAGGTCGAGCATGGCCACGCCATCCTCGCCGAACAGACCAGCCAGGAAGTAGCGGCCATCCGGCGTCACCAGCCCGTCGTAGGGCTGCTTGCCGGCCGGAAAGCGCTGCGTGCTCGGTCGGCGCGGATCGGAAAAGTCGGTGACCCAGATCTCGCCCGCCTCGAACAGCGCGTAAACGAATTTGTTGCCGGCCGTGTCAGCCAGACCGACGACCTTCGAGAACTGGCCGGGCGCATATTCGGCCGGCACTTCGGAGAGCAGTTCGAGCGTCACGGCATCGAAGGCTTTGATGCCGCCCGGTGCATAGTTCTGCGCGACGACCAGGCGGCCGTCCTGCGAGATCGAACCGCCGATGGCGTTACCGGCCTGAATCACGCGATTGACGATGCGCGCTTCGAGCAGATCGACCTTGGTCAGCCCGCCATCGCGGCCGAAGATGTAGGCATAGCGCCCATCGCGGCTATAGACGACGGAGGCATGCGAGAGATCGCCGAGGCCAGCGATGCGCGCATAGGGTTGACGCGTGCTGGTATCGACCAGAGTCACGTGGCCGCTGGCGCGCTCGATGATCAGGCCGAGATCGCCGGTGCCGCGCGGTTGCGAGGTAGCGCAGGCGCCTAGCAGGACGGTGAGGAACAAACTCAAGATCAGTTTCATTGGGGTCATTTGGGGAACTCGCTCATGAGTTTTTCGACGATCCACATCGCCTCGGCTTCGCTGACGAATTGCTTCCACGGCGGCATCGGTGTGCCCGGCCGGCCGTAATAGATGGTTGCGACGAGACCCTCGGCCGGCTTGTCGCGCAGGTCGGCCGGCAGCAGCGGCGGCCCAAGGCCGCCCTGCAGGGTCATACCGTGGCAGGAACCGCAATCCTGGCGCACCAAGTGCACCAGTTCCTTCTGCCGGGCCGGACTTGGCTCCGCCTCGCCGGCCAGGACCGGCAAGGCCGCCAACAACAGCAACGGCAGGAATCTACTCGCCAACAAGCACTTCTCCTTTCATTTCCGGGTGCGGGCCGCACTGATAGGCGTAGCGGCCCGGCCGGTCGAAACGGCGCTCCCACTGTTCATCTGGAAACAAGCGCTCGGATTCCAAGCCGTTTTCGTCGGGAAATACCACCGAATGGCTGGTGCGCTTCTCACCGTTGATCCAGCGCACGCTGTCGCCAACCTTGATGCTAACCGTCGGCGGCTCGAAGCGGTAGTTGACGATGTGCACTTCGACGACGGTCTGCGCCATCGCCGCCAGCGAAAAGAGCGCCAGCAGAACTGGCGCCCCCTTTGCGAACCGCCATCGGCGAAACGCGATGACAGCGGACAACATGGCAGCGTTTACTGTTTCACTGCCTTGACGACGCCGTCCGTCCCCAGACCGATGGTCTCGTTGAACGAGACATGGTGGAAGCGACCGCCGGCATGATCGGCGTGGATGGCGACACCGAAGGTAACGGCCTTGCCGGCAGCGAGCACGGCGTTGCCGGCCAGCTTACGGGTGAAGGTCACGGTGTAGGTGTCGCCGGACTTGCTGCCCTCGGCCGTGGCACCGGCCTTGCCGCCTTCCATGTTGCGCTTGTCGGTGACGCTGCCGTCGAAGGACTTGCCGCTGCTGCGCCACTGCATCAGATCGAAGGCCCCCTCCTTGACGTACTTAGTCTTCTTGTCGTCGGCACCGGGCATGGTGCGGGCATCCTGGTGGCAGGTGGCCCAACAACCGATCTGCTCACCCATCGGCACCTTGTCGTTGGGGAACATGATGCTGGCCTTAACTTCGTTTTCCTTATCCGACTTGTCGGCGCCGCCAGTCGGGGCCTTGAAAGTCAGGCGGACGTACAAGTTGGTAGCGTCGTAGGCGGCCTGGACACCGACCATATAGGTACCCACCTTGGGCGCGGCCTTGGGCTCCATCTCCTTGCTCAGCAGGCGCTTGACGTCGAGGCTCAGCTTGCCATCTTCGATATGGCAGCCAGCACAGGTTTCGCCCTTCTTCAGGCCGCTGGCGCCGCTGTGTTCGCCTTTACCCTGAACCCATTCGAGCGGCGAGACAGCAGGGAAGAAGACATGGATATCGGTCTTCGGCACCTTGCTCCAGTCCGGCGCAGCCAGGGCGGAGGAAGCACCGGTAGCGATCAGGGCGCCGAACACGGCCAGAGATACGAGATTTCTTTTCATTGTGGTCATTCTCCACAGGAGTTGTCGGTTCCGGCGATAGGCGACGCCGGCGAATACGGTACTGACGCTGCATAGGCTACGGGGGCTTGCGCCCCCGTAGCTTTACGTCAGATCAAGAAATATGCAGGTGCATCAATAGATGTCGTGCTGCGTGTTGTAAACGTTGAACTTGCCGGTCGGGGTGATCATCTTCGGATCGGTGATCACCTTCTTGACCTTCAGCGTCTCATCGTCATAAACGACGATGGCCGACTGATCGGTCTTGCCGCCCCACAACGAAATCCACACTTCCTTGCCGTCGGCCGAGTATTCCGGATGCACGGCACGCTTGACCGCCTTGGTCGGCGGCAGGCCGGAATCCTTGGCCACGTTCAGGATCGCCTTCGGCTTGGAGAGATCGGCCATATCCCAGACAGCGACCGATTCGGCCAGATCCTTGTCCGGGTTCTGCGGCGCATCGGCCCAGAAATGCCGGGAAACCGGATGGGTCTTGACGAACAGGTTACCCGGCACGTGCTTGATCTCCTGCACGACCTTCCAGTTGTACTGCTTGTACTGGGCAAACTTCGGGTCGTCGGACGGCGTCGAGATCAGGGTCACGACGTCGGCGCCGAGGTGGCCGGTAGCCCAGACGGGACCGAACTTCGGATGCACGAAGTTGGCGCCGCGGCCCGGGTGCGGGATCTTGGCAACGTCGATCAAGGCCGCCAGCTTGCCTTCCTTGGTATCGACCGCGGCGATCTTGTTCGAGGCATTGGCCGCGACCAGGAAGTAACGCTTGGTAGCATCCCAACCACCGTCATGCAGGAACTTGGCGGAAGCGATGGTAGTCGTCTTCAGGTTCTCGATGTCGGAGTAATCGACCAACAAGATCTGGCCGGTTTCCTTGACGTTGACCACCCACTCCGGCTTGATTTCGGAGGAGACGATCGAAGCCACGCGCGGCTCCGGATGGTATTCGCCATCGATGGTCATACCCCGGGTCGAGACGACCTTCAGCGGCTCCAGGGTTTCGCCTTCCATGATCACATACTGGGGCGGCCAGTAAGAGCCGGCGATGGCGTACTTGTCGTCGTAACCCGGGAACTTGGAGGTATCGACCGAGCGGGCATCGAAGCCGATCTTCAGTTCGGCGACCACGGCCGGCTTCTCCATCCACAGGTCGATCAGCGACAGACGGCCGTCGCGGCCGATCACATACACATAGCGGCCGGACTTGGAGAGGCGAGAGATATGAACGGCATAGCCAGTTTTGACGATGCTGCGGATTTCCTTGGTGTCGCCATCGATCAGGGCAACTTCGCCGGTGTCGCGTAAGGTGACCGAGAAGACGTTCTTCAAGTTGATGTCGTTCATCTGCTTGGTCGGACGCTTGTCGACCGGCACGATGACCTTCCAGGTATCCTTCATTTCCTTGAAGCTGAACTCAGGCGGCACATCCGGGGTGTTCTGGATGTACTTGGCCATCAGGGCGATATCATCCTTGGTCAGGATGTCGTCGAAGTTGACCATGCCGCCGTCGGTGCCGTAGCCGATGATCTTTTCCAGACGGTTCTGGCCGAGGTTGAGCGTACCGCCTTCGGTGACCTTGCCATCCTTGTCCTTCTTCGACCAGTGCGGCTCAAGATTCTTGCCGGTGGCGCCCTTGCGCAGTACGCCGTGACAACCGGCGCAACGCTCGAAGTAAATCTTCTTGGCCTGTTCCTTCCCTTCCGCGGTCATCGCCGGTCCCGCCGCCGCCTGAGCAAAAGCAGAACCCATGGCCACGGTCATGGCCGACAAGGCCAGCATCCCCACTATGCTTCGTTTCATCTTTCCTCTCCTAGAACAAACAAAAATGCGTTCGACCCCAAACGCGATGACCGCAAGGTTGAACTGGCACAGACCATCGATCCTTGATCCCAATCAAGCTTTTACCGATTGAAAAACCACCATATTCAATGGCCTATAGTGCCAATTGACCAGATAACTAGTTCTTTATGACTAGTTCAATGCAATCTATGATTCGCCGCTATTGGCAGCTTCCGGGGAGGGCATTAGGATGGCCGGCGAGTTTCAGGGAGAAAACATGCAAGTCGCGAACACATTGGAAAAAGGCAAGGTCTGGCTAGTCGGCGCCGGTCCCGGCGATCCTGAACTGCTGACGGTCAAAGCCGCCCGCCTGATTGCCCGCGCCGACGCACTGGTCTACGTCCACCTGGTCGGTCCCGGCATCGTCGATCTGGCCCATCCCGACGCCCGCCGCATCTATGTCGGCAAGGAAGCCTCGCACCACACCCTGCCGCAGGAATTGATCAACAATCTGCTCGTCGACTTGGCCCGCCAAGGGCTGTCCGTCGTTCGCCTCAAAGGCGGCGACCCCTTCATCTTCGGTCGCGGTGGCGAGGAGCTGGAAATCCTGGCCGCCTCCGGTATTCCCTTTGAAGTGGTTCCCGGCATTACCGCCGCTGCCGGCTGCGGCGCCTATTCCGGCTTTCCGCTGACGCACCGCGAACACGCCCAGGCCGTCACTTTCGTCACCGGCCATCTCAAGGACGGCACCGTCAATCTCGACTGGCCGGCCCTGGCTCGCCCCAACCATACCGTCGTCTTCTACATGGGCATCGGCGCCGCCGCCGACATCTGCCGCCAAATGATCGCCCACGGCCTGCCGGCGCAGACACCGGCCGCCGTCGTCCGCAACGGCACCCAGGCCGACCAGCAAACGTTGCTGGCCACACTCGGCACGCTACCGCAGTGCATCGCCGAGTCGAGTATCAAGCCACCGGCGCTGATCGTCGTCGGCACCGTGGTCCGCCTGCATGAGAAACTCAACTGGTTCGAGCAGACGTGAAAGCGGCTTTGCTCCTGCTGGCCGCGCTCGGCACCGCCAGCCCCGCCCTGGCCTACACCAGCGCCGAGTTGCGCGGCGACTGCCAAGCCGCCGAGGCGCTGTACCAGGAACAACGCAGCAGCGATCCGTATGAAGCCATCCGCAGCACCCGCTGCATTGCCTATGTCGCCGGTTTCGTCGACGGCTACGCGATCAGCGATTACCTGGCCGAGAAGATCGGCGTCCGCCTCAATGCCTTCTGCCTGCCGCAGGACGACCACCTGCCGCAACGCTTGGTGCGCGCCGTACTACTCAACCAGCTCGAACGGCTGCCGGCGGACGACAGCAGCACCGCGACCATCGTCGCCGGCGCGCTGGCGCGCAGCTTCCCATGCTCCGAGGCGCTTGAACCGCGCCAGTGATTCAGGGATAATCCGCGCTTCCTGTGCCGGGGTGGCGGAATCGGTAGACGCAGCGGATTCAAAATCCGCCGCCGCAAGGTGTAAGGGTTCGAGTCCCTTTCCCGGCACCAGGAAACCATCAAAGCCTGTGCCCAGACACAGGCTTTTTTACTTTCAACTGCCGAGAATAATGACCAACACAACGCGGCGGTTCTGCGAGCGCCCCTCGGCCGTCTGGTTGCTGGCCACCGGCGCCCGGCTGCCCAAACCGCGTACCTCAATGTTGTCCGCCGGTATACCAGCGGCAATGAGGACCTCGGCCACTGCCTCCGCCCGGCGCAGGGACAACTTGTCGTTGTAGCTGGCGCTGCCGGTGGCATCGGTATGACCATCGACACGGACCGCCGGTAGTGCCAGCTTGACCAGCATATGGGCGATACGCTCCACTGCTTCCCGTGCGCTCGGGACCAACGCCGCTTCGTTCGCCCCGAACAGCAGTTTCTCCGAAGCGCTGAATTCCCAGCCCTCTTCCGATTCGACGAAGCCTTGCTGCTTGAGGGCCGCGACCTGCTCCGCCGACAGTCCCTCCTGCTTCTCTGGCGCCGTCTGGCAACCCGACAGGCCGAACACGGCCACCCACAGACCGAACAAGAAACACAATTTGCGCATCAAGATACTCTCCTCGATAAACTCGACTCGCACCCTTATGAGGGGGCAACAGAATAAACGCCGCGACCGGCGCGTTTCGACTCGTACATGGCTTCATCGGCCTTTTTCAGCAAGCCCGCCGCATCGGTCGCATGATCCGGGAAGAAGGCGATGCCGATGCTCAATGATACGTTCAGCGATATACCTGACGGCAGTTCGATCGGTTCGGCCATGCTCTCCAGCATGCTACCGGCGATCCGCTTGGCCTGCGACAAATCGCCCAGCGGCAACAACAATACAGCGAATTCGTCGCCGCCCAGGCGGGCAACCAAGTCACCTTCCCGGACCTTGGCGCGCAAACGTCTGGCGATAATACACAACACGATGTCGCCGACCTCATGCCCGAATTCATCGTTGATCGACTTGAAGCGGTCGGCGTCGATGAAGAACAGCGCGGCATGTCCGCCGTCGTTGTGCATCGTATCCAGCGCCTGATCGAGACGCTCCTCGAAATGCGCACGATTGGCCAACCCGGTCAGCGGATCGTGATTGGCTTGGTGAGCAAGCGTTGCGTTGTGGTTGCGCATTTGCTCCTGCCAAGAAGCCAGCTCGGCCAGCAGTGCATTGAAGTCGTCGCCGAGACTGCGTAGTTCGGCGATCGCCGCCGGCTCGACACGCGCCCCGAACCGCCGTTCACGCCTCGCCGCGGCCGTAACGACCGCCAAGTGGCGCAGGGGCTGGACGATCTCCATGCTGGTACGCTGAGACAGGCGCAAGGCAACGACGCCGCACAGAATCAATGTAATCAATCCGCAAGCCAGCGCAACCAACACGAATGCCGCCAGATCGCGCCCCGAGCTCTGCAATTCCACAGTACCGATCTCGCGCCCATTGTGGTGGATTGCCTCGATAGCCGGCCGAGCGAAAAAAATACTGGCCATCAGTTTCTCCAGCGCCACCCAGCCTTCGCTCTCCTTCGCCTGCCAATGGACAACCTCCTCGCCGTCGCGGTCGAACACGTAGGCAACGGAAACTGGCCGATTGGCGACCATCTGCTCCAACGCCTCGGCCGCTGCGTCACGGTCGCCAAAGACCACCGCTGCCTCGACCGCATAGGCTACCGAGCGCGCCGACAACGCAAGATTGTCCAGCATGTAGAACCGTAACGCGATCATGCTCAGCACGAATAGCGAGACACCAGCCAGCAGTACCGCGGTCAGCACGACGCGTAGATTCGCGCGATGCAGCACGCTGGCCAGCGTCGGCACCTGGGCCTGCCCCTTGGTCATCCCGCTCATTTCCCGCCCTGCCTCCGCCGCACCAACTGCAGCACCTTCGGGTCGATCCGGATGCCGCTACGCGAGATTGCGTCGAGGTTGGCCAGCAGGCCAACCTCGCTGCCTTGCACGGCCAAGCAGAACATGCTGGGCTCGGCACACACGCTGTCACCCTCGCTGATCGTCAGGGCCGGCTTGCCGACGGCCTCGGCCAGCAGTCTGCTGCGCAGCGCCGGTGTCACGCCACCGATATAGAGCACATCACAATCCGCAACCCAACTGGACTCGTCACCAGTCAGCCTGTGCAGGGTAACCGGATCACTCGTCGCCTGGCCCAGGCTTTTCCATCCAGCATGCAGATAGACCACCTCGCCCACGGTGCAAAAACGATAAGTTTCGACCGGCGTCGGCCAGCGTGCATAGCTCAAAATTCCGGCGACGACGCGACCGACCTGCGTGCCGACATCGACACTGGCCGCACTGGCAGGCCTGATGTGCAGTACGCCAGCAGGCTCGATGTACAGCACACCAGCGACAACGATGCCGAACAGGATCAGGGCGGGTCGAGCGAATAGGCGATGCACAAAGGCTTTCGGGAGAAGATCGAGCAGCGGGCAACCCGTGGGCCCCCGCCTGAAGATGACTGGACAATCTTAGCAACTGCCCCGTTTTCGTTCAATCATGCTACCAAGCAATTGATTTTTCACCACTCTCTCTCGTATTATTCGCCCCTTTTCCGAAATCTGGCCATCCTGGCCGACCGCGCATCGCGCGAACTGCTACCGCCCGCCATGATGTCGCTGACTGTCGACGATTTCGATTTCCCCCTGCCACCCGAACTGATTGCCCAGCACCCGGCGCCCGAGCGCCGCGGCAGCCGCTTGCTGCACGTCGACGGCGGACGCCTGGACGATCGCTGTTTCGCCGATTTGCCGCAACTGCTGCGTGCCGGCGATCTGCTGGTATTCAACGACACCCGGGTGATTAAGGCGCGCTTCCACGGCGTCAAGGATACCGGCGGCCAAGTCGAGGTGATGCTCGAACGCATCGTCGACGCCCGTCACGCGATCTGCCAGATTCGCGCCAGCAAGGCTCCCAAGACTGGCTGCCGGTTGCGCCTGGCCGACACTTTCACCGTCCGCATGTGCGGGCGAGCCGGCAGCGACGGCGATTTGTTCGCGCTCGAACTCGACGAGGACGGTAATTTCTGGGACTTGGCCGAGCGCCACGGCAAGTTGCCGCTGCCCCCCTACATCGCCCACCCCGCCGACGGCGCCGACGAAACCCGCTATCAGACCGTCTATGCCCGCGCGCCGGGGGCCGTCGCCGCGCCGACCGCCGGCCTGCATTTCGACGAGGCGATGCTGGAAGCGCTGAAGGCACAAGGCATCAACACCGCCTTCGTAACGCTGCACGTCGGCGCCGGCACCTACCGCCCAATGCGCGTGGAAAAAATCGCTGACCATCGCATGCACAGCGAGCGCTATGAAATCCCCGCCGCCACTGCCGCTGCCGTCGCCGCCACCCGTTCCGCCGGCGGCCGCGTCGTCGCGGTCGGCACCACCAGCCTGCGCGCCCTCGAATCGGCCAGCCAGGCCGACGGCTCGCTACGTCCCGGCGGTGCCGAGACCGACATTTTCATCACGCCCGGCTATTGCTTCCGCGTGGTCGACCGCCTGATCACCAACTTCCATCTGCCGAAATCGACGCTGCTGATGCTGGTCTCGGCCTTCGCCGGCTGTACCGCGATCCGCGCCGCTTACACCCATGCCATCGCCGAGCGCTACCGCTTCTTTAGCTACGGCGATGCGATGCTCCTGGAACGTACCGATGCAATTTGACCTCCTCCACACCGACGGCGCCGCCCGCCGCGGCACCTTGACGCTGGCCCACGGCCAAGTCCAAACGCCGGTTTTCATGCCGGTCGGTACCTACGGCACGGTCAAGGCGATGACGCCGCAAAGCCTGCACGACATCGGCGCGCAAATTTGCCTGGGCAACACCTTTCACCTGTGGCTGCGCCCTGGCCTTGAGGTCATCAAAGCTCACCACGGCCTGCACGATTTCATGAACTGGCGAAAGCCGATCCTGACCGATTCCGGCGGCTTTCAAGTGTTCTCGCTCGGCGCCCTGCGCAAGATCACCGAGGATGGCGTCAAGTTCAGTTCGCCGCACGATGGCGCCAAGCTGTTCTTGTCGCCGGAAATCTCGATGCAAATCCAGCATGTGCTGAACTCGGACATCGTGATGATCTTCGACGAATGCACGCCCTACCCGGCGACCCACGAAGAAGCGGCGCAGTCGATGCGTTTGAGCTTGCGCTGGGCGCAACGCTCGCGCACCGAACACGACAAGCTGGAAAACCGCAACGCGCTGTTCGGCATTGTCCAGGGCGGCATGTATGAGGATTTGCGCGAGGAATCGCTGGCCGGTCTCGACGACATCGGCTTCGACGGCATGGCCATCGGTGGCCTCTCGGTCGGCGAGCCGAAGGAGGACATGGCGCGCATCCTCGACCACCTGGCATCGCGAATGCCGGCACACAAGCCACGTTACCTGATGGGCGTCGGCACGCCGGAAGACTTGGTGTTCGCGGTCCGGCGCGGCATCGACATGTTCGACTGCGTGATGCCGACGCGCAATGCGCGCAACGGCCACCTGTTTACCCGCTTCGGCGACGTCAAGATCAAAAATGCCCGCTACCGGGCCGATACCGGCCCGCTCGACCCTTCGTGCAATTGCTACACCTGCACGCAATTCAGCCGCGCCTACCTGCATCACCTGTTCCGCAACGGTGAAATTCTCGGCGGCATGCTCAACACCCTGCACAACTTGCATTTCTATCAGGTCATCATGGCCGAGATGCGCGCCGCCATTGCATCGGCCACGCTGACAGCGTGGTCGGCCGCCTTCGCCCGCGACCGATCGGGCGGCCAATGCTAGAATCGCGCGTTCTGAACTTTTCGTTATCCGGAGACACTCCCCATGATTAGCCTTGCCCACGCCCAGACCGCTGGCGCCGCCGATCCGACCGGCGGCTTCATGCAGTTGCTGCCGATGATCCTGATGTTCGTCGTGCTGTGGTTCCTGATGATCCGCCCGCAGATGAAGAAGGCCAAGGACCACAAGGCGCTGATCGAAGCCCTGCAGAAGGGCGACGAAATCGTCACCGGCGGCGGCCTAGTCGGCCGCATCACCAAGATCGGCGAAGCCTACGTCACCGTCGAAATCGCCGAAGGCACCGAGGTCGTCGTTCAGAAGCCGGCCATCGGCATGGTCCTGCCGAAAGGCACGCTGAAGTCCCTGTAATCACCCCGGAAGGCGGCCGCTGGCCGCCTTCTTCGCTTGTAAGCCGCCATGAATCGCTACCCTCTCTGGAAGTACATCATCGTCGCCGCGTCGCTGGTGCTGGGTTTCATCTATACCCTGCCCAACTTCTACGGCGAATCGCCGGCCGTGCAGGTATCGAGCGCCAAGGCCACGCTCAAGATCGACGAGAACACCCGCAGCCGCGTCGAGGAAGCCCTGAAAAGTGCCGGCATCACCCATGACGGCATCCAGCTCGACGCTGTCGGCGTCAAGGCCCGCTTCGCCACGGAGGACATCCAGTTGCAGGCCAAGGATGTGCTGGAAAAGAACTTCAATCCGGATGCCAGCGACCCGCAATATGTGGTCGCCCTGAACCTGCTGTCGGCCTCGCCGCGCTGGCTGACCGCGTTGCACGCCCTGCCGATGTATCTCGGTCTCGATCTGCGCGGCGGCGTGCACTTCCTGCTACAGGTAGACATGAAAGGAGCGCTAACCAAGCGCCTCGACTCGACCGCCGCCGACCTGCGCACCGTGCTGCGCGACAAAAATCTGCGCCACGCCGGCATCAACCGCGAAGGCGAACGCATCGTCATCGCCTTCCGCGAGAGCGAAACGCGCGACAAGGCCCGTGCCGCCATCGCTAACAGCCAGCCCGACCTGCTGCTGGCGGAAAGCGGTGCCGGCGGCGAATTGCGCCTGGTGGCAACCATGAGGCCGGAGGCACTGAAGAAACTCGGCGAATTCGCGCTCAAGCAGAACATCACCACGCTACACAACCGCATTAACGAACTCGGCGTCGCCGAACCAGTAATCCAGCAGCAAGGCGCCGACCGCATCGTGGTCCAGTTGCCGGGCGTACAGGACACGGCCAAGGCCAAAGACATCCTCGGCCGCACCGCGACGCTGGAAATCCGCATGGTCGACGACACGCCCGGCGTACTCGAGGCGGCGCTGGCCGGTAACCCGCCGTTCGGCACCGAGCTGTACACCGAGCGCGGCGGCAGCCCGCTGGTGGTCAAGAAGCAGGTGGTGCTGACCGGTGACCGGCTGACCGACGCCCAGCCTGGCTTCGACGGCCAGACCCACGAACCGGCCGTGCATCTGACGCTCGACGCCGCCGGCGCCCGCATCTTCAGGGATGTCACCCGCGAAAACGTCGGCAAACGCATGGCCATCCTGCTGATCGAAAAAGGCAAGGGCGAAGTGGTTACCGCGCCGGTGATCCGCACCGAGATCGGCGGCGGCCGTGTGCAGATTTCCGGCCGCATGAGCACCCAGGAAGCCAGCGACGTCGCCCTGCTGCTGCGCGCCGGCTCGCTGGCAGCGCCGATGGAAATCATCGAGGAACGCACCATCGGCCCCTCGCTCGGCGCCGAGAACATCAACAAGGGCTTCCATTCGACGCTGTGGGGCTTTATCGCCATCGCCCTGTTCATGATCATGTACTACCAGATGTTCGGCGTCGTCTCGGCCCTGGCCCTGTCGGCCAACCTGCTGCTGCTGGTTGCCCTGCTGTCGCTGCTGCAAGCGACGCTGACCCTGCCCGGCATCGCCGCCATCGCGCTGACGCTGGGCATGGCCATCGACGCCAACGTGCTGATCAACGAACGCATCCGCGAGGAATTGCGCGCCGGCATGCCACCACAGGCGGCGATTTCCGAAGGCTACGAGCGCGCTTTCGGGACCATCCTCGACTCCAACATCACCACGCTGATCGCCGGCCTGGCCCTGCTCATCTTCGGCTCCGGCCCGGTACGCGGCTTCGCCGTGGTGCACTGCCTGGGCATCCTGACCTCGATCTATTCATCGGTGGTCATCTCGCGCGCCCTGATCAACCTGATCTACGGCCGCCAGAAGAAGCTCACCAAGATCGCCATCGGCCAGATTTGGAAACCCGGCCTGACCGCGACTCCAACCGACGGCAAGTAACCAGGACGCACGGACATGGAATTTTTCCGCATCAAGCAAGACATTCCCTTCATGCGCCATGCGCTGAAGTTCAACATCATTTCCTTCGCCACCTTCCTGATCGCCGTTTTCTTCCTGGTCACCAAGGGGCTGCACCTGTCGGTCGAATTCACCGGCGGCACCTTGATCGAGGTCAGCTACCAGCAGGCCGCCGAACTCGAAAAGATGCGCGGCGCGCTGGCCAAGGCCGGCTTTTCCGATTTCCAGGTACAGAACTTCGGCTCCTCGCAGGACGTACTGATCCGCCTACCTCTACGCGACGCGCAGGACAGCGCCAAGCAGGGGGAACAGGTGATGGCCGCGCTCGATGCCGCAGTGCCGGGAGCGCGGCTACAGCGCGTCGAATACGTCGGCCCGCAGGTCGGCAAGGAACTCGCCGAAAACGGTGCCATGGCGCTCTTGGTCGTCATCCTCGGCATCATGATCTACCTCGCCTTCCGTTTCGAATGGCGTTTCTCGGTATCGGCCATCATCGCCAACCTACACGACGTGATCATCATTCTCGGCTTCTTCGCCGCCTTCCAGTGGGAATTCTCGCTGTCGGTGCTGGCCGCGACCCTGGCCGTGCTCGGCTACTCGGTCAACGAATCGGTGGTCGTCTTCGACCGCGTCCGCGAGACCTTCAAGAAAGTACGCGGCCTGACTACGCCACAGGTGCTCGACCACGCCATCACCAGCACCATTTCACGGACCATCATCACCCACGCCTCGACCCAGGTCATGGTGCTGTCGATGCTGATCTTCGGCGGCGAGACGCTGCATTACTTCTCGTTGGCGCTGACCATCGGCATCTGCTTCGGCATTTACTCCTCGGTGCTGGTCGCCAGCCCGCTGGTAATGTGGCTGGGTGTCTCGCGCGAACAGTTCATCAAGCCCAAGAAGGCCATCGAGGGCGCCAACGCGGACGGCGCCGTGGTCTGAACCGGTCCACCGGGAACAGCAAAAAGCCGCCCGCGGGCGGCTTTTTCTTTGCTACCAGCCGGATCACCAAGCCGGTATATCTTCGGCCGCTGGCGGCGGTGGCGGTTCCGGCAACCAGGCGCCGCTCGCCCCATAAACAGCAGCCAACGCCAGCAGCACAGCAACCGTCAGCGCCAGCAGGCCGCCGCCGCGGGCATCCTCGCCGTGCTCGACTTCCTTCGAGCCAGTCAGCATCGGCCGCAACATGTTGTTCTTCTTGACGCGGACATAGAAGACGATCGCCGCCACGTGCAGGCCGACCAGTACGTACAACAGGTTAGCCATCAGGTGGTGCAAGCCGGTGAGGCGGTTGCTCAAGCTCTTGTCGACTAGGTCAAACAGCGGCCCGACGAAGGCGATGTCGTCATTGCTAAACAGCCCGGAAACCGCCTGGAAGCCAACCACGGTGAGCAACGCGAAAACGGACAGGGCGCCCAGCGGGTTGTGTCCGGGCTGGCGCCACTCGCCGCCCAGATAGGCGCGCAACCGGGCCGGCGTCGGGAAGAAGTGGGCGAAGCGGGCATAGGTCGAGCCGATCAGCCCCCAGACAATGCGAAAGACCAGCAGGCCAATGATGAACAGACCGAGGCGTCCGTGCCAGACGATCAGGTTGCCGCCAAGCTGGCCGCTGACCACGGCGCCGATCACGGCCAATACCAGTAGCCAGTGAAACAGGCGGGTGGGCAGATCCCAGAGGCGAATGTGTTTGCTGTTCATGCTGTGTTCCTTTGTTCCGGTGAAAACGAAACAGGCGCCCACGGGCGCCTGTAAGTCACCCCAGGCCGGAGCCTGGGCTACCCGTAGTCGGGTACGACGTGACAACGTCCAGCTTACTTCTTGATCTTGAAGTCGTCGTGGCAGCTCTTGCAGGTTTCGCTCAGCTTGCTGAACTGCGCCTTGGCCGCGGCAGCGTCGCCAGCGGCGGCGACCTTGGCCATTTCGTTGGCTTCCCGGTTGAAGTCGGTGGCGACCTTGCCGACCAGTTCCTTGTTGGTGAACATCTCAGGCTTGACGCGGGTTTCCTCCCAGCCCTTGCCCTTGTCAGTACCCGGCAGGTACAGCGCGCCCATGCCCGAATTGGCCAGACTCTGGATCACGTTGGCAGCCTTGATCACCTCGTCCTTGTTGTAGGTGCCTTCGACATTGGTCTTGATGCGACCCATGCTCCAGGACATGGCGGAATACGCCGACTGGCGGTACTTGATGGCATCTTCCGGCTTCATCTGGGCAGCGGCGCCGCCGGCCAGAGTGATGCCGAGCAGGGCGAGCATGAATTTCTTCATGGGGTTTTCTCCAGTGATTGTTTGAGGGAACCGTTAATTCTACTGGCTTTGCATAGGTACTTTTGTAACCGCATGGGTACTTTTGTAACAAAAGTTTCTCTGCCAGAAACTTATTCCCGGCTCAGCTGTCTTAGGCGCCAGCGCACTACAGTGCGAAAACATGCTTGGCACGCAGCGCCGGCTGGCCGGATTCGATCGCCAGTAGGCGGGCGATATTCGGATGCTTACCGGGATGAGCGCGTTCGTCCTCGCTGTGCTCGGCGAAAATTTCCAGGCCCTTCTTCGCCGCCTCGGCATTGATTGAGCCGTAAGTCTGCGCCAGGTGGTTGTACACCGCCAGCGAACCCTGGCTGCCGGGCTTGTTCTCGATGCTGGCGACGACGTTGCCGTCGGCATCGAGCAGGTTGATCGCGGCCAGATGGGAGATGCCCGGCAATTTCTTCAGGTTTTCGGCAAAAGACATTGACATTACTTCCAGTCGCGTTTGGCCTTGACCAAGCCGATGATCAGCCCGGTGGTCAAGGTGGCCACCGGCACGGCGAAGGCAATAGCCTTGATGCCGCGCTCGGCGCCGTAAATGGTGAGCAGCAGCAGGGCCGGCAGCAGGCCGATGAGCAGGCCGAGCAGCCCGCCCCGGATACCACCGCGGATCACCTCGCGATCGGTGGTGCGACGCTCGCCGGTGCAATGCGGGCAGTAGATGGCGTCGGCCGGCACCTCCTGCCGGCACTTGGCGCAGATCATCGGTGTGCTGTCCCGACCATGGCTGAGCGTTAGATGCGCTTGGCCAATTCCGCCGCCTTGCCGGTGTAATCCCAGGGCGTCAGTTTCAGCAGTTCGGCCTTGGCCGCCTCCGGGATATCCAGCGTTGCCACGAAGTCCTGCATACCCTGGCGCGAGACACGGGTACCGCGGGTCAGTTCCTTGAGCTTTTCGTAGGCGTTGGCCACGGCATAGCGGCGCATCACCGTCTGGATCGGCTCAGCCAGCAGCTCCCAGTTGGCGTCGAGATCAGCGTGCATACAATCGGCGTTGATTTCCAGCTTGCCGAGGCCCTTCAGCAGCGAGTCGTAGCCGAGCAGCGTGTAACCGAGGCCGACGCCCATGTTGCGCAGCACTGTCGAATCGGTCAGATCGCGCTGCCAGCGCGAGATCGGCAGCTTCTCGGCGAGGTGCTTCAACACCGCATTGGCTAGACCGAAATTGCCTTCCGAGTTCTCGAAGTCGATCGGATTGACCTTGTGCGGCATGGTCGAGGAGCCGATCTCGCCGGCCTTGACCTTCTGTTTGAAGAAACCGAGCGAGATATAGCCCCAGACATCGCGGTCAAGATCGATGAGGATGCTGTTGGCGCGGGCGAAGGCATCGAACAGCTCGGCCAGCGCGTCGTGCGGCTCGATCTGGATGGTGTAGGGGTTGAAAGTCAGACCCAGCGACTCGACGAAGCGCTTGGCGAAGCCTTCCCAGTCATAGCCCGGGTAGGCGGCCAGGTGGGCATTGTAGTTGCCGACCGCACCGTTGATCTTGCCCAGCAGTTCGACGCCGGCGATGCGGACACGGGCGCGCTTAAGACGCCAAGCGACATTGGCCAGCTCCTTGCCCATCGTCGTCGGCGTCGCCGGTTGGCCATGCGTGCGGCTCATCATCGGGATGTCGGCATAGGCGTGGGCCAGCTCGACCAACTTGGCGACAACCTGGTCCAGCGCCGGCAGCAATGCCTCTTCGCGAGCGCCCCGACACATCAGCGCGTGCGACAGGTTGTTGATGTCCTCCGAGGTGCAGGCGAAATGGATGAACTCGCTGACCTTGACCACTTCGGCATTGGCCTGGGTCCGCTCCTTGATCCAGTATTCCAGCGCCTTGACGTCGTGGTTGGTGACGGCCTCGATGGCCTTGACCTCAGCCGCCTGCTGCGGACCGAAGCCGGCGACCAGCGCATCGAGTTCGGCCACGGTCGTCGGCGAGAAGGCGGCGATCTCGGTGAAATGCGGCTCGGCGGCCAGCGCCTTCAACCACTCGATCTCGACCTTGAGGCGGGCGCGGATCAGGCCGAATTCGGAGAAATGGTCGCGCAGGGCGTCGACCTTGCCTGCATAGCGGCCATCGAGCGGGGAAAGGGCGGTCAAGGGATTGAAATTCATGGGCAACATCCTTTTGCAGAGCCAAGTATTTTACCCGCCCGGCGAAGCCCTCGCCATACGCTATAATCGGCTCCCCCAAAACAGAGATATGCGATGAAGCTGATCGGCTCCCCTGCCAGCCCGTATACCCGCAAGGCCCGGATCGTGCTGGCCGAAAAGAAGATCGAATACGACTTCGTGATCGACTTACCGTTGTTGCCGGACAGCGCGGTGCCGGCGCTCAACCCGCTGGGCAAGATTCCGGTGCTGGTGCTCGACGACGAAACGCCGCTGTTCGATTCGCGCGTCATCGTCGACTACATCGACAACGTGTCGCCCAACAACAAGCTGATCCCCGCCCCCAACCGCGAGCGGAGCGAAGTCAAGCGCTGGGAAGCCGTAGCCGACGGCATCTGCGACGCCACCGTGCTTACCCTATTCGAATTGCGCCGCCCGCAGGCCAAGCAGGACGCCGAATGGATCGCCTACCAACAAGAAAAAATCACGCGCGGCCTGGCCTTCATGGCCGCCGAGTTGGGCGAACAACCCTACTGCATGGGTACACATTTCTCGATGGCCGACATCGCTGTCGGCGCTGCCCTCGGTTACCTCAGCTTCCGCCTGCCCAGCCTGGTCTGGCGGGAGAGCCACCCCAATCTCGACAAGCTGCACGCCAAACTGCTGCAACGCCCATCCTTCGCGGATACGCTGCCGAGCGATTGAGGCTGCTTCGTCCAACCATGAAAAAAGCGCCGGCCGGCGCTTTTTTTATGCCCACGACACGGACGGCCTGCGGCTCGCTAGCGGATCACCCCGCCGCCGAGACAGACCCGGCTTTCGTAGAGCACCACCGACTGACCCGGCGTCAGTGCCCACTGCGCTTCGGCAAAGTGGATTTCGCAGGTGTTGCCACGGGGTTCACTATCAAAGCGCTCAATTTCGCAGGGCTGGTCGGAAGTGCGGTAGCGGGGCTTGGCGGTGTAAACCCAGTGCGTTTGCGGAGCGCGCCCGGCGATCCAGGACAACTGCTCGGCGACCACCGTGCTGTTCAGCAGGGCCGGATGGTCGTGCCCCTGGACGACGTAGAGCACATTCTTGTCCATGTCCTTGCCGGCGACGAACCAGGCGTCGTGCTCGCCGCCACCCGGCTGCCCCTTCTCTTTGAGGCCACCAATGTGCAGTCCCTTGCGCTGGCCGAGGGTGTGGTACATCAAGCCATCGTGCTTGCCGAGCACCTTGCCGTCGTCGAGACGACGAATCTCACCCTGCTTCGGCGGCAGATAACGGGCCAGGAAATCCTTGAACGGCCGCTCGCCGATGAAGCAGATGCCGGTCGAATCCTTTTTGGCGGCGACGTGTAGCCCCTCGGCCTCGGCGATCTTGCGCACCTCGCGCTTGTAGAGGTCGGCCAGCGGAAATAGCGTCTTCGCCAGTTGCGCCTGGTTCAGGCGATAGAGGAAATAGCTCTGGTCCTTGGTACCGTCCTCGGCCTTGAGCAACTGGTACTCACCATTGAATTCGCGCACGCCGGCATAGTGGCCAGTGGCGATCCGCTCGGCCCCCAACTTCATGGCGTGCTCAAGAAAAGCTTTGAACTTGATTTCCGAGTTGCACAGCACGTCAGGATTTGGCGTGCGGCCGGCTTGGTATTCGGCGAGGAATTCGGCAAATACCCGCTCGCGATACTCAGCGGCGAAATTGACCACCTCGACATCGATGCCGATAACGTCGGCAACGCTCATCACGTCAATCAGGTCCTGGCGCGACGAGCAGTAGTCCTCGCTATCGTCGTCCTCCCAGTTTTTCATGAACAGGCCGATCACCTTCCAGCCCTGGCGCTTCAACAACAGCGCCGCGACGGAGGAATCGACACCGCCGGACAAGCCGACCACCACGGTTTTTTCAGACATCGGGTCCAGCCCCTTTCTTCCAGTCATCCAGCGGCAGGATCACCGCCGGCTGGCCATTATCAACAAACCAGCTATCGACGACGAAGCATTCGCCCCCCCTGCCGCTTACCCCCTCGTCGATCGTCTCGATCACCGCCGAATAATGGGCGGGAAAGATCAGCGCGAAATTGCGCACTTCCGGCTCCCGCACCCGGTGCCAGCGCAGAGCGCCGCGCGCTTCCAAGAGGCGCAGCAGGCGCGTGGTAGTAGTCGAGTGGTCGATGCAGTCCATCCGCCCAGAAACATAATCGTCGGCCAAATTGCCGCCCTTGTCGTTGTGGATGGCGGTCTGCTCGCCGGCCCAGGCATACAGTTGCCCAATCACCAGCGCCAACCGCTCGCGTTCCTCGGCAGCGCTGCCGGCAGCCAGCAGTTGCCGGCGGACCTCGTCGAGCCGGACCTCGCTGTAGATCACCGTTTCCTGCACCAGGCAACCGTAACCGTGGCAGACCACGACCCGCTCGTCGGCGCTGGCTAGGCCGGCCAGCATCAACGCCGCCGCCATCAGACCGTGGCGAATCACTCGCAATGCACCAGCAGATCAAGCGGATAGCGCTTGCCAGCGATCAGATCTTCGATGCCGCGCAGGACCAGCGGGCTGCGGTGCCGCTCCCGGCTCGCTCGAACCTCGGCTAGCGTCAGCCAGCGGGCGGCGACGATGCCCGCATCGAGTGGACGGCCAGCCTCGAAGCTGAGCAGTTCGCCGGTGAAAGCAAAGCGCAGGAAGGTGACATCCTTGTCCGGATGTTTCCAGTGATAGATACCAACCAGATGCGTCGGCTGGAAGCGCCAGGCGCTTTCCTCCAGCGTCTCGCGGACCACCGCGTCGACCAACGCCTCGCCGGCCTCAAGGTGGCCGGCCGGCTGGTTGAGAAGTAGCCCGCCCTCGATCCCTTCCTCGACCAGCAGGAACTTGCCGTCACGTTCGATGACGGCGGCGACAGTAACATTCGGTTTCCAGATCATGACGCGGATTCGGACGACAAAGGCGTCATTTTATAGCGGTTACCCCAAATGCTCAGACGCGAAGACGAGCCGCAGACAGTACGAGTAGTACGGCAAGGCGAAGTCGACAAAGTATGGGGATTGGGGGTAGCCGCTATAGCTGCTGATTTCCGCTAGAATGATGGGCTTTCACACACACGCGCAACACGGAGAACAACCATGTCCATGGCGGATCGCGACGGTTTCATCTGGCAAGACGGCAAACTCATTCCCTGGCGCGAGGCGACGACGCACGTCCTCACCCACTCCCTGCATTACGGAATGAGCGTCTTCGAAGGTGTCCGCGCCTATAAGACCGATGCCGGTACCGCCATCTTCCGCCTGGAAGAACACACTGACCGCCTGTTCAACTCCGCCCACATCTTCCAGATGGCCATGCCTTTCGACAAGGCTGCCATCAACGAAGCACACAAGGAAGTGCTGCGCGCCAACAAGCTTGAATCCGGCTACCTGCGCCCAATCGCCTACTACGGCGCGGAAAAAATGGGCGTCTCGCCCAAGGGCGCCAAGGTGCACATCGCCATCGCCGCCTGGCCGTGGGGCGCCTACCTCGGCGAGGAAGGCATGGAACGCGGCATCCGCGTCAAGGTATCGAGCTACACCCGCCACCACGTCAATATCTCGATGGTCCGCGCCAAGGCCTCCGGCCACTACATCAACTCGATCCTGGCCAACAACGAAGTGACCAACGAGGGTTACGACGAAGCGATGCTGCTCGACCCCGAAGGCTACGTCGCCGAAGGCGCCGGCGAAAACCTGTTCATCGTCAAGCAGGGCAAGCTGTATACGCCGGACCTGACCTCCTGCCTGGAAGGCATCACCCGTGCCACGGTGCTGACCCTGGCCCAGGAACTCGGCCTTTCCGTACAGGAAAAGCGCATCACCCGCGACGAGGTCTACACCGCCGACGAAGCCTTCTTCACCGGCACCGCCGCCGAAGTCACGCCCATCCGCGAACTCGACGGCCGCCAGATCGGCATCGGCCGCCGCGGCCCGATCACCGCGCAAATCCAGGCCAGGTACTTCGATGTCGTCTATGGCCGCTCGGAAGCGCATCGGGGGTGGTTGGCATATATCTGAGGCTAGTCATTTCTGACGGAATAAATGCGTATAAAGGCCAGACTACCTACCCAAGAAGCCATGAGGGCCATGAGTTCCGAGGAACTCATCCATATCGGCAGAAAGTTTGAGGAAGATTTACGTGCTGCCACTGCTGCCAATAAAAGAGACCGAGGGGTCCTTCGTTGGTTTTGTGGAATCATGCTTGTGCCCAGCTTGTTAGGAGCCTTCGGAACGACCTGGAAAGTAGTCATTTCGTTGTTCCTGGGGGAAATCCAGTTTATTAGCAAAGGGTTGATTCCCATCGGCCCCGTTCAAACGCTGGCCCAGAACCCCGTGGGCTTCTGGACTACGGTTGCCTATTATTGCGGTTTGGCGGCCTTCCTTTGGGTTATCGCATTTAGTTTTTGGCGTGGTGTAAGGCGACGTTACGACTAACAGCAAGCGTAGGGTGGGAGTTACCCCGCCATTCCAGCGGTTTCATGGAGCGCGGCGGGGTAAACACCGCCCTACGTTTGCGGCTTACCTTGTACCTTAGAAAAGGAGAACCATTCCATGTCCCAAACCTCCCCGGTTCAACTCACCGCTGACGACCTGCCGTTGCACTGCCCAACGGCGAAATCGGCGCTGTGGAGCCAGCACCCGCGCGTCTTCCTCGACGTCCTGAAGACCGGCGAGGCCGTCTGCCCCTACTGCAGCACCAAGTACGTCTTGACGGGCGAAGCCCCCAAGGGCCACCACTGATTGCCATTGGCTGCCGGGGAACCTGTGGCCAATAAGCGCTTCCCATGAAAGCCCTCATCGTCGCGCCGGCCTGGATCGGCGACACGATCATGGCGCAGCCGCTATTCGCGCGGCTGCATACGCTGCATCCGGGATTACAGCTCGATGCCCTGGCTCCGCGCTGGGTGGCACCAGTATTGCAGCGCATGGACGACATCGCCGAGGTCGTCGATAGCCCATTCAACCACGGCCAGGTTTCGCTCAAAGCCCGTTGGCGGCTGGCCCGCGAGCTAGCGGCGCGACGCTACGATGCCGCCTGGATTCTGCCCAATTCAGCCAAATCGGCACTGGTTCCCTTTCTGGCCGGCATTCCCCGGCGCGTCGGGTTCACCGGCGAGGCCCGCTACGGCCTGATCAACGTCCGCCATACCCTCGACAAGGCGGCGCTGCCGCTAATGATCGAGCGCTTCATGCAACTGGCCGAAGCGCCCGGCGCGCCGTTGCCGAAGCCGATCGCCCAGCCACGCCTCCGCTCAACGGCAGCCGACCAACAGCGGACCCTGAACGAACTCGGGCTTGATGCACCGCCGCGCTTGGTCGCCTTCTGCCCCGGCGCCGAATACGGCCCGGCCAAGCGCTGGCCGGCCGCGCATTTCGCCACCCTGGCCCGAGCCCTCGCCGAGCGCGGCCGGGCCGTGTGGCTGTTCGGCTCGCCAAAGGATCATGCCGTGGCCGAGGAAATCTGCCACCTGGCACCCGGCTGCTGCCGCAACCTGTGCGGCACCACCTCGCTCGGCCAAGCCGTCGATCTGCTGGCCCTGGCGGAAGTAATCGTCTGCAACGACTCCGGCCTGATGCACGTCGCCGCCGCCCTCGACCGGCCGATCGTCGCCCTCTACGGCTCCTCGTCGCCCGGCTTCACGCCGCCGCTGTCCGACCAAGCCGATATTCTCAGCCTGAAGCTGCCCTGCAGTCCCTGCTTCGAACGCCAATGTCCGCTCGGCCACCTGGACTGCCTGAACAAGCTGTCGCCACAGCAAGTCCTCGCTGCCGTCGAGAAACGGAGTCCTGCATGAGCCTGCCCGCTATCTACGCCCGCCCAGAGGATGTCGAACAAGCGTTCTACGAAGCCATCGCCCGCGGCGACGCCGAGCAGATCGGTCTGCTCTGGGCCGAGGAGGAAGAAACCCTGTGCGTGCATCCGACCGGCGTCCGCCTGACCGGCCTGACACCAATCCGCGAAAGCTGGCGCAGCATCTTCGCCGGCACCCGCCTACGCGTCCAGGTCGAAGTGGTATCCCACTGGCAGGGCTCAGTGCTGGCCATCCACCATCTGAGCGAAACCCTGTTCGTCGGCGACGACTCGAATCCGCGCGGACCGTTGCACGTCACCCATGTCTATGCCCGCGGCCCCCACGGCTGGCGTCTTGTCTGCCGCCACGCTTCGACCGCCGACGATGGTCAGCAGGCGCTGGCCGACGCCGCACCACACACTTTGCATTGACCCCTTACCGCGCCCCGTCGTGGTTACCGGGCGGCCATGCCCAGACCCTGTGGCCGCTGCTGATCAAGCCACGGCCGTTGCCGCTGCAGCGCGAGCGGTGGACAACACCGGACGGCGACTTCATCGATGTTGACCATCTCGACGGCCCAGCCGGCGCGCCACTGCTGGTTTTGTTCCACGGTCTCGAAGGCAGCGCCCGCAGCCACTACGCGATCGCTACCGCACACGCCTGCCGGCACCTCGGCTGGCGCCTGGCGCTGCCGCATTTCCGCGGCTGCTCCGGCGAACTGAACCGGCGGCCGCGCGCCTACCATTCCGGCGATTCGGCCGAGATCGACTGGATTCTGCGCCGGCTAAAGGCCGCCAACGGTGGCCGGCCGGTGCACGCCGCCGGCATCTCGCTGGGCGGCAACGCGCTGCTCAAATGGGCCGGCGAGCGTGGCACGGAGGCCGCCACGGTGGTTACCGGCGTCGCCGCGCTGTGTGCGCCGCTCGACCTCGCCGCTTGCGGCCATCATCTGGGGCGTGGCTTCAACCGCCTCTATACCCGGCATTTCCTGGCTACCCTGAAGCGCATCTCGGCCGCCCGTCTCGAACGCTTTCCCGGCCTGTTCGATGCCCGGCGCATGGTCACGGCACGCAACCTGTATCAGTTCGACGATGCCGTCACCGCCCCGGTACACGGCTTTGCCGGCGCCGACGACTACTGGCAACGGGCTTCGGCCAAGCCGTGGCTGGCCGCCATCCGTATCCCGGCCCTGGCCGTCAATCCGCAGAACGACCCCTTCCTGCCGGCCCGCCATCTGCCGACGGCGGACGAAGCCGGTCCCTGGGTCCGTCTCGAGCAGCCAGCGCAGGGCGGCCATGTCGGTTTCGTCAGCGGCCCGTTTCCGGGAAATCTGGACTGGCTACCGCAAAGGCTCTTACACTTCTTTGTTCACGAAACATCATAGGCCCACAGACATGAACTCACTGCCCGCTGAAATTTTCAAGGCTTACGATATCCGCGGCATCGTCGGCAAGACCCTGACCGCCGACATCGTCCGCCGAATCGGCCACGCCCTCGGTTCGCTGGCCGCCGAACAAGGCCAGACGGCCATCGCCGTCGGCCGCGACGGCCGCCTGTCCGGCCCGGAACTGGCCGGCGCGCTGATGGACGGCATCGTCGCCGCCGGTATCGACGCCATCGACATCGGCTGCGTGCCGACCCCGGTCACCTATTTCGCCGCCTACGAACTGGGCTGCCATTCCTGCGTCTCGGTCACTGGCAGCCACAACCCGCCCGACTACAACGGCCTGAAGATGGTCATCGGCGGCACGACGCTGGCGCTCGATGCCATCCAGGATCTGAAGCAGCGCATCGCGGCCGGCAAGCTGAAGCACGGCCAGGGCCAGAAGCGTAGCGCCGATGTCGCCGCCGCCTACATTGAACGCATCGTCGCCGATGTGAAACTAACCCGCCCGCTGAAGATCGTCATGGACTGCGGCAACGGCGTGGCCGGCGCGGTCGCTCCCGAACTCTTCAAGCGCCTCGGTTGCGAAATCGTGCCGCTGTACTGCGAAGTCGATGGCAACTTCCCCAACCACCACCCAGACCCGTCGAAGCCGGAAAATCTCGCCGACGTGCTCCAGGCGCTCAAGGACACCGATGCCGAACTGGGCATCGCCTTCGATGGCGACGGCGATCGCCTCGGCGTCGTCACCAAGGACGGCGAGATCATCTACCCGGACCGCCAGTTGATGCTGTTCGCCGCCGATGTACTGACGCGCGTGCCGGGCGGCATGGTGATCTACGACGTCAAATGCACTCGCCTCCTGGCGCCGTGGATTCGCCAGCACGGCGGTGTGCCGTTGATGTGGAACACCGGCCACGCGCTGGTCAAAGCCAAACTCAAGGAAACCGGCGCCCCGCTGGCCGGCGAAATGAGCGGCCACACCTTCTTCAAGGAACGCTGGTACGGCTTCGACGATGGCCTTTACACCGGCGCCCGCCTGCTGGAAATCCTCAGCCGCTCGGCCGACGCCAACGCGCCGCTGAAAGCCCTGCCGGATTCACCCTCGACCCCGGAACTGAACATCAAGATGGCCGAAGGCGAACCTTTCACGCTGATCGCCAAGCTCAAGGCCGAAGGCAAGTTTCCCGGTGCCAGTGAGGTCATCTCCATCGATGGCGTGCGCGTCGAATACGCCGACGGCTTCGGTCTGGCCCGCCCATCCAACACCACGCCGGTCGTCGTGCTGCGTTTCGAGGCCGACAATGCCACTGCGCTGGCACGTATCCAGGGTGCCTTCCGCGACGCGCTGAACGCGGTCTGGCCCGGCCTCCCGCTGCCTTTCTGAGCACAAGTCGGGACGAGGAAGCCCCAGGCTTCGGCCTGGGGTGACGCCCGGTAACGCCCATCACCCCTCGCCGGGCCGGCCACCGCCGGTAGCGCATCGACTGTCCAGCAGAGGACGGTTACAAAGCAGCGACAAGCAGTCTACAGACCCCGCGTCGATGCTGCGGCAGAATGAAATGTCTTGCTCAAACGCCACCGCAACCAATGAACCGACACTCGAACCCGTTTCACGCCCGCGCCGCCTTCGTCCGGGCGCCGCAAAGCCTACTCGGCAAGCTGCTGACCCTGGTGTTCAGCCTGGCCCTGCTGGTTCTCGCCGTGATGTTCTCACTGGTCGCGCTGACCGTGATCGCCATCGGCGGCACGCTGTTCGCCGGCTGGCTATGGTGGAAGACCCGCGCCCTGCGCAAGGCCATGCGCGAAGCCGCACCGGTGGCCGGTAGCGGCGAGGTACGGATCATCGAAGGCGAATTCGTCCGCGAGGCCACCGACGATGAGCGCCTGCCGCGCTAGATCAGCGATGCCCGCTGGCAGGCGGCCGGTGCGAATCGAAGAACCGCCGCAACGCCGTCCGCAACGAACCCAACCCGCCAAGTAACGCCAACGCCAGCAAGATCAGCGCGATGCCGCTGCCTTCGGCCAGATCGGGTCGCTCGCCGAGCAGCCACCAAGCCCACAGCACGCTCATCACCGGAATAATCAGGCTGGAAAGTCCGGCGACGCCCGTCGGCAGCGTGCGTAGGATGAATAACCACAAAGCCCAGGCCAGCGCCGTTGACAGCACGGCGTTGTAGCCGAGCACCAGCAGCATGGTGGGCGACCAGACGATTTCTGTTTTGTGGGTGGCTAGCGCCAGCGTCGATAGCACAATTGCACCAACCACCATCTGCCAAGCCAGCAGGCTCAGGAGATCGACGGACTGATGGCGGAAGGCTCGCTTGGCGACAATCGTCCCGCCCGCCCAGGCCAAGCCAGAGCCGACTGCCAGCAAGGAACTGAGCAGAGTGCCGTGCCATTCCCAGGGCTGGATAACGAGCAGGAGGCCAAACGCCGCGATCAGCACAGCGGCATACTGGGGCAGGCGCGGCTTTTCGTTGAGAAACAGCGCCGCCAGCAGAATCACCCAGAAGGGCATGGTATAGACGAGCACCGCCGTCTTGCCTGCGCCGCCCGCCACCAGCGCCAGTTGCCCCAGCCCGCCCATGCCGGCGGTTTGCAACAGGCCGATCCACAGCACCGGCCGCCACGGCGGCGGCTTGAGCGAACGCCCCGTCAGCGGCAGCATCACCATCAGCACCAGTGCGCCGAATGCGCAACGCAGTGCCGTGAAATCGAGCGCGCCGACATAGCGCAGCACCGATTTCATCAAAATCCAGTTGTAGCTCCAGATCAGCGCCAGCACCATCAAGGCCAGCACCGCCAGACGAATGGCTTTGGCGTCACACGGGGAATTGCTCACACAAATCTTTCGGAAGTGGCCCACGTTCGCTGCACGCGGAAAGGCGCTGACTGCAACGGACTCCAGGCAGCGCGAAATAGGGAGGAGCAAACATTTGACATGGGAGGCTGCGCAAGGACAAAGCCCCTGTGACACCCTCTCAAAAAGAGGTCGTGTTCGCTAAAAATCAAAGCGAACACGACTCCTTTTTACGACCTCCGTCTGCCGGAGCGGTGGCTGTCAGATCAGTCTGCTTGGGGCTTTGTTTTGAGGCCGAGCTGCTTCACGCACTTATCCTGGGACTGGCTTCGGAGTTTTTCCGCTGCTTCGTTTAATGTTTTCATCTCCGCATCATATTTCGCCTTCTCACTGGCGCTCATTCTGTCGAGCTGCTGCAAGCGCTCCAAGGCTGCTGCGTATTTTTTAGCGTCCGGGCTTTTCGATAAATTGACAGCGTAATCTTCCTCCGAGCATTTGAAGTATGCACCCGCCTGCTTAGGCGTGAGTTTTCCTGCAGCGATGTCCTTTTTATAAATCATTTTTGCGTATTCTTCGGCCTGTTCCTGCGTAATTTTCATTTGCGACCAATCTTGGGAAAGCGCCACAACAGGCATAAAGAAAAGGGACACTGCCCCGATCAGCATAAATCGCTTCGAAAGTTTTTGCATCATTTTCTCCTTCGCAGGATGAGGTTGAATTTATTCGGTACCCTACAGCCTAATAACCACATATAGACAGCCTGTCTTGAGAGAGGAGGGAGGTTCGCGCCTCCTAACGCCTAAATTAACCGGCTGGCCGTAGGCCAGTCTGGGTTGAATGCAATGTTAGGCATCTTTCTCATGCAACCACGGTGCATAACTCAAACTGATCAGCACTCCTTCGGGACTGATAAATCTTGCTACCGTTTGTCCCCAAGGTTCCGTTCTCACCTCATGAATAAAATCTTGCCCCTTTGCTTTCATCTCCTGAACGGCTAGCGCTACTGACTCGGCATCTGCCAGCTCAAAATCAATGGTTGCGGTTGGCTCAGGAATGGAAGTAGGCCACTTATCTTCCCCGAAGCATGACTGAGCGGCCATTTCCAGAGGCCACACGCCAAAGTGATGGGCTCCGGGAAAATTGTCCATGAAGCGATAGTCCGTCATCTCGTACCTCTCCAGCGGCAAGCCAAGTATCTCCCGATACAGCGCTGCACTTGCCTCTGGCTGCTTTGTAATGACGGCAAATCCGGAAATAAATTTGATTTCCATTGACGCTCCTTTTCCCTCTGGGGAGATTTAGCGTGGGGTAGAAGGATCCACGCTTCGCATGACGTCTAACCGGCAGCCCAAGGCTACGCCATGGGCTGCCCAGCGCGCGAAGCGCGCGGGGTTAAGCATGTTGCTAGGGGGCTTGGGCGGAGTGCTGGACACAAGGCCAACCGAACGCGCGACCCGAAAAACATACCATCTTCGCTTGCCGAAGCAGAATGTAACGCATTATCCGCGTAGCGGTTAATGCCTGTATAGGCGGCTTGCCGCCTAGTCATGTCACGTTGTCCGCGCAAGCGGTCAACGTCTGATCATGCGTTTCCGCCTGTTAAACCTATCAATGCGGAAATGATAGAGGCAACATTTGCGGCATGCGGTAGAGCTTTCAACAGAGCACTTACAACAGATTTTTTGGGAGAACCAGAGCGGAAGGCATTTTCTACCTCGTCGATAACCTCATTAGCCTCTACCTTTTCTTGCGCAGAAAGGGATGAGTTATCAATTCCCTTTCGTAGATCCTCAATACACTGAATAGCTCGCGCATCAATTTGTACCACGTTGGTTGAGTTATCAACTGAATTTTGATTAATACGCGCATTGCTGCCTGTGATGTTGTAGGTGATGTTCTGTATCGCGCTCTTGGCTTCGGGGAGCCCTAATTTATGAACATCCATTTGATAGTGGGCTTTGATTCCATGGAAGGCCTCATGAAACCCAGGGTCAATAACGCGATACGTTTCTTCAGCACCGTTGGACATTCTGCGAATGATCAGGTCTTGTGGCTCAACCAGAACACCATTGGCATCCATGAAAACCTTATTTTTTTGGACACTCGCCCTCAGCCCTGTCGTTTTCGTTCCATCCGACTTCAATAAGTCGACTGTGTCATTCATCATGTCCGCGAACGGCATAACTCATCTCCTTTCAGTAGTTGTGTAGAGGTCTGCACCTCCTAACTATATATAGACGAACTGTTTTGAGAGGAGCAATGTCATCTAGCTTATGGCTGTTGTCAAACTTGGCCAGGAATAGCAGCTATTTTTTCGATTAGGCAAACCTAAAACTCGACGGATAGGAGGCAGCCGCCGAAGTTACTGGACCCGTTACGCAAGCACCCAATCGGTCAGCTTCAAATTCCCTTCACACCCGCTCCGCCACCCAAGCCGCGACCGACTGCAACGCAGCCGGCAACGCGGTGGCATCCGTGCCGCCGGCCATCGCCATGTCCGGCTTGCCGCCGCCCTTGCCGCCGACTTGCTGGGCGACGAAGTTCACCAACTCGCCGGCTTTGATCTTGCCCAGGGTGTCGGCGGTGACGCCGGCGGCGATCTGCACTTTGCCGCCATCGACGGTGGCCAGCACGATGGCGGCGGTCTTGAGTTTGTCCTTGAGCTTGTCCATCGTCTCGCGCAACTGCTTGGCGTCGGCGTTATCGAGCCGCGCCGCGAGCACCTTGACGCCCTTGACTTCGACCGCTTGCCCGGCCAGTTCGTCGCCTTGCGAGGAGGCGAGTTTGCCCTTGAGCGCGGCCAATTCCTTCTCCAAGGCACGGACGTTGTCGAGGATACCGACCACGCGCTCGGCGATGTCGTCCGGCTGCGTTTTCAGCAGCGCCGAGATGCCGGCAACACGGGTCGCCTGCTCCTGAACCCAGGTCAGCGCGTTGATACCGGTGATCGCTTCGACGCGACGCACGCCAGCGGCGACGCCGGTTTCCGCGACGATCTTGAACAGGCCGATGTCGCCGCTGCGGGCGACGTGCGTGCCGCCGCACAGTTCTTTCGAGGAACCGATAGTCAGCACGCGCACCTCGTCGCCGTATTTTTCGCCGAATAGCATCATCGCGCCGGAATTCTGTGCCTCGGCCAGCACCATGACCCTGGCTTCGGTCGCGGCATTGGCCAGAATCTCGCCATTGACGATTTCCTCGACCTCGCGGATTTCCTCGGCGGTCATCGGCGCGGTGTGGGCGAAGTCGAAGCGGGTCTTGTCCGGATCGACCAGCGAGCCTTTCTGCTGCACATGCTGGCCGAGCACTTGGCGCAACGCCTTGTGCATCAGGTGGGTCGCCGAATGGTTGCGGACGGTGGCCGCGCGCGCGGCGGCGTCGACTTTGGCGGCAACTTCCTGGCCGACGCTCAGTTTGCCGGTCTTGAGAATGCCGTGGTGGCCGAAGACGGCGGCCTGGATTTTCAGCGTGTCCTCGACGGCGAAGATGCCGCCAGCGCCCTTGAGTTCGCCGCGGTCGCCACACTGGCCGCCGGACTCGGCGTAGAACGGCGTACGGTCGAGGACGACGACGCCGAGCTCGCCTTCGTTCAGTTCGCTAACCGCCGCACCATCCTTGTACAGCGCCAGCACCTTGCCCTTGGTCTCCAGCGCCTCGTAGCCATGGAAGGTGGTCTCCGGACCGGCGTATTCGAGGTTGCTGGCCATCTTGAACTTGCCGGCAGCGCGCGCTTGCTCCTTCTGGCGGGCCATCGCTGCATCAAAGGCGGCGGCGTCGACGGTGACTTTGCGCTCACGGCAGATGTCGGCCGTCAGATCGAGCGGGAAGCCGTAGGTATCGTGCAGTTTGAAGGCGGTTTCGCCGTCGAACACGCTGACGCCCTTGTCGGCCATTGCCGCCAGTTCGCCTTCGAGAATTTCCATGCCGTTCTCGATGGTTGCGAAGAAGCGGTCTTCTTCCTGCTTCAGTGTGGCGGTAACCCTGGTCTGGTTGTCCTTCAGTTCCGGGTAGGCCTGGCCCATCTCGGCGACCAGGTCCGGCACCATTTTGTGGAAGAAGGCGGCGCGGGCACCGAGCTTGTAGCCGTGGCGGATGGCACGGCGGATGATGCGGCGCAGCACGTAGCCACGCCCCTCGTTGCCAGGGATGACACCGTCGGCGATCAGGAAGGAACAGGCGCGGATATGGTCGGCCAGCACTTTGAGCGACGGGCTGTCCATGTCGGCGTCGCTAGTTTCGCGGGCGGCGGCCTTGATCAGGTTCTGGAACAGATCGATTTCGTAATTGGCATGCACGCCCTGCAGCACGGCGACGATACGCTCCAGGCCCATGCCGGTATCGACCGAGGGCTTGGGCAGCGGATGCATGACGCCGCTCTCGTCGCGGTTGAACTGCATGAACACGTTGTTCCAGATCTCGATGAAGCGGTCGCCGTCCTCTTCCGGCGATCCCGGTGGGCCGCCCGGGATATGCGCGCCGTGGTCGTAGAAAATCTCGGTGCACGGACCACAGGGGCCGGTATCGCCCATCATCCAGAAATTGTCGGAGGCGTAGCGCGCCCCCTTGTTGTCGCCGATGCGCACGATCTTTTCCGCCGGCAGACCGATTTCCTTGTGCCAGATGTCGTAGGCCTCGTCATCCTCGGCGTAGACGGTGACCATCAGCTTGTCCTTGGGCAACTTGTAAATCTCGGTCAGCAGTTCCCAGGCGTAATGAATGGCGTCGTGCTTGAAATAGTCGCCGAAACTGAAATTGCCCAGCATTTCGAAGAAGGTGTGATGGCGTGCGGTGTAACCGACGTTTTCGAGATCGTTATGCTTGCCGCCGGCGCGCACGCATTTCTGCGAGGTCGTGGCGCGGCTGTAGGGACGCTTGTCGAAGCCGAGGAAAACGTCCTTGAATTGGTTCATCCCGGCGTTGGTGAACAGCAGGGTTGGATCGTCGTGCGGCACCAGTGAGCTGGACGAAACGATCTGGTGGCCTTTGGCGGCGAAGAAGTCGAGAAACTGCTGGCGGATTTCGGAGCTTTTCATGAACGGCGGCCTCAACGGCGGGAGTATCGAAACCCGCGATTTTAAAAGAAAAATCTGCTGCACGGCGGCTTTTGCCGGCGCCGGGGGCGCGGCCCAAAGCCGCGCCGGGCGGCCCTTGCCGCCGATGTTTCCGGCGTCGTTCTCAGGCACCAGCCTGGCTGGCGAAGCGGTCCAGGCGATCGGTGAAGAAGCCGGCAACGCCGCGCCGCAGCAGGTCGGCCGCGATTTCCGGCACATCGACCGTATAGCACAGCACCGGTATGTCGTGCGCCGCAGCCTCGCGCAGCACGGCATCGTCGACCTGCGTCGCGTCGCAATGCAAGGCCGTCGCCCCGACGCGACGGCAGAAGTCGAGCCAATCGCCCGGCACCGTCTCGTACAACATGCCGCGCCGCAGATCGGGGGCCAGATCGCGGGCCATGACGATGGCCTCGGGCACGAAGGACGACAGCAGCACCTGGTCAGGTGCCGTCCGCCATAGCTCGCCGGCCAGCCGGATCACGGTCTCGGCCGTGACCACCTCATGGCCGGCCGCCGGCTTGATCTCGACATTGGCCAGCAGCCCGAGTTCGCGGCACAGCCGGGCAGCGTCGACCAAACGGGGAATACGCTCGCCGTTGCCGGCGTCGAGGGCGAACAATGCGGTATCCGACGTCTCGCAGACACGACCGCGGCCGTCGGTGGTGCGCTCCAGGGTTTCGTCGTGGATCAGCACCGGCGTGCCGTCGGCACTCAACATGACGTCGAACTCGACAGCGCGAAAACCCAGGCGAGCAGCCAGGCGGATGCCGGCCAGGGTGTTCTCGGGGGCCAGCGACCCGCCGCCGCGATGGGCAATCCAGCGCAGCAGCGGCGACGACGACGGCATCAGAAGGGCTGAGTTTTTTTCAGCAGCGGCTGGGCGGCCAGCAGGCTGTTGCCGCGGGAAACCGCGGTATCAAGGGCCGCTTTGGCCGGCTTGCGGCCATCCCAAACGGCTTCCAGTTCTTCGTTGGTAATCAACAACACCGGCTCGATGTTGGCCACGCGCATTGCCGTCCGTGCCCCCTGCCCTTTCAGGGATGCGAAGGCGATATCCAGCGTCCGGTCGTCGTCGCGCAGCAGGGTGCTGCGCGCTGCGGCCCGGGCGGCGCCAGTCACGGGCAGGGCGCCGTTGCGGCGCACCACTTCGACCTGCATTTCCGGCGCCAACAGGAAAGCAACGAATTTCGCCACCGCCTTGTATTCGGCCGCCGAACGCCCGGCGCCGATCCACAGCGAGGCGCCGTCGGCCAGCGTGCCACGCCGGCCGCCATAGACGTCATCGTGGTGCGGCAGCGGCGCGACGCCTAGCTCGACGCCGCGTGCTTCACGGAAATCGCTGGCCTCGCGGGAATCGGTGGAGATCATCGCGCACTCGCCGTCGTTGAACTTGCCGCTGGCCTCGTCGCGCCGGCCGAACAGGCGGAAATAGCCGGCCTTGGTCCACGTCGCCATCATCGCGATGTGCTTGACCTGCGGCAGGCCGTTGAA
>JAISPT010000065.1 GCA_031274715.1 Azonexus sp. | reverse complement strand
CGCCGATGGGCCGGGTGCCGCCGTCGAGGCTGGGGACGGTGGCGCTTTGCGGAGCGCAGTAGACGTTGTTGTCGCCGTTGACGGTCCAGGTGGTGAGTTTTTTGGGTTCGGCGATCTTGGTCGGTTGGCGCCAAGTGCTGTGCCATTGGGTGCTGATGGTGCGGGCTTCGGGTTGGCCGCTGGCTTCGACTCGCTTGGTTTCGAGGTTGCGGGTGGTGTCGTATACGTAGGTGGTCACATTGCCGTTGAAGTCGGTGCGGCTCGTCACGTTGCCGTTGTTGTCGTGGCTCTGCGCCGTGCTGGCCGGGCCGCAGCCAGAACCGCCCGGTTGTGAGACGCCGGTGTGTCTGAGGACACCTTGGATGGTTTGGTAGGTGTAGGTGCGGCTGGTACCGAGCGGGTCGGTGACGGTGGTGCTGTTGCTGCCAAAGGTGAGTTGGTAGCGGTTGGTGTTGCTGCCGACCGCCGGGTAGATTTCGTCGATGGCTCGGCCTTGGGCGTCGTAGGTGTAGGTGACGTAGCGGATACCGCTTTCGTCGGTGATGCCGGTCAGGGTGTGCAGGGAATAGTTGCCGGTGTGGCCAGGTTCGTTGTACCAGTAGGTGCGACTCGTGCCATCCGGGTAGGTGACGCTGGTGAGGTTGTTACTGCCTTGGCCGCTGGCGCTGGGGCCGTCGTAGGCGTAGGTGACCACCGCGCCGTTCGGGCCGGTGGCTTGGACGATGCGGCCCGATCCGTCGTAGATGAAGTTGAGGCTGCGGCCGTAGGCATCGGCGACTTGGATGAGCAGGCCGGGGGTGGGGGCGATGGTAGTCGGGGTGGCTACGGTGGAGTAGGTCAGGGTCAGGGTGTGGCCGTTACTGCGGGTGATGCTGATTAAGCGTCCCGAGGCGTCGTAGTCTTCGGTGTTGTCGGCGCTACGGTAGCGGTGGCCATCGCCGACCGGGGTGAGTTGGCCGCTCGGACGGCCAAAGTTGAAGAGTTCGTGCCCGTTGGCGCCGAAGTATTGGATGTCGCCGTTGGGGTGCAGCAGGGCCATCTTGGCGCTGATGCCGGTCAGGGGGTGCAGGCGTTTGTCGAAGCTCAGTCGCCAGGCCCGGCCGAGGGAGGCGGGGGGTGGTTCAATAGAAGGGCCGGCGTTGTAGAAACCCAGGCCGTGGTGGTAGCGGCTCAGGCTGAGGTCTTCTACCCCGGCAATGTCGGTTTCTTGCTGGACTTTGATGCCAGAGCCGATGGTGATGGGTTTGTCTGTTCTTGGCGTCGGGCAGCTCGCGCTTTCTAGCGGGCGGATGCAATCTCCTTGGCCGTCGCAGGGGGTCGCGGAGGATTGCGGGGGGGACACGCATTGGCCAGAGGGGTCGCGGACTTGGCCTGGTTGGCAGTCCGGGCGCTCGCACATATTTGGCTGGCCATTGATGGTTTTAGGGCCATCGTAGCCGGGGGGGCAAGTTGCCACATTAAGGCAAGTTCCAATCATTAAATCGCCAGAACCTTGCAAATTCAATGAAACGCCAGATGGACAATAATATGAGCCAAAAATAACAGGCTGTGAATTATAGTTATGGACTGGTTCAACAAAACGGACAATAACACGGAATTTGGTGCTACTAATGACAGTATAATCAGGACTATACAAAGGATTAAGCGTGCTGTAATGAGACATGGCCGCTTCTTCTACAGTCGAAAAGAAAATTGTGTTACCCAAACTCCAACGAATAGACGCAGGAACATTAGAAACTGTAGCAGGAATAACATCGGCAACCGCCGAGCTAATTAATAGAAAAGCAGCCAAAACACCAGCAAGCAGCCGATTCAATCGATTTTCCATATACCCATCACTTGTTGTTTGCCTCACGAAGCCCACCGGCAACACGCCGAGAATGTCACGCAGCAGTCTCATGAATGGCCTTTCGCAACTGCGAAGCCGGCGATAGCGGCCCAGGCGCTCAGTGCGCCGAGTCGTGCGGTAAATGCAATCCAGACCATCATTGTTCTTCAGGGCACAGGAAAAATTCGCAGCAGAATATACCATTAACATGGGGTGTGCAACACTACAATGCGATCTGGTTCAGATTGGTTTGTGCCACTCAACCCGACTACTCCACGCCGAAAGCCAGCAGGGCAATCGTTCCTGAACCGAAAAGGATACAAGCCACGCCAGGTGAACGTGACAAGCGCAGGTGCTTGGACGGAGTGATGGCAGGTTGTCTGGCCCGCCGAATTGGTATCACACTCTTTTGCCCAGCCCAATGATGCTCGACTTGCGGAATTCGTCGTTGGGGAAGACGCGGCCGCTCAGCATGGTTTGGAAGATGTGGGCGAAGACCAGGCCGGGTTGGCCTTTGCGGATGCCGGAACGGAAGTAGGAGTGGCCTTTGGGCGGGTCGTACAGGGTGTTCACGTCGTCGCAGTCGATGGCGTAGACGTTCCTCGGCGTCTTCTCCATGTCTTCCGGCCCGCTGTGGCCGAGGCGGCGTGAGGCTTCGGCGTTTTTCAGGTTGGAGATCTTGCTGGCGCGTAGCGCCAGGTCGTCGGAGGCGTAATAGACCACCACGTTGCGTGAAGCGTGGCTGATCAGCTCGCCTTCCTCGCCCTTGTGCAGCGATTCATTGACGATGTCGGCGGCGACCAGGAAGGTGTTGCGGAACAGCAGCGGCAGGCCGTGCGGTTGGTCGTAGTGGTGCCAGTTGGTCAGTGTCTGGCGCAGCACGCGGTTGCCCATCGAGTGGGCGAGCACGTTGATGCGCTTCAGGCACGGGTCGTTCTCGGGGTTGCAGTCTGGCGAATTACGCCATTCCATGAAGCGCTGCATGATGCGGGCGAAGGTGAAGGCACTCTGGTCGGCGGATTTCTGATCGTCCCAGTAGCTCTTGATGATGCCGAGGTCAGCGTCGCACGGCCAGATCAGCGGCAGCACCAGCACTTCGTTGGGTTTTTGCTTGTCGCATAGCTTCTGGAGTTCCTCGGCGCCGGCGAACACATCTTCGGGCAGGTTGGCAAAGCCGTGGATATAGACCAGCACCTGCTGGTAATTTGCGGCTTTCATTGCCTGTAGCAGCGCGCTGCTGCCGATTTCCTCGTACTCACCTTTTTTGTGGCGTCGGCAGCAGAAGAAGCTGCGGCTGGAGGAATTGTTCTTCAGGTCGAACACGAAGTGCTTGTTGAATTCGGGTTCGGTGTTGACCGTCGGCATACGGCTGGTGATGAACAGCATGGCACCTCCTCCTCAAAAAAGTCCAACACTCAAAGCCACTGCCCTTTTGGCAGAGGTATTCAAAGGACCACCGCACAACACTACCCCTTCGTCATTCCCGCGAAAGCGGGAATCCAAGGACGTTTGCAGCGCATCAAAAAGCAACTCCCATGGATTCCCGCTTTCGCGGGAATGACGAGGAAAAGTTACTTGCAGTTCCAAAATGTCAGCAATTAATCAGAAACTGATCTAATCCGGCTATGCGTTAGGTTAATCGGATTTTTTGCTGCGCTATCCGGTGAGCGGCCAAAAAAACGGGAACCCGGATAGCCACGGGTTCCCGCTCGGCAGGGTTGGCTGGGGTGGCGGCCTTACTTGACGATCTGGTTCAGTTCGCCTTTGGCGTAACGCTCGGCCATCTTTTCCATTGGGATTACCTTGATCTGGCTGGCCCGGCCGGCGCAGCCGAAGGCTTCGTAGCGGGCGAGGCAGATTTTCTTGGCGGCTTCGCGGGCCGGCTTGAGGTAGTCACGCGGATCGAATTTGGTGGGATTTTCGACAAAGTAGCGGCGGATGGCACCGGTCATGGCCAGGCGGATGTCGGTGTCGATGTTGACTTTGCGTACCCCGTGCTTGATGCCGTTGACGATTTCTTCGACCGGTACGCCGTAGGTTTCTTTCATGTCGCCGCCAAATTCGCGGATTTCGGCCAGCAGTTCCTGCGGCACGCTGGAGGAGCCGTGCATGACCAGGTGGGTGTTCGGGATGCGGGCGTGGATTTCCTTGATGCGGTCGATGGCCAGGATGTCGCCGGTCGGCTTCTTGGTGAATTTGTAGGCGCCGTGGCTGGTACCGATGGCGATGGCCAGCGCGTCGCAGTTGGTCTGTTTGACGAAGTCGGCGGCCTGGTTGGGGTCGGTCAGCAGTTGTTCGCGGGTCATGTGGCCCTCGGCGCCGTGGCCGTCTTCCTTGTCGCCCTTCATGGTTTCCAGCGAGCCGAGCACGCCTAGTTCGGCTTCGACCGAGACGCCGATGGCGTGGGCGAACTTGACCACTTCGCGCGACACGGCGACGTTGTATTCGTAGGAGGAGGTGGTCTTGCCGTCGGCTTCCAGCGAGCCGTCCATCATGACTGAGGTGAAGCCGGAGCGGATCGCGGACATGCAGATGGCCGGACTCTGGCCGTGATCTTGGTGCATGACGATGGGCAGGTGCGGGTAGGCTTCCAGTGCAGCCAGGATCTGGTGGCGCAGGAAGGGCTCGCCGGCGTACTTCCGGGCACCGGCCGAGGCTTGCATGATGACCGGCGCGTCGATCTGGCTGGCGGCTTCGCAGATGGCCCAGACCTGTTCCATGTTGTTGACGTTGAAGGCGGGCAGACCGTAGCCGTTTTCGGCGGCGTGGTCGAGCAATTGGCGCATGGAGACGAGCGGCATGGGAACTCCTGTTTCGGTAGCTAGGATGACTTTTAATTTTAGTTGATTTGGTGTTCGCCGACGCGGACGATCTTCAGCGTGTTGGTGCCACCGGTGGAGCCGATCGGCTCGCCGATGGTCAGCGCGATCAGCTCGCCCAGCTCGACTACGCCGCGGTCGATCAGTAGTTGCTCGGCCTCGGCCAGCAGCCGGTCGCGGTCGGCGTGCTGCTGGGGCATCGGCAGCGGGCAGACGCCGCGGTACAGCGCCATGCGGCCGACCGACTCGGCATCCGGCGTCAGCGCGTAGATCGGCACGCCGTAGTTGAGGCGGCTCATCCATAGTGCGGTCGAGCCGGTCTGGGTCAGCGCCGCGATGGCCTTGACTTTGAGGTGGCTGGAGGTCCAGATGGCGGCCATGGCGATCGACTGGTCGATGCGGGTGAAGACGCGGTCGAGGAACTCCCGGTCGAGCGTCACCTGTGCCGAGCGCTCGGCCTCGATGCAGATGCGCGCCATCGATTCGACCGTTTCGACCGGGTAGCTGCCGGCGGCCGTTTCGGCCGACAGCATTACGGCGTCGGTGCCGTCGAGTACGGCATTGGCTACGTCGGAAACTTCGGCGCGGGTCGGCACCGGCGAGTGGATCATCGATTCCATCATCTGCGTGGCGGTGATGGTCAGTTTGTTCTTGTCGCGCGCCAAGCGGATCATCCGCTTTTGCAGCGCCGGCACCGAGGCGTCGCCGACCTCGACCGCCAGGTCGCCACGGGCGACCATGACACCGTCCGAGGCATCGAGAATCTCGGCCATGTTGTCGACGGCCTCGACGCGCTCGATCTTGGCGATCAGCAGCGCGCTACTGCCGGCGGCGCGTAACAATTGGCGGGCCATGTACATGTCGGCGGCGCTCTTGGGGAAGGAAACAGCGACAAAATCGACGCCGATCTGGGCGGCGGTGCGGATGTCGTCCATGTCCTTGGCGGTCAGCGCCGGCGCGGTCAGGCCGCCGCCTTGGCGGTTGATGCCCTTGTTGTTGGAGAGCACACCGCCGACCCGCACCTGGGTATGGATTTCATGACCGCGGACGGTGACGACTTCCAGTTTCAGACGGCCATCGTCGAGCAGCAGGATGTCGCCGGCGAATACGTCCTTGGGCAAATCCTTGTAGTCGAGGCCGACCCGCTCCGCGTTGCCGAGCGGACATTGGGCGTCGAGGATGAAGCTGTCGCCGGCCTGCAGCGCGACCTTGCCCTGCTCGAACTTACCGACGCGGATTTTCGGCCCTTGCAGGTCGCCGAGGATGCCGACGGTACGGCCGACCTTGGCCGCAGCAGCGCGGATACCTTCGGCCCGTACCCGGTGGTCATCGGCAGTGCCATGCGAGAAATTCATCCGCACCACATCGACTCCGGCCCGCACCAGCCGTTCGAGTACCTCTGGCGAAGACGAGGCGGGACCGAGGGTGGCGACGATTTTGGTATGGCGTAGCATGATTTTGTCTGAGTCTCGTGTTGTGAATTGCTGGATTGCGGCAATGGGTTGTTCGCCGGAAACGATCGAGGAGGCCGGAGTCTTCACAGGTCAGGCTCGCGGAAAAAGTGCTCCGGATGGGCAAGGCATGAGGATGCCAGATTTAGCTTTGAAAGGCATGACGGGACAGGTCGTAAGGCCGACTACTTCGACATGGCCGCAGCGTCGCTTCATTGCCGGTTGTTGCCTCGCAAGGCCTGAAACAGCGCGGCAACCTTAGCTTCGTCCTTGATGCCGGGAGAAATTTCCACGCCGCTCATCAAGTCAATCATCCGGGTCTTTGTTTGGCGGACGATCTCCGCTGCGTTTTCGGGAGTTATGCCTCCGGCGAGAATGGCCGGGCAAGTGGCGGCATGCCGGAGTCGCTGATAGGCGGGCAGGTCGGCGGTGCCGCTGTGGCTGGCGTTATTGGGCGTGCGCGGGTCGAAAAGCAGTGCATGAACACCTGCCGTGCAGAAATCCGCCGCTGTTTTTTCCAGATCGGGTGTGTCCGGGAAAAGCGCCTTGATGACTTTTATGCCTCGCTTTCCCAACTCGCTGACGAGGCACACCGTATCCTTAAGCGTTTCGCCGCCGTGCAGTTGGATATAGTCCGGTTGCGTTTCTGCGGCAATACGCAGTACATGATCCGGTGGTCCGCCGGTGACGACACAGGTTTCCGTCGGCTTGCGGACGGCCGCTATCAGTTCCTTGGCCTCCGCCGCGCTCAAGTTCCACGGAACCGGGCGTGGGTACTCGACGACGAAGCCCACCATATCCGTGCCGTGCCGGATGCACATTTGCACATCCTGCGTGCGCATGAGTCCGCAGATTTTTACGATGGGGCGCAAGGGGGGCTTTCCTTCAACTTGGAGGGCAAGGTTTCAAGATCATTTAAACCGCAGAGAACACAAAGAGCACAAAGAAAAACTTCTTGGTTTTATGGTTCTTTTTTGCGCAAAGCAAATTTGCGAATTTCAAATTTGTAGGATCCAAAATTGATAAGTAGCCCATGCTCCAGACGGGCTGATTTCAGGTAACCCAGTATTTGAGCCTCGTGTTCTGGTGCCAGCGTTTTAATAGCCTTTAATTCGATAATGAGCCAGCCATCGACCAGCAAATCTACAACGTAGTCACCAATAATTGTTCCGTCTTCATCGGAGACCTTGACTGGATATTGTTGCACCACTGGAATGCCTGCTTTCTTCAGACGGTGAGCAAGCGCGTTCTCATAGACTTTTTCCAAGTGGCCGTGCGCAAGATATACATGAATGTCGTAAGCAATTTGTCTTACCCGGTCACACATCTCTCGAAAGGTCATCTTTTGTGTTCTCTGCGTTCCTTGCGGTCAAATAAATTGCTAGCCAATCTCAACCCGGAGCGATTGATACATGGCTCCCATATCGCTTGCCTGCCAAAGCGCTGTTCCGACCAGAACCGCGTTGGCGCCGGAGGATGCCGCCAGCTTCGCATCTGCTGCTGACAGAATTCCACTTTCACTGATCAGCAGCGCGTTGGCGGGCGCACCGGAGGCGAGCGTGGCTGTCCGGTCTGGTCCGCCGTCATCCCGTTCAAGCGAGACAATGTTGCGGTTGTTGATGCCGACAAGGCGGGCGCCCAATTTGTTGGCCAGCTCCATCTCTTGTGCCGTGTGAACTTCGACGAACGGTTCTATTCCCAAGGTGAGCGTTTTTTCATAGAGCGCCCGCAGGTTTTTTTCGTCCGTCGTGGCGCAAATCAGCAAGATGGCTGCTGCGCCAAGTTCTGCCGTTTCGAGAAGCTGATCTTCGTGGGTGATGAAGTCTTTTCTGAGTACCGGCACATCGACAGCCCGCACGATGGCGCCGAGCAACTCGGTGCTGCCGCCGAAGCGTTCCCGCTCGGTGACGACCGACAGCACAGGCGCGCCACTGCGAACGAGCGTTTTTGCCGTCTCCACCGGATCGCGCCCGCGCAGCAGGTCGCCCTCTTTGGGCGAAATACATTTGATGTCGGGTATGACGGCGACCCGTCCGCGTGCGTTTTCCGCAGCGATGGCGGCGGAAAATCGCCCCGGAAACCGGGGGCTCATGCAGCGGCCTTGAAACTGCTGGACATCTCCTGCAGTTCCCGCAATTTTTTTGCTGCCGCGCCGCTGTCGATCAACTCGCCGGCCAGGGCGATCCCGGTCCGGAAATCGTCGGCCTTGCCGCCGACGATCAGCGCACCGGCAGCGTTCAAGACGAGGGCATCGCGTCTTGCGCCTTTTTCCTTTCCCGAAAAGACGCCGTTTATCGTTGCGGCATTGACCTCGGGCGTGCCGGCCTTGATGTCGGCGAGGACGCAGCGGGTCAGGCCGAAGTCCTCCGGTTCGATCTCGAATGATGTGACTTCGCCGTTTTTCAGGTGAGTGATCCGTGTTTTTCCCAGCAGGGAAATTTCGTCCAGACCGTCCAGGCCGTGCACGAACATGGCGTTGGTGTAACCCAGTTCCTTGGCCACAAAAGCAACGGTATCAAGCAACTCCGGTCGATAAACGCCGAGCAGATGCCTGGGGGCGAAGGCGGGATTGATCAACGGCCCGATGATGGAATAGAAGATGGTTTTGATGCCCAAGTCCTGTTCCGGAGGCAGCACCTTCCCCATCACAGGATGGAAGAGCGGCGCGTAGAGAAAGGCGATGCCAATTTCTTCGATCATCCTTTCTACCTGGCTCGGTTGCAAATGGATATTGATGCCGAGCGCCTCCAGCACGTCGGCGCTGCCGGAAAGGCTGGCGATCGACCGGCTGCCGTGCTTGGCGACAGGAATGCCGGCCGCTGCCGCGACCAGCGCCGTCGCTGTCGAAATGTTGAAGGTGGACAGCCCGCCGCCCGTGCCGCAGGTGTCCATCATCTCGCCGGCTACCTTCGGCTTCAAGGGAACGCAGTTGGCGCGCATGGCTTTCGCGATATAGGCGATTTCCTTCAGCGACGCGCCTTTCATCAACAAAGCTACCTGAAAGCCGGCAATCTGGACATTGCTGACCTTCCCTTCATTGATGGCGGCGATCAGCTCGAAAACTTCCGCCTCCGTCAGTTCCTGATGGGTCGTTATTTTTCCCAGAATTTTTTTAATCAAGACTGTCTCACTCCTTGCTTATAAGTCACCCCGCCATGAATGGCGGGGCTTACATGGCCGGTGACTAACTCCGGGCCCTTTCTTCCAGCACGGCGATTGCCGGCAGGGTCTTGCCTTCGAGGAATTCAAGGAAGGCGCCGCCGCCGGTGGAGATGTAGCCGACGTCGTCGTGGATGTGGAACTTGGCGATGGCGGCCAGCGTGTCGCCGCCACCGGCGATGGAGAAGGCTTCCGAGTGGGCGATGGCCGAGGCCAGCATCTTGGTGCCGCCGGCGAACTGCGGCAACTCGAAGACGCCGACCGGGCCGTTCCAGACGATGGTGCCGGCGTTGGCGATGATTTCCGAGAGCTTGGCGGCACTCTTCGGGCCGATGTCGAGGATGCGGTCGGTTGCCGTCACGGCGTCCACCGGAATCTTGTTGGCGCGGGCCAGGGCCGAAACCTCGTCGGCGACGACGACGTCGGTCGGCAGCGGCACTTCGGCGCCGCGTGCCTTCATGATGTCCATGATGGCGTGGGCTTCCTTGACCAGGTCCGGCTCGGCCAGCGATTGGCCGATGCGCTGGCCGGAGGCAAGCAGGAAGGTATTGGCGATGCCGCCGCCGACAATCAACTGGTCGACCTTGTCGGCTAGCGATTTGAGGATGGTCAGCTTGGACGACACTTTGGCGCCGCCGACAATGGCCACCAGCGGGCGTTTCGGCTCGCGCAGGGCCTTGGAGAGGGCGTCGATTTCGGCACCCATCAACATGCCGGCGCAGGCCACCGGCGCGTATTTGGCGATGCCGTGGGTGGTTGCCTCGGCGCGGTGGGCGGTGCCGAAAGCGTCATTGACGTAGACGTCGCACAGCTTGGCCATCTTCTGCGCCAGTTCGTCGTTGTTCTTCTTCTCGCCCTTGTTGACGCGGCAATTTTCCAGCAGCACGACTTCGCCCGGCTTGACCGTGAAGCCGCCGTCGACCCAGTCGGTGATCAGGCGCACCGGCTGCTTGAGCATCTGGCCCAGGCGCACGGCGACCGGCATCAGGCTGTCCTCGTGGTTCAACTCGCCTTCGGTCGGACGGCCGAGGTGGGAGGTGACCATCACCGCTGCGCCGTTTTCCAGGCAGTACTTGATCGACGGCAGCGAGGCGCGGATGCGGGTGTCCTCGGTGATGTTGCCGCCTTCGTCCTGCGGCACGTTGAGGTCGGCACGGATGAACACGCGCTTGCCGGAAACATCGAGGTCGGTGAGTTTGATGACGTTCATGGGTTCCTCCTGAGAATCGATTAAGGGGTGGCTGCGGACGTCCAGCGTTGTGACCAGTAGTCGGCCACTTCGAGCATGCGGTTGGCGAACCCCCACTCGTTGTCGAACCAGACGAATAGATTGACTAGGTGGGTGCCGGCGGTCCGCGTCTGGCTGCCATCGACGATGGCCGAATGCGGGTCGTGGTTGAAGTCGATCGAGGCGTGGGCCTCGGCGGAATAGGCGAGGCGCTTCTGCAGCGGCCCGGCAGCGGCCTCGGCGAGCAGCGCGTTGAGGCTATGGACCGAGACCGGACGGGCGGTGGCGATGGTCAGGTCGATCGCCGAGACGTTCAATGTCGGCACGCGGATCGCCTTGGCCTGCACGCGCCCGGTCAGTTGCGGCAGAAGCCGCTCGACGCCGCGGGCGAGGCCGGTGGAGACCGGGATGATCGACTGCATCGCCGAGCGGGTGCGACGCAGGTCGCTGTGGTGGTAGCCGTCGAGCAGCGGCTGGTCATTCATGACCGAATGCAGCGTGGTTAGCAGCGTCTGCTCAATGCCGACTTCGCGGTCGAGCAGGGCGAGCAGCGGCACCACGGCATTGGTCGTGCACGAGGCGGCGGAGACCAGGCGCTCGCCGCCGTGCAGCGTTTCCTCGTTGATGCCGGCGACGATGGTGGCGTCGATATCCTCGCTGCTGTGAGCGGGATGCGACAGCAAGAGACGCGGGCAACCGGCAGTGAGAAAACGCTGTAGCTCGCTGCGCCGGCCGTAGGCGCCGGAACATTCGACCAACAGGTCGATGCCGGCCGCCTGCCAGGCGACCGCTTCCGGCTCGCGGAAGTGGCTGATAGCGATCGGCCGATTATCGATGACCAAGCCGTTGTCGCTAACCTCGACCCGGCCGGTGAAGCGCCCGTGCGTCGAGTCGAAGCGGGTCAGGTAGGCCATGCTGTCGAGGTTGGCCGGCTCGTTGATGGCGACTACCTGCAGGCGGTGGGCCAGCGAAGTTTCGGCCAGTGCCCGCAGAAAACAGCGGCCGATCCGGCCGTAGCCGTTGATGGCGAGACGAAAGGGGGGGCGCGAGTCGGGCACGGCGGCCAAGTGATGATGATGAACTTCGGCATTTTACCGCGTCGGCGCGGCAAATCGGCGTCTTGGCGGCATTTCCGGCGGGCTCACGGTGTTTGGCACGCTGATTGCGGGGCGGCAGCCGGGAACAGCCATAAAAAAACCGCCGGTGGGACCGGCGGTTTTGTCTAGCGCTATCGCTGCTTACTTGACGGCCATCCAAACGCGGGCGGCGTCGAGCATGCGGCAGGAGTAGCCCCATTCGTTGTCGTACCAGGCCAGCACCTTAACCAGCACGGAGCCGTCGGCGCCCTTGATGACGCGGGTTTGCGTCGCGTCGAAGGTTGAGGAGACAGTGGTGTGGTTGAAGTCCGACGACACCAGCGGTTCGTTGTTCACGGCCAAGATACCCTTGAGCGGGCCGTTGGCGGCCTGGGTCATCAACTCGTTGATTTCTTCCTTGGTCGTGGCGCGGTCGGCGGTGAAGGTCAGGTCGACCAGCGAGACGTTGATGGTCGGCACACGCAGCGCGAAGCCGTCCACCTTGCCGACCAGTTGCGGCAGCACCAGGCCGACGGCCTTGGCGGCGCCGGTCTTGGTCGGGATGATGTTGGCGGCGGCGGCGCGGGCGCGGCGCAGGTCCTTGTGGCGGACGTCCACGGTGACCTGGTCGTTGGTGTAGGCGTGGATGGTGGTCATCAGGCCCTGCTTGATGCCGATGTTGTCGGCCAGGATCTTGGCCACCGGAGCCAGGCAGTTGGTCGTGCAGGAGGCGTTGGAGACAACGCTGTGCGCCGCTTTCAGATCGCCTTCGTTGACGCCGACGACGATGGTGGCATCGACGTCGTCACCGCCCGGCGCCGAGATCAGCACGCGCTTGGCGCCCTGTTCGAGCAGCGCGGCGGCCTTGGCCTTGGTGGTGTAGGCGCCGGTGCATTCGAGCAGGATGTCGACGCCGTGGGTGGCCCAGTTGACGCCCTTCGGATCCTTGGTCGAGTAGAACGGGATCTTCTTGCCGTCGATGACGATGACGTTCTCGCCTTCGGTGGTTACCGAGGTGGCGAAGCGGCCGTGAGTGGTGTCGTACTTCAGCAGGTGGGCGTTGGTCGCCAGATCACCGGAAGCGTTGATGGCGACGACCTCGAACTCGTTCTGCAAGCCTTGCTCGTAGATGGCGCGCAGCGTGCACCGGCCGATACGACCGAAACCATTGATAGCAACCTTGATAGCCATAGTAGCTTCTCCTCTGTGGTAAATCAGGACAGCATCGCCTTGGCGGCGGCGACGACGTTGGCGACGGTGAAACCGAACAGGTCGAACAACTGGCCGGCCGGGGCCGACTCGCCGAAGCGGTCGATGCCGATCACGGTGCCGTGCAGGCCGACGTACTTGCGCCAGAAATCCGGGTGGGCGGCCTCGATGGCGATGCGTTTCTTGCACCCGCCGTTGAACACGGTCGCCTTGTATTCGGCGCTTTGCCGGTCGAAGACGCTGGTGCAGGGCATCGAGACGACGCGCGCGGCGATGCCCTCGTCGGCCAGCGCGGCTTGGGCGTCGAGCGCCAGCTTGACTTCGGAGCCGGTGGCGATCAGCGTGATCTGCGCCTGGCAGCTGGCGGCTTCCGACAGCACGTAACCGCCTCGGGCGATGTCGGCGTCGGCGATTTGCTGAGTGACCGTCGGCAGGTTCTGGCGCGACAGGGCCAGCACGCTCGGGCCGTCGGTGCGTTCGACGGCCGCCATCCAGGCAACAGCCGTTTCGGTCGCGTCGGCCGGCCGCCAGACGTCGAGATTGGGGATCAGGCGCAGCGACGGGATCTGCTCGACCGGCTGGTGCGTCGGACCATCCTCGCCAAGGCCGATGGAATCATGGGTGTAGACCATGATCTGGCGCTGCTTCATCAGCGCTGCCATGCGGATGGCGTTGCGGGCGTAGTCGGAGAAAACCAGGAAGGTCGCGGTGTAGGGAATCAGGCCGCCGTGCAGGGCGATGCCGTTGGCGATGGCGGTCATGGCGAATTCGCGCACGCCGTAGTAGCAGTAGTTGCCGCCTTCGGTCCGGGTCACGCCCTGGCTGCCCTTGACCAGGGTCAGGTTGGAGCCGGCCAGGTCGGCCGAGCCGCCGAAGATTTCAGGTACCGCCGGGACCAGCGCGGCGATGGCGTTTTGCGAAGCCTTGCGGGTGGCGATGTTCTCGGCCTTGGCGCGGGTCGCGGCGAGATAGGCGGCCTTGGTTGCTGCCCAGGTGGCTGGCAGTTCGGCCTTCAGCACGCGGCGCTCGAACTCGGCGGCGGCGGCCGGGAAGGCGTCGCGGTAGGCGGCGAAGCGCCGGTCCCAGTTTTCCTGGAAGACGGCGCCGGCCGGCTTGCGGTTCCAGGCGGCGTAGACGTCGTCGGGCACGACAAAGGGGGCGTGCGGCCAGCCGATGGTGGCGCGGGCGGCGGCGATCTCTTCCTGGCCGAGCGGGGCGCCGTGGCAGTCGTGCGAGCCCTGCTTGTTCGGTGCGCCCATGCCGATGATGGTCTTGCAACAGATCAGGCTGGGCTTGTCGGTGACGGCCTTGGCGGCGAGTAGGGCCGTCTCGATGGCATCGGCGCTGTGGCCGTTGACGCCGGCGACGACGTGCCAGCCGTAGGCTTCAAAGCGCTTCGGGATGTCCTCGGTAAACCAGCCGTCGACGTGGCCGTCGATGGAGATGCCGTTGTCGTCCCAGAAGGCAATCAGCTTGCCCAGGCCGAGTGTGCCGGCTAGCGAGCAGGCTTCGTGCGAGACGCCTTCCATCAGGCAGCCGTCGCCGAGGAAGGTGTAGGTGTGGTGATTGACGATCTCGTGGCCGGGCTGGTTGAACTCGGCGGCCAGCACCTTTTCGGCCAGCGCGAAGCCGACGGCGTTGGTGATGCCTTGGCCGAGCGGCCCAGTGGTCGTCTCGACGCCCGGGGTGTAACCGAATTCCGGGTGGCCCGGGGTCTTGGCGTGCAACTGGCGAAAGTTTTTCAGGTCGTCAATCGAGACGTCGTAGCCGGAGAGGTGCAGCAGTGCGTAGACCAGCATCGAGCCGTGGCCGTTCGATAGCACGAAGCGGTCGCGGTCAGGCCACTGCGGGTTGGCCGGATTGTGCCGCAGGTGGCGGCGCCACAATACTTCGGCGATTTCCGCCATGCCCATCGGTGCACCGGGGTGGCCGGAATTGGCCTGCTGCACGGCATCCATGGCCAGGGCGCGGATGGCGCCAGTCAGGGGGGAAAACTGGGGGAGGGTGGCGACGCTCATGGTACGGAAATTCAGGCTGCGAAAAAGCCAGAATTATCCGGGAAACAGCGGCTTTTGTGTAGCGCCGCGTCGCCGTTCGGCCGCTGCGAAGCGGCCGGAAATGCCTTCGTCACCGCTCAAACAAAATGGTAGGCAGCGGCGCGTTCGACTTCCTGGCGCGAGCCGAGAATGACCGGCACGCGCTGATGCAGGTGCTCGGGAACGATGTCGAGGATGCGCCGGCGGCCCGTGCTGGCGGCACCGCCGGCCTGCTCGACCAGGAAGGCCATCGGATTGGCTTCGTACATCAGGCGCAGCTTGCCACCCTTGTCGCGGACTTTCTCGTCCATCGGGTACATGAAAATGCCGCCGCGGGTCATGATGCGATGCACATCGGCCACCATCGAGGCCACCCAGCGCATGTTGTAATCCTTGCCCAGCGGTCCGCTCCGGCCGGCGACCATGTCGTCGACGTAGCGCTGCACCGGCGCTTCCCAGAAGTGGCGGTTGGCCATGTTGATGGCGAATTCCTGGGTTTCGGCGGGAATGCGGACGTTTTCCCGGGTCAGCACGAACTGGCCCTGCTCGCGGTCAAGGGTGAACACCACGACGCCGTCGCCGACGCTCAGCACCAGCAGCGTGGTCGGGCCGTATACCGCATAGCCGGCTGCAACCTGGGTGCTGCCCGGCTGCAGGAAGGCTCGCTCGGCCGCTTGCGGCGTGCTCAGGTCGGCGCCCTCGGGACACTTGAGAACCGAGAAGATGGTGCCGATCGAGACATTGACGTCGATATTCGAGGAGCCGTCGAGCGGGTCGAAAGTCAGCAGGTACTCGCCCTTCGGGAAACGGTGTGGCACTAGATGCGGCAGGTCCATTTCCTCTGAGGCCATGGCCGCCAGGTGGCCGCCCCATTCGTTGGCTTCGAGCAGAATTTCGTTGGATAGCACGTCGAGCTTCTTCTGCGCCTCGCCCTGGATGTTGTCGCTGCCGGCTTCGCCGAGCACGCCGCCCAGCGCACCCTTGCCGATGGCGACGGAAATGGCTTGGCAGGCGCGGGCGACGACTTCCAGCAGCAGCTTGAGGTCGCCAGTGATGATGCCCTTGTGGCGTTGTTCCTCGGTCAGGTAGCGAGCCAGCGTGCGCTGTGCCATGGATGTTCCCCGCGATGTCGAAAACGAAGATTTTACCGTGCCGGGCAGCGGGCGTGCAGGAAGGCGAAGGCAGCAGCGCTATTCAGCGGCTTGCTGAACAGGTAGCCCTGGACCTCGTCGCAATCGTTGCTGCGCAGCAGGTCGTGCTGGTCGTCGGTTTCGACGCCTTCGGCGATGACCTTGAGGCCGAGCGAGTGGGCCAGCGCGATGGTGCCGAAAGCGATGGCACGATCGTTGAGGTCGTACTCGATATCGGCGACGAAGGAGCGGTCGATCTTCAGGCGGTCGATCGGGAACAGCTTCAGGTAGGCGAGCGAGGAGTAGCCGGTGCCAAAGTCGTCGATGGCCAGCGTCACGCCCATGCGGCCCAGGCTCTGCAGAATGACGATGGCCTCCTGCGGATTTTCCATGACCGCGCTCTCGGTGATTTCCAGTTCCAGCAGTTCTGGCGGTAGGCCGGACTCGGCTAGCACGCCGGCCACCGTTTCGCGGAAATCGCGCCGGCGCAGTTGCCGGGCCGAGACGTTGACCGCCATGCGCAGCGGCCGCAGGCCGGCGCCGATCCAGTGCATCATCTGGCGGCAAGCGTTGAGCAGCACCCATTCGCCGATCTCGACGATGATCCCGGTTTCCTCGGCGACCGGGATGAAGCGGTCCGGGGCGATCATGCCATCGGTCGGGTGTAGCCAGCGTATCAGGGCCTCGACGCCGGTCGGCTCGCTACTGCCGGCGGTGAACTGCGGCTGGAAGTACAGCGTCAACTCGTTGCGGGCGATGGCGTGGCGCAGCTTGCGTTCGATGTCCAGGCGTTCGCTGGTGATGCGGTTCATCTCGGCGGCGAAGAACTGGAAGTTGTTCCGCCCGGCCGCCTTGGCGTGGTACATCGCGGTGTCGGCGTTCTTCAAGATAGAGTCGCCATCGGTGCCGTCGTCCGGGAAGATGCTGATGCCGATCGACGGGCTGGTGTGCAGCTCGTGGCCCTCGGCCTGGATCGGTGACGACAGCGTGGCGATGATCTTGTTGGCGATGATTGCCGCGTCGGCCGGCATGGCGATGGCCGGCAGGATGACGACGAACTCGTCGCCGCCCAGGCGGGCGACATAGTCGGTTTCGCGGACCGCGGCGGAGAGGCGGCAGGCGACTTCGCGCAGCATCTCGTCGCCGACCTGGTGGCCGAGCGTGTCGTTGATGATCTTGAAGCGGTCGAGGTCGATGAACATGACCGCCATGCTCCACTGATGCCGGCGTGCATCCGGCAGCAACTGGCCGAGGCGCATCAGCAGCGCCAGCCGGTTGGGCAGGCCGGTCAGCGCATCGTGCTGGGCGATGTGGCGCATCCGCGCTTCGGCCTGGCGGCGCTCGGTGATATCGGCGAGGATCCAGATGTGGTTGGTCGGCGTGCTGGACTGCCGATCGTCGACCCGTGTCGCACGAACGCTGACCGGAATGTTCTCGCCGTTCTTGCTGGTGATCTCCAACTCGCCGTTCCAACTGCCGCGCTGGGCGATATGCTCCTGCAGGCTCTCCGGCGTTTCTGGATGGGCCAGGTTGATCAGCCCGAAAACCGTGTGGCCGATCAGTTCGCACGGCTCGTAGCCGGTGATCTGGCCAGTGGCCGGATTGACCGAGAGGATGCGGTGGGTGTCGTCGGTGAAAATGACGCCGGCCGGCGAGTGCATGAACACCTTCTGCGCCAACTGGTCGCGCTCGGCACTGCTGCGCCGCTCGGTGATGTCGGTGCAGATCGAGACGAAGCCGCCGTCGGCCAGTGGAATGCCGCGAATGTCGAGGGTACGGCCGTTGGGCAGGGTACGTTCGTGGCGGCGGGCGATCGGCTTGCGGGCCCGGGCGATCAGTTTGTCGACCAGGGCTTCCGGGTCGCCCGGGCCATATTCGCCGCGTAGCGCGTCGAAGCGGAAGATGCTTTCGAGACTGACCGGCGACGTTGCCGTCAGCTCCTCCGGCAGGTCGAGTAGGCGCAGCGCCTCGCGGTTGTGCAGTACCAACTGCAAATCCTTGTCGAACAACGCAATGCCACTGGGCAGGCTGTTGACGACCTTGTGCAGCAGTTCCTGCTGCTGGTGCAGACGTTCTTCCTGCGCCTTATGCTCGCTGATGTCGATGCCGGAAACGACGAGGCCGGCCGGCGCGCCGTCGATGCGCAACGGCTCGCAATGGATGCGGAGACTGCGGCCGTCAGGGTAGGTGTGCTCGAAACACTGTGGCAGGAAATGCCGAGCCCCGTCGGTCGGGCCCTGGATATGGGTTTCCGCATCGCCAGGGCCTAGATTGCCGTGGCCGGCGAGAGGACGGAGCAGGTCGACGACATGAGTGCCGGCCTGCAGGTTTTCGGGCGGCAATTGCAGCAGGTCGCTAAGGCCTTGATTCCACTCGCGCAGTTGCAGATGTTCGTCAAAAATACCGATGCCTTGCGGCAGGCTGGCAATGACGATTTTCAGGCAGTCATGGCGGTGGCTGGCCTCGGTGGCGGGCGATGAAGAGGCGTCCAGGGAGTCCAAGTTGCGCTGCTCAACAGGTTGACATTGTTAAATCATAGCCGAATGCATTGGCCGAAGGGGGCTTGTCAGAGTTTTCCCGGTTTACTCCCGCCACTTAATCGAACAACCGATCGAAGCCTGTTGGACAGCCGGCCCCTGGCCGCTGGCGGCGATCTGGCACATCGCCCGGAACAGTTCGCGCGGGGCATCCGCCGCTGCCGGGGCACGGCCCGAGGCGTCGAGCCGGCCGCGGTACTGCAAGCGCAACGCGGCGTTGTAACCGAAGAAATCCGGCGTGCACACCGCGCCATAGGCCCGGGCGACCTGCTGCGAGGCGTCGTGGAGATAGGGGAAGGGAAAGCCGAGCTCGACTGCCCAGCGGCGCATTTCCTCCGGCGAGTCGGCGGGATAGGCGACGACGTCGTTACTCATGATCGCCACGCTGCCGATACCGTGTCCGGCCAGTTCGCGGCAGTCGCGGATCAGGCGGTCGATGATCGCCTGGACGTAGGGGCAGTGGTTGCAGATGAACATCACCAACAGGCCGTTCGGGCCGCGGCAGTCGGCCAGGGTATGTTGCCGGCCGTTGGTGCCGGGTAGCGCGAAGTCGACGGCGGGCTGGCCGAAGTCGCAAACGGGTGGATTCAGGGCAACCATGCGTGTGCACTCCAAAAGGCATTGCCCCCATAATAGCAGCGATGAATTTGCCCCGTTTTTACTGCCGAGAAGCCCTTGCCCCCGGGGCCCGTGTCGAGCTTCCCGCGCCGGTTGCGCGCCATGCCGTGCGCGTGCTGCGCTTGCCGCCGGGCGCCCCGATGCTTCTGTTCGACGGCCGCGGTGGCGAATACCTGGCCCACATTGAGCGCATCGAGCGCGACCGTGTGCTGGCCGAGCTGGCCGACTGGCGCGATGTCGAGCGCGAGTCGCCGCTGGCGGTGACGTTGGTGCAGGCGCTGCAAGCCGGGGAGAAGATGGATTTCACCATCCAAAAGGCGGTCGAGTTGGGCGTGCGTGACATCGTGCCGGTGACCAGCCGGCGCAGTGTCCTGCGTCTGGCCGGCGAGCGGGCCGGCAAGCGCGTTGCCCATTGGCAGGGTGTGGCCGCTGCCGCTTGCGAGCAGTGCGGGCGCAACCAGGTACCGCTGGTGGCGCCGTTGGAAAACCTGGAGAACTGGCTGGCGCGGCCGGCTGACGGAGCGCTGCGGCTGATGCTGGCGCCCGATGCGGAACAGACACTGGCGGAATTGCCGCAGGCCGGCTGCATCCAATTGCTGATCGGCGCCGAAGGCGGCCTCGATGCGCAGGAAGTCATCGCTGCCAGCCAGGTCGGTTTCCAGGCCGTGCGCCTGGGGCCGCGCGTGCTGCGTACCGAGACGGCGGGTCTGGCGGCGCTGGCGGCGCTGCAATTGCTGTGGGGCGATTTCGCGAGGGGGTAATGAATGTTTGAATCGGCGGAGTTGGGGCACAAGATCGACAAAGGTACCTTCAAGCAGGAGGCGCCGAAGCTGCGAGCAGCCTTGCTCGACGCGCAGTACGACATGCTGGAGAAGAAGGAATTCCCGGTCATTATCCTGATCAGCGGCGTCGATGGCAGTGGCAAGGGGGAGACCATCAACCTGCTTTATTCGTGGATGGACCCGCATCACATCTCGACACTGGCTTTCTCCGAGCCGACCGACGAGGAGCGGGCGCGGCCGATCATGTGGCGCTACTGGCGCGCCCTGCCGCCGAAAGGCAAGATCGGCATCTTCGCTGGCTCGTGGTATTCGCAGCCAATCACCGACCGCATCAATGGCAACTTGCGCCGCTCGGAACTCGATGCGCGCCTGGCCGGAATCAATCAGTTCGAGGCGATGCTGGTTAACGAGGGGGCGCTGGTACTGAAGTTCTGGTTCCACCTCTCGCGCGAAGGCCAGAAGACGCGCCTGAAAGCGCTGGAGAAGAATCCCAATACTGCTTGGCGGGTGACCAAGGAAAGCTACGAGCGGCTGAAGACCTACGACAAGCTGCAAGAGGTCGCCGGCCATGTGCTACGCGTGACCAACAGCGCCAAGGCACCGTGGATCATCGTCGAGGGCACGGACGATGAGTACCGTTCGTTGACCGTCGGTCACATCGTGCTCGATGCGTTGCAACGCCGGCTCAAGCAGGAAGGACGGACCATGGTGCCGGTCGCGCCGCCGATCGTGCAGCCGATTGACAACAGGAATGTGCTCAGCGAACTGGATTTGACGCAAAAACTGGGCAAAAAGGATTACGAGAGCCAGCTTGCCAAGTATCAGGGGCGGCTTTCGGAATTGGTACGCGATCCGCGTTTTGTCGCCAAGCGTTCGCTGGTGCTGGTGTTCGAAGGCTCGGACGCGGCTGGCAAGGGTGGCAGCATCCGCCGCATCGCAGCGGCGATGGATGCCCGCCAGTACCAGATCATTCCGACCGCCGCACCGACCGAGGAAGAACGCGCCCAACCCTACCTCTGGCGCTTCTGGCGGCATGTGCCGCGCACCGGTCGGGCCGCCATTTTCGATCGTTCCTGGTACGGCCGGGTGCTGGTCGAGCGGGTCGAGGGCTTTTGCAGCGAGGCCGACTGGCTGCGTGCCTATGCCGAGATCAACGATTTCGAGCACCAGTTGGTCGAGGCCGGCACCGTGGTCATCAAGTTCTGGCTGCAGATTTCCGCCGACGAGCAGTTGCGCCGCTTCCAGGAGCGCCAGGACACCAAATTCAAGCAATTCAAGATCACCGACGAGGATTGGCGCAATCGTGAGAAATGGGACGACTACGTGACGGCGGCCTGCGACATGGTGGACCGTACCTCGACCGGCCTGGCGCCATGGACCACGGTCGAGGCCAATGACAAGAATTTCGCCCGGGTCAAGGTGTTGAGGACGGTTTGCGAGCGGTTGGAACTGGCGCTCAAGGATGAACAGGAGAAATACAAAAAACAATGAGCGACACTCCTTACGACGAGCACTTCGTCTCCTGGTTTCGGGCGGTCACCCCCTACATCAATGCCTTTCGCGGCAAGACCTTTGTCGTTGCTTTCGGTGGCAAGGCAGTCGCCAGCGAGTTCCTCAAAACGCTTGCTTACGACGTCAACCTGCTGGCCAGTCTGGGCATCCGCCTGGTGCTGGTGCACGGGGCGCGGCCGCAGATCGAGGAGGAGTTGCGTGAGAAAAATCTCGAATCGGTCTATCACCGCGGCTATCGAGTGACTGACGCGCAGGCGCTCGACTGCGTGCTCGACGCCGTCGGCAGTGTCTATCTCGAAATCGAGGCGATCCTGTCGCAGGGCCTGCCCAATACGCCGATGGCCAACAGCCGAATCCGCGTCATCGGTGGCAACTTCATCATCGGCCAGCCGATCGGCGTACTTGATGGCATCGACATGCAGTACGCCGGCAAGGTGCGCAAGGTCGACGCCGATGGCATCAACGCCCAGCTTGGCTTGGGTAACATCGTGCTGCTCAACTGCGAGGGGCCATCGCCGACCGGCGAAATCTTCAACCTGCAAATGGAAGAAGTGGCCGAAGCCATCGCCGTCGCCGTCAAGGCCGACAAGCTGGTGTTCCTCACCGACAGTCGTGGTGTCACCGACAAGGACGGCGAGTTGCTCGACGCCATGACTGCCGACGAGGCAGACAAGATGCTTGGCGGTAGCGACTGGCTGTCGTCCGATATCCGCCGCTATCTGCCGTGCGGCTGCCGGGCGACGCGCGCTGGTGTCGGCCGCGTGCACCTGATCGGCTACGCTCAGGACGGCGCCCTGTTGCGTGAACTGTTCACCCACGACGGCGTTGGTACCGTGATTACCCGCGAATCGCTGGAAAACATCCGTGAAGCCAAACCCGACGACATTGCCGCGCTGATTGCCCTGATCGAACCGATGGAAGAAGAAGGCATCCTGGTACACCGGCCACGCGAACTGCTGGAGCGTGAAATCGACCATTTCTCGATCATGCTCCACGACGGCATCATCGTTGGCTGCGCCGCGCTGTATCCGCATTCCGATGAGGATGCCGAACTGGCCTGCCTGGCCGTCAGTCACGAACACCGCGAATGGGGCTACGGCGAGCAGTTGATGAAACGCATCGAGCGGCGCGCCAAGAGGCTCGGTATCAAGCGCTTGTGCGTGCTGACCACGCGCACCGAGCACTGGTTCGTTGAGCGCGGCTACCGGCTCGGCACCGTCGACGATCTGCCGGCCAAGAAACGCGATATGTACAACTACCAGCGACGCTCGAAGGTCCTGTTCAAGACCTTATAATGGCCGCCGTCACCCCTTCCAGCACGGAGCAACACATGGCACGTACCATCCATTGCATCAAGCTCGGCCGCGAAGCCGAGGGTCTTGATCTCCCTCCCTACCCGGGCGCCCTCGGCCAGCGCATCTTCGAGCACGTCTCGAAGGAAGCGTGGCAGCAATGGATCAGGATGCAGACCATGATCATCAACGAGAACCGCCTCAACCTGGTCGATGCCCGGCACCGCAAGTACCTGGCGGAACAGGTCGAGAAGCATTTCTTCGGCGATGGTGCCGATCAGGTTGAAGGCTATGTTCCACCCAAGGCCTGAGCCGGCGGCAGCCATTGGACTAGACGAACGGCCCCGCTCGCGGGGCCGTTTTCTTTTCCGCAATGGCGCGGCGTTCGAGAGGTAGGCGAGGTCAACCGAAGCGACGGACGCCGGCAGCCGTGCCGAGTAGCAGCACGTCGGCCGGGCGGATGGCGAACAGGCCATTGGTGACGACGCCAACAATTTGATTGATCTGTGCCTCCAACCCTTTCGGGTTGCTGATCGCGAGGTCGTGCACATCGAGAATCAGGTTGTCGTTGTCGGTAACGAAACCCTCGCGCAGCATTGGCCTGCCGCCCAGTTTGGCGAGTTCACGGGCGACGTGGGCGCGGGCCATGGGAATGACCTCGACCGGCAGCGGGAACTTGCCCAGGGTGGCAACCTGCTTCGAGCCATCGGCAATGCAGACGAAAGTGGTGGCCACCGCAGCGACGATCTTCTCGCGCGTCAGCGCACCACCGCCGCCCTTGATCATGTTCAGCCCGCCGTCGACTTCGTCGGCGCCATCGACATAGACCGGGATATGTTCGACCTCGTTGAGGTCGAGTACCGCGATACCATGTCCCTCGAGACGCTGGCGGGTTGCTTCAGAGCTGGCGATGGCGCCGCGGTAGCAACCCTTCAGCGGCGCCAGTGCATCGATGAAGAAATTGGCTGTCGAGCCGGTGCCGACACCGATGACGCTGTTCGCCGGCGCGTGCTCCGCCACGTAGTCGGCAGCGGCTTGGGCGACGGCCTGTTTGAGTTCGTCCTGGGTCATGCCGGTCTCTCCTGAAAGCGATTATTACCCGCCATTTTACCCGGTCAAAAAAGTTTAACTTTCGGCAGAGCGGGGAAACACTAAACTGCGCATACGGTTTCCAATCAGGAGAAAACGATGACCGAAGTAATAAGCAAAGCTCAGGGAGCTGCCAGCGGCGTAGCCGAACCGGTAGCTAAGCCAGCAGCCAAGCGCCCTGGCAAAACCACCGCCACGCCGCCAGTGCCGAAGGGGAAGGCGGCCGTTCCGGCCGCCGGCAAGCAGCCTGCGGTACCGGCCGGCAATGCTGCGGCCTCGGCACGCGCGAAGCCAGTACGGCGGTCGCCGCCGGTCGACGAAACGGTCGACAAACATCGCAAGGTACTGGCCGAGGCGCTGGAACAGGCGCAGGCGATCCAGTACGACTCGCCGCCGCATTTGAAACCGGCCAAGGCCGAAAAATCGGCGAAAGCCGAGAAGCCGGCCAAGATACGGAAGGCGAAGTTGGTACGTGACAGTTTCGCCATGCCGGAAGCCGAGTACGCGCAGATCGCCGAACTGAAAAAACGCCTCGGTGGCTTGTTCAAGAAAAGCGAACTATTGCGCGCCGGCGTGGTTGTGTTGTGCGCCCTCGACGATGCCGAATTACTGGCGGTCATGGGGCATATCGAGCGCATCAAGACCGGGCGTCCGGCCAAGAAATAAGGACCTGGGCCGAGTCAGTCGAACAGATCGGGCTGCGGCTGACTCAGGCTGTGGCGCTTGACCGTGAAGCGCACACAGATACCCTGGCAGCCGAAGCCTCGACGATCAGGTTACCGGCGACAGCTTCGGCCACGACGCGGACATTGCGCCGCGCGGCGCGGGTCTGGCCGGAATAGATGGCGATAGCGCCGGGAATGGGCTGCCAGCGTGGCATGGCGGCGATCATAGTATGCCGCTGGCCAGCGCGCTAGTCGCCCGTGAACGCGGAGTGCGGCCCGCCTTAGAGGTCAGTTCTTGGCGCCGGGCTTGCGGCCGGGTGAGGCCGACGGAATGTAGCCGGCGATGCGGCAGAAAATGCCCTCGACCGGCTGGCCGTCCTTGAACGTCGTCATGCTGCAGGTCGAGATGGCCTTGCTGGCCGACAATTCCTGCAGCGACTCGCGCACTTCCTGCAGACCGATGCCAGTGCCTTTGGCGATTTCCGCGTCGAGCGCCTGGCCGTGCTTTTTCAGGTGCGTGAGGATGGATTCGGTGTGCATGGGAAGCCTTTCTCGAAATGCCGACAGTTGCTTCCTGGCCAAACGGCGCATGGGCGCCGCCAAGCAGGATGCTGCTGTCCGGGAGGCACTGCCGCTATCTCAACCGGAGATCGGCCGCAGTGCCCGTTGCGGATCGCCGTGGCGACATCGACGCGAGATCGGAAGAGGTCCGTTTGGCGCCGAGTGACCGACTGGCGGACCGCATAGTATATCACGGACTTAGTCAGTGTGGCTATCTATCTGTCTATCTGTCGGATTTTTTGGTAATCCTGTTTCAAAAGCTGCTTGCTGGGCTAGGGCCACAGCTTGCTGGCGCTTCCGTTCAGGTATAGATGCTTCGCCTTGCCCCTGGATGAACGCTTGAATCACTACGAGAAAATGGCCCTTGATTCCTCAAGAGCTTTGCAACTCCTATAGGGCACAAGAAAAATGGCTTAGGATTTCTCCTAAGCCATTGATTTTTGGTGGGCCCGCAGGGACTCGAACCCTGGACCAAAGGATTATGAGTCCTCTGCTCTAACCGACTGAGCTACAGGCCCGGAAAACTTAGCTGCCGCTGGTGTCGACGAAGCTACGCAGTTTGTCGGAACGGCTCGGATGGCGCAGCTTGCGCAGGGCCTTGGCTTCGATCTGGCGGATGCGCTCGCGGGTGACATCGAACTGCTTGCCGACTTCTTCGAGCGTGTGGTCGGTATTCATCTCGATACCGAAACGCATGCGCAGCACCTTGGCTTCGCGGGTTGTCAGGGTGTCGAGGATTTCCTTGGTGACGCCGCGCAGGCTGGAGTACATCGCAGCATCGGCCGGGGCCAGGGTGGCCAGGTCTTCGATGAAATCGCCGAGATGGGAGTCGTCATCGTCGCCGATCGGGGTTTCCATGGAGATCGGCTCCTTGGAGATTTTCATGATCTTGCGGATCTTGTCCTCGGGCATGTCCATCTTTTTCGCCAGCGTTGCCGGATCGGGCTCGGCACCGGTTTCTTGCAGAATCTGGCGACTGATGCGGTTCATCTTGTTGATGGTTTCGATCATGTGCACCGGAATGCGGATGGTGCGTGCCTGATCGGCGATGGAGCGGGTGATGGCCTGGCGGATCCACCAAGTGGCGTAGGTGGAAAACTTGTAGCCACGACGGTATTCGAACTTGTCCACCGCCTTCATCAGACCGATGTTGCCTTCCTGGATCAGGTCGAGAAACTGCAGGCCGCGGTTGGTGTACTTCTTGGCGATGGAAATCACCAGGCGCAGGTTGGCCTCGGTCATCTCGCGCTTGGCGCGGCGGGCCTTGGCTTCGCCGGTGGACATCTGCTTGTTGATGTCCTTCAGTTCCTTGAGCGGAATACCGATACGGTCCTGCAGGGTGAGTAGCTTCTTCTGCTCTTCCTTGATATCCGGTGCGCTACGGGTCAGGATAGCGACATAGGTCTTCGGCGCGGCGGCAATCTCGGCGTCGACCCAGTCGAGATTGATCTCGTTGCCGGGGAAGGACTGGATGAAATGCGGCCGCGGCATTTTTACGCGGTCCACGCAGAGCTGCTGGATCTTGCGCTCGCAGGCGCGCACCTGCTCGACCATGCCGCGCACGCTGTCACACAGGCGCTCGATGGAGCGCGAGGTGAAGCGGATATTCATCAGTTCGTCGGAAATCTGCTGCTGCAGCTTGAGATAGGCCTTGTCCTGCGAACCCTTGCTGCTCAGAGCCTTCTGCATCTTGGTGCGCAGCGTGCGGATGGCCTGGAAACGCTCCAGCGCGTCGGCTTTCAGTTGCAGCAACGAGGCCGAGACGGCTCCGCTGCCGCCGTCCTCATCGTCGGATTCCTCGTCCTCGCCGGCCTCTTCTTCTTCCGGTACGTCGGAAGTCGGCTCGGCGACCACGGCGTTGGGGTCAATCAGGCCGTCGATCAGTTCGTCGATGCGCATTTCGTCGGCCTCGACCTTGGCGGCGGAGTCGAGAATGTCGGCGATGGTGGTCGGGCAGGCGGAAATGGCCTGCACCATGTGCTTGAGGCCTTCCTCGATGCGCTTGGCGATCTCGATCTCGCCTTCGCGGGTCAGCAGTTCGACCGAGCCCATCTCGCGCATGTACATGCGTACTGGGTCGGTGGTACGGCCAAACTCGGAATCGACGGTAGACAGCGCCTGCTCGGCCTGCTCCTCGACTTCCTCGTCATCGGTGGCGGTAGCAGCAGCGTCCGACATCAACAGGTCTTCGGCGGCGGGTGCCTCGTCGAAAACCTGGATGCTCATGTCGCTGAAAGTGGAAATGATCGCCTCGATACTTTCCGCATCGACGACGTCGTCCGGCAGGTGGTCGTTGATCTCGGCGTAGGTCAGATAGCCGCGCTCCTTGCCGAGCTTGATCAGGGCCTTCAGTCGCGTCTTGCGTGCCTCGGCGTCGAGCGGTTCCTGAGTCTCGGCCATGGCGCCGTTGAGCAGCGCCTTTTCGGCGGCTTTTTCTTTGGCTTTACTGATGCGCGCCTTCGGAGCTTCCTTCACGGTGTCTTTTGCCTTAGCCATGAACACGTTCCATGTTATTGGAGAAAACTGTAAATTATACCACAACTTAGCTGCGATTTGGCTGTGTGCCAAGCAACTGGATATAGGCCTGCTTTTCCGCAGCGCTCAAGCCGGCGACACCGAATTGCTGTGCTTTCAACTGCAATTCGGCGAACAGTCGCTTCTGCTCAGCGGCGCGGAGCTTGTCGACGGTGTCGCGGAATTCGGTTTCAGCTTCCGTTTCGTCAAATGCCTGGCCAAGAAGTTCCGCGGCGGCGTTCTCGATCATGGTTTCCTCCGGCAGGCCGCGTAGTTGCTCACGCAGCACGGCATAGCTGCCCGCCTCACGCTGGCCGGCCACCAGTTGGTGCAGGCGCAGCAGGGCGGGGCGCTCCGGCGTGTCGGGCAGCAGTTCGGGCGGCAGTTGGGCGGCGAGTTGCGGTTTGTGCAGGACAATGCGCAGCAGGTTTCGGGTCAGCGACGGAGCGCTGCGCTTGACCTTGGGCGGTGGGGCGGGCACGAAGGACTTGAGTTCGCACAGGCGCTCGACTTCGCTCTGGGCGAAGCCGCTGGCCTCGGCCAAGCGCTTGACCAGTTGCAGGCGCAACAGCGGCGTCGGCAGCTTCAAAAGCAGCGGTTTGGCTTCGTAAATCAATTGCGCCTTGCCTTCCGAGCTGGTCAGATCGCAGCGCTGGGCCAGTTCGCGCAGCAGGAAATCGGACAGCGGCGTGGCTTGAATTACTTGGCGGTCGAATTCGGCCTTGCCCTGGGCGCGGATGTAGCTATCCGGATCGTGCTCCGGTGGCAGGAAGACGAAGCCGAGGCGCTTGTTGTCGGCTAGCGCCTCCAGCGAATTCTCCAGCGCCCGCCAGGCGGCCTTGCGTCCGGCGTTGTCGCCATCGAAACAGAAGACGACGCGGTCGACCTGGCGCAGCAGCTTGCCAACGTGGGTGGCCGTGGTCGCCGTGCCGAGCGTCGCTACGGCGTTGCCGACACCATTCTGGGCCAGGGCGATGACGTCCATGTAGCCTTCGGTGACGATGGCGGTGTTGGTATCGCGTAGCGCCTGGCGGGCCTGCGGCAAGCCGAACAGTTCGCGGCCCTTCTCGAACAGCGGCGTCTCGGGCGAATTCAGGTATTTCGGCTCGCCCAGGTCGATGATGCGACCGCCGAAAGCGATGATGTCGCCCTTCGGGTTGATGATCGGGATCATCAGCCGGTCACGAAAGCGGTCGTAGCGCCGGCCGCTGTCATTCTCGATGACCAGGCCGGCCAGCTTCAGTTCATCGGCGTTGTAGTCGGGAAATACCGCCTGCAGGTTCTGCCAGCCATCCGGCGCGTAGCCGATGCCGAAGCGGGCGGCGATCTCGCCCGACAGGCCACGCTGCTTGCAATAGGCGATGGCGCGCGGCGAGGCCTTGAGTTGTTCCTTGTAGTACTGGGCGGCGCGAGCCATGATCTCGACCAGCGTCCGCGTCTGACCGGGTTTCTCGTCGTGGAACCCGCCACCGCCACTGTCCGGCACCGGCATGCCGGCCCGGCCAGCCAGTTCCTTGACCGCATCGACGAAGCCGAGTCCCTGGTATTCCATGACGAAGCCGATCGCCGTGCCGTGCGCACCGCAGCCGAAGCAGTGATAGAACTGCTTGCTTGGACTGACCGTGAAGGATGGCGATTTTTCGTTGTGGAAAGGGCAGCAGGCGGCGTAGTTGGCTCCAGCTTTCTTCAGTGGGACGTAGCTGTCCACCAGATCGACGATGTCGATCCGGGCCAGCAGGTCCTGGATGAAGGTGTCGGGAATCATGGCGGGGCCGTGCGGTCGAGGCGGTTCGGATGGTCGCGGGCGGTGCTAGGCAAGCGCCGCCTTGACCCGCTGTGAAACCTCGGCCATGTCGGCCTTGCCGGCTAGGCGCGGCTTCAACACGGCCATCAGCCTGCCCATGTCGGCTGGTCCCTTGGCACCGGTTTCGGCGACGGCAGCAGCGACGGTGGCGGCGATCTCCTCCCGACTCATTTTTTCCGGCAGGTAGGCGGCGAGGACCGCGATCTCGAATTGCTCGGCATCGGCCAGATCCTGGCGGCCGGCGGCCGCGTACTGGGTGACGCTATCCTTGCGTTGCTTGGTCAGCTTCTCGATGACGGCGACAGTGGCGTCGTCATCGAGTTCGTGGCGCTCGTCGACCTCCTTCTGCTTGACGGCGGCAAGCAGCAGGCGGATGGCCGCCAGGCGGGGCGCGTCCTTGGCCTTCATGGCCGTTTTCATGTCTTCGGTGATACGGGCTTTGAGACTCATCGTGGCGCTCGGGGTCGGGATGTGGGGAACAAGGCGCGGGGTTGGCGCCCTGTTTCCGGGAATTCAAACAAAAAAGCCGCCGGCTGTTCAGGCGGGCGGCTGGTTCCTGCGGCGATCACCGTGACTGGATCAGTACAGCTTCGGCGGCAGGGTCAGGCTACGGAGGCGCTTGTGTTGACGCTTGACAGCGGCGGCAGCCTTGCGCTTACGCTCGGCGGTCGGCTTTTCGTAGAACTCGCGAGCGCGCAGCTCGGTCAGGAGGCCCGTCTTTTCGACAGTGCGCTTGAAGCGGCGGATAGCCACCTCGAACGGCTCGTTTTCCTTGACACGAATATTCGGCATATGGATTCACCCCCTTCCGTCAGGCGCCTGCCAGGTCAAGTAAACGGCAGTGCGCGCAAATTAGTATCCGCTCGGATGCGGAGAACTTCTCAGTATATGGCAAAAAAGCTTTTTGCTTCAAGTGCTAAAATGCGCGCCGATGTTGATCCTCGGTGTTGAATCCTCCTGTGACGAAACCGGCATTGCGCTCTATGACAGCGCCGCCGGACTGCTATCGCACGCCCTGCACTCGCAGGTGGCGATGCATGCCGAGTACGGTGGCGTGGTGCCGGAGCTGGCCTCGCGCGACCACATCCGCCGCACCGTGCCGCTGCTGCGCGAGGCGTTGGCACGGTCCGGACGGCGCCTGGCCGATATCGACGCGGTTGCCTATACCCGCGGCCCCGGTCTTGCCGGCGCCCTGCTAGTCGGCTGCGCCTTCGCCGAGGCGCTGGCCTTGGCGCTGGACAAGCCGACGGTACCAGTGCACCACCTCGAAGGCCATCTGCTGTCGCCGCTGCTGTCGGCTACACCGCCGAGTTTCCCCTTCGTCGCGCTGCTGGTTTCCGGTGGCCATACCCAGTTGATGCGGGTGACCGGGGTCGGCGAATACGAATTGCTCGGCGAGACGCTCGACGATGCCGCTGGCGAGGCCTTCGACAAGAGCGCCAAACTGCTCGGCCTACCGTATCCCGGTGGCGCCCTGCTATCGAAGCTGGCCGAGGCCGGTACCGCTGGAGTCCATGAACTGCCGCGGCCGATGCTGTATTCCGGCGATCTCAATTTCAGCTTTTCCGGCCTCAAGACGGCCGTGTTGACCTTGGTCCGCGAGCAGCAGGAACCATTGTCGGCGGCTTTCAAAGCCGATGCGGCACGGGCCTTCCAAGAGGCCATCGTCGACGTGCTGGTCAGGAAGTCGCTGCAAGCGCTCAAGCAGACCGGCCTGAAGCAGTTGGTAGTGGCCGGCGGCGTCGGCGCCAACCGGCAACTGCGGGCGGCGTTCGACGACGAGGCGCGGCGCAAGCGCTACCGGGTTTTCTATCCGGAACTGGAGTTCTGCACCGACAACGGTGCCATGATCGCGCTGGCCGGTTGCCTGCGGCTACAGGCCGACACGCCGGCCAAGCCGGCTGGCGCGTTTGCCGTGCAGCCGCGCTGGCCGCTGATGGATATTTCGGCCAACGGCACGAAGTAGCACAGCGCGGCACCCCGTTCATTGTCGCCGCCGGCTTTCTTTCGGCGCTTCGGGCAGTTCTTGCAGGGCGGCTTGGACTTGCAGCATTTCTTGCTCATAGTCTCTCTCTCGGCGGATCGCAACGATCTGGTACATGCAGTCTGGGCCGAGACTGATGATAGAGCCAATGGATTGTCGGTATCCGCCGGATTGCTTTCGGCTATGGGCAGTGTGGCCGGTTCAGGCTTTTTTCTTTTTGCTGCCGATCTTGCTTTCCTGGCCCGCCAGCAGCCGCTGGATATTCTGCCAATGCTTGGCGATTAGCGCGATGGCGATGATTCCGACTACCGCCAGATGGCTGCCACCGCCGTGGCCGAGCGCCGAGTAGACCGGCGCCAGGGCGGCCGCAACGACGGCGGCGGCCGACGAATAGCGGCAGGCGAAGGCGATGAACAGCCAGGTGGCGAGCACGGCTAGGCCGAGCAGTGGATCGAGGGCGAGCAGTACACCGGCGCCGGTGGCGACGCCCTTGCCGCCCTTAAAACGGAGGAAGACCGGGAACAGGTGGCCGAAGAAAACGGCCAGCGCGACCAAGCCGATGACGGTGTCGGACAGCCCGAACTGCTGGGCGGCGAAGACGGCGGCCCAGCCTTTCAGTGCGTCGCCAATCAAGGTGAATAGCGCGGCCTTTTTGTTGCCGCTACGCAGCACGTTGGTGGCGCCGGGATTGCCCGAGCCGTAGGTGCGCGGGTCGGCCAGGCCGAACAGCTTGGCCGCGATCATTGCAAAAGGAACGGAACCGAGCAGATAAGCGGCGATGATGGCGAGGGCGGCGGACATGGCGGCGGGGGCGGTTGGGGGCTAGGGTACAATCGCGCCAAATTCTACACCGCTGGGACGTCCCGACTCCGCATGGACATCATTTTCATCGAAGAGCTGCGTGCTGAAACCTGGATTGGTATTTATCCGCGCGAGAAAGCCATGCCGCAGACAGTCGAAATTTCGCTGCGGATCGGCGTGTCCACGACCTCGGCCGGGGCTAGCGACGACATCCGCGACACCGTTGACTACGCGGCGGTTGTCGAGCGCCTGCGTGGTGACCTGGCCGGCAGCCACTTCAACCTGCTGGAAAAGCTGGCCGAGCACATCGCCACTTGGCTGCTAGAGAGCTTCGCCGCTCAATGGGTCCGTGTCTCGGTTGCTAAGCTCGGCATGATGCCGGGCGTCAGGCGCGTCGGCGTCTGCATCGAACGCTCGGTATAGACCACATGAAGCTCACTCCATCCTGGCTTGCAGCCGCCGCACAGCGCGGCATCATCACCGACCAACAAGCCAATGCGTTGTGGGCCTTTGCCGAGGCCAGCGGCGATACGGATACACCCGCGCCGCCGCCGGATGTGCCCGCCTTCCGGCCTGCACACATCCTGTATTACCTAGGCGGACTGGTCGCTATCGGCGCGATGACGTTGTTCATGACGCTGGGCTGGGAGCGCTTTGGTCACGATGGCTTGCTGGCCATTACGATCGGCTACGCATTGATCGGGCTGGTCGTCACCGAATGGCTGCTACGGCAAAAGCTGCGCATTCCCGCCGGAATCACCGCCGCATTCACGCTGGCGCTCGTGCCGCTGGCGGTTTACGCCCTGCAAGGCGCTTTGGGGCTGTGGTCCGATGACAGAAATTGGGCCTACCGTGACTACCACCGCTGGATCGATGTGCGTTGGCTGGTGATGGAGCTGTCCACGCTGGCCGCCGGCGCCGTGATGCTGTGGCGTTACCGCCTGCCTTTTCTGGTCATGCCCATTGCCGTCACGCTCTGGTATATGAGCATGGATTTTTCCCGTTTGCTGGCGGCTTCCTGCGACGGTAGCTACGGTTGCGACGACTGGAATCTGTACAAGACCATCTCTACGCTTTTCGGACTGGCCGTGTTAGTCGTCGCGTTGGTTGTCGATCTGCGTGCCAGCCATGCGCGGCGCGCCGGACGCGACTACGCCTTTTGGCTGTATCTGGCGGGCCTGATGGCCTTCTGGGGTGGCCTGACATCAATGAATTCAGACAGCGAATGGGGCAAGTTTGGCTACCTGTGCATTAACCTGCTGCTCATTGCCGCGGGTGCGGTGCTTTCGCGCCGCGCTTTTGCCGTGTTCGGCGGCATGGGCGTTGCGGTCTACCTCGGCCATTTGGCGTGGGATGTATTCCAGAACAGTATGATGTTCCCATTCGTGCTTTCGCTGATCGGCTTTGCCATCATCGGACTGGGCATCCTGTGGCAACGGCGCGAACAAGCCATCACCCAACGGTTGCGCGGCCTGCTGCCGCAAACATGGCGGGAAAAACTGGAGGCAGACGGGTAGAGACGGGTAAGCCCGCCTCAAGGCAGCGCCACCTCGACCAGGCTGGGCTTGAGCGTGCGCAGAATGTCATGCGGGTGGAGGCCAACCAGACAACCGCGGCGGCCGCCGTTGATGTAAATCAGCGGTAGGTCGAGGATGCTTTTCTCGATGAAGATCGGCATTGCCTTCTTGGTGCCGAAGGGGCTGGTGCCACCGACCAGGAAGCCGGTGTGGCGATGGGCAACTTCCGGCTTGCACGGCTCGACCTTCTTGCAAGCGGCTTGGCGTGCCAGTTCCTTGGCCGAGACCTTGCGGTCACCGTGCATCAACACGATCAGCGGCTTGGCATTTTCATCCGCGAAAACCAGCGTCTTGATCACCGCGTGCTCGTCGACGTTCAGCTCGCGGGCCGACACCCGTGTGCCGCCGTGTTCCTCGTAGGCGTACAAATGGCTGGAGAACGGTATCCGGTGCGCCTTGAGGAATCGGGTGGCCGGAGTTTCGGGGGCGTGTTCGGGCTTGCTCATGGTAGTGATTCTACTGTGCGGACCCGCGCTGTCGAACTACACTGGATTCAAACAGCATTGCCTGCTTCGCTGGTGAGCAGGAATGCCAGCGCATCACCTAGGAGGGGAGGTTGCAACATGTCCGAACTCATCAGTTCCACCGCTTCCGTCAGCATTCTGGCTAGCCTGTCAGCGGCTGGTCTGGCATCCGCGGTCGATCACGTCGCGGCGATCCGGAAACACATAGAAAGCTTGCACATGCAATTGCTCAGGTTGCAGGAAGGCGGTTCTGAAGATGCAGTCAAACAGGCGGAGTTGATTCAGCAGCAAATCAGTATGCTGCAAGTGCAACTGGCGCAGTTACAGGCCGAGCAGCAGCAGGCCGTGCTGGAAGCGCAGCAGAATCAGGAGGCGCTAGGCGCGACATTGGCCGATGGGGCATCCGGTTTCGAGGTCGACGTTTTCGTCTGAGCCGGTTTTTTCAGCCGCGCGGGTGGTGTTCTGCGTGCAGCTTCTTCAGCCGCTCGCGGGCGACGTGGGTATAGATCTGCGTGGTCGAGATGTCGGCATGGCCGAGCAGCAACTGAACCACGCGCAGATCGGCGCCATGGTTGAGCAGGTGGGTGGCGAAGGCATGGCGCAGCACGTGCGGCGACAGGCGATCCGGCGCGATGCCGGCGCTAAGCGCGTAGCGCTTGATGAGTTGCCAGAAGGCTTGGCGGGTCATCGCGCCGCCGCGCCCGGTGACGAACAGCGCATCGCTGTGCCGGCCCTTGAGAATGGCCGAGCGTGCTTCGGCCAGATAGCGGCGCAGCCAGTCGACGGCAATTTCGCCGAGTGGCACCAGGCGTTCCTTGCTACCCTTGCCGAGGGCGCGAATCACATTGTCGTTGAAACTGACTTCGTGCAGGCGCAGCATTACCAGTTCGGAAACGCGCAGGCCGCAGGCGTAGATCACCTCGATCATCGCCCGGTCGCGCAGGCCGAGTGGCGTGTCGATATCGGGCGCAGCGAGCAGGGCGTCGACTTGTTGTTCCGACATGACTTTGGGCAGCCGCGCGGGGCGGGAGGGATTGGCCAATTTCAAGGTCGGATCGGCGGCGATGCGGCCGCGGCCGAGTTGCCAGCGATAGAAGCGGCGTAGCGTGGATAGGTAGCGAGCCTGCGAACTGGCGCGGGTTTGCCGCGATAACTGGGCGACGAAGGCGGTTAGCGTCGCTGCCCGGATGTCGAGCAGCGGCTCGTGGCCGTGTTCGGCCAGCCACAGAGCCAAGCGGCCGAGGTCGGAGCGGTAGCTGTCGAGCGTTGCCTTGGCCAGTCCGTCGGCCAACCAGAGGGCGTCGCAAAACCCGTCGATCTCGGTGAGATCAGCCGGGGAGGCTGCCTTCATGCCGGAGCAGCCAGCGTTTGACGTTGAGCAGGAAGCCGCCCCGCTCGCGGGCGAAGCCGCCGAGGCCACCGCCGCTGGCGACGACGCGGTGGCAGGGCACGATCAACGGATAGGGATTGGCGCCACAGGCCTGGCCAACGGCACGCGGGGCGTTGTGCAAGTCGCCGGCAAGTTGGCCATAGGTACGTGTCTGGTCGTAGGGGATGGCGGCAATGGCGGCCCAGACGCGGCGCTGGAAAGGCGTACCGGCTGGACGCAGCGGCAAGTTGAAGGCGCGAGCGGGATCGGCCAGATAGGCCCGCAATTGGCGCACCACCTCGGCCGCGAGCGGTGTTTGCGGCGCGATTTCCGGGCGCGGTTCGAGGAAGTCGATGGCCGTCACTTCGTCCTCGTTGCAACGGATGCCCAGGCAAAAGCCAGGGGCGGCAACGATGGCATCGTAAGGATTGGCGATCACGGCGGTCTCCTCGGCGATGTTCCTGCAGTCGGCAGGGCTTTCCGCCTCAGCCGAACAGCTTGCGGAACCAACTCGTCTGCTTTTTTTCCTCGGTCAGCGGGGCTTCAATCTTCATATTGGCCTTGACCGCGCTGACATAGTCGGCATCGTCGTGTTTGATGTGATTGACCAGCCAACGGGACAGCATGTTGTGCAGCTCGTCGCCCACATCGTCGCCCAGTTCTATGCGCTGCTGGTATTCGGCGACCTTGCGTGCGAACAGTTCATGCACCTTCTTGTGCGGCTTGCAGTACGGATAACCGGCTTCCGCTTGCAGGCTTTCCTCGAAGGTGAAATGCGACAGGGTGTAATCGACGCAATCGTCAACGATCGACTTGATCCTTTGCTTGTCGCCGAGAACCTGTGCGGCTTCGAGGTCATTGACGAAATCGACGATGCGGCGATGCTGGTGATCGATGACATCGATGCCTGTGTTCAGGTCGGCGGTCCAAGTGATAGGCATGTATTTTCTCCTTGCAATCTGCTTCGCGAAAAATTTTAGCTGCGAACGTGCCCATCTCCCAGCACGACCCATTTCTGGCAGGTTAGACCGTCGAGGCCGACTGGGCCGCGGGCGTGAATCTTGTCGGTCGAGATGCCGATCTCAGCGCCTAAACCGTACTCGAACCCGTCGGCAAAACGGGTCGAAGCGTTGATCATGACCGAGGCCGAATCGACCTCGCGCAGGAAGCGCATGGCCAGCGGGTGGTTGTCGGTGACGATGGCTTCGGTGTGGTGCGAGGAATACTGGTTGATGTGGGCGATTGCCTCGTCGACGCCGGCCACCACCTTGACCGAGATGATTGGCGCCAGATATTCGGTGTAATAGTCCTCTTCCGTGGCCGCCATGGCGTTCGGGACGATGGCGCAGGTTTCGGTGCAGCCGCGGATTTCGACACCCTTTTCGCTCAGCATCCGGGCGATGGGCGGCAGCAGCGTGGTGGCGGCGGCGCGGTCGACCAGCAGCGATTCGGCCGTGTTGCAGGTGCCATAGCGCTGGGTCTTGGCGTTTTCGACGATCTTCAGCGCTTTCGCCGGATCGGCCTGGGTTTCCAGATAGACGTGGCAATTGCCGTCGAGGTGCTGGATCATCGGCACCCGTGATTCGGCCAGGAGGCGGGCGATCAGGCCTTTGCCACCGCGCGGGACGATGACGTCGACGAATTCGCGCATCGTGATCAACTCGCCGACGGCGGCGCGGTCGGTGGTGGCCACCACCTGCACGGCCTCGGCCGGCAAGCCGGCGGCCTGCAGCGCTTCCTGTACCAATGCGGCGATGGCGCGGTTGCAGTGGATGGCTTCCGAACCGCCACGCAGGATCGCGGCGTTGCCGGACTTCAGGCACAGCGCCGCGGCATCGGCGGTAACGTTTGGGCGGGCCTCGTAAATGATGCCGATGACGCCTAGCGGCACGCGCATCCTACCCACCTGGATGCCGGTCGGACGATACTTGATGTCGGTCATTTCGCCGATCGGGTCGGGTAGCTTGGCCACCTGTTCGACGCCTTCGGCCATGTTGTCGACGCCTTTGTCGGTCAGCGTCAGGCGGTCGACCAGGGCGGTTTCCAGGCCGTTGGCGCGGGCGGCGGCGAGATCCTCTGCGTTAGCCGCGAGCAGCGCCGCCTTGTCGCGGCGCAATGCGGCGGCGAGATGCAGCAGCGCGGCATTCTTCTCGGCCGTCGTCGCCGACGCCAGGCGGCGCGAGGCGGCACGGGCCTGGCGGCCGAGTGTCTGCATATAGTCCTTGATATCCATGATTCTTCTACGGATCGAGCAATGAGCCATTATAGCCAGACAAACTACAGGGAACTTCCGGAACGCGGTAAACTCTTACCGGCAATGACGAAAGGGCTTTCCATCGAGGACGAGATGGCCGGGAAATTGATTCTGCCGACTGAAGTAAAGATTTGTGCGACGTGTAGTTATTGGGATGGTGCACGCCGCGTCGATGCCGATATGAACGTGGTGGTGGTCGACGATGGATGTCTGGGGGAGTGTCTGGTCCAGGGCCAGACCAGGCCCGGTCTGCACGATGTGCGCCAGGAATGCGATTGCATCTGGGAAGACCTGGGACCGGACGATTCGATGAGCGGCAAGACCGCTTAAACTGCTCCCCTTTCGACCGGATCAGGCACCAAGCGCAGGGCCGTTTTCCCGTCCGCCGGGCCGGTACGCTATTTGAGAAAGGCTGCGGTGCCCGTGGGATGGGCAATCAGCCGGCCGTCTGAACACAGGCCGAGGCCCAAGCGCAGGAATTCCTCCCATAGATTACCCTGGCCGATACCCTTGGCCAGACGGTCGATGCGCCCGGCTTGCCGTAGGGCGGCTTCTAGGGTGGCCGTGCTCAGGCGCTGCAGGGCCTTTTTGACCGCGATCTGGCGCGGTCCCCAGACCTTGGCTTCCTTGAGTAGCAGTTCGAGCGGCCGGCCATTGTCGAGGCCGCTGCGGATTGCAGCCAGGGCGCGGATTTCCTCGCTCATCGCCCACAACACCAGCGGCGGCGCCTCGCCTTCCTGCATTAGGCCGTCGAGAGTCCGGGTCAGGCGGCCGATGTCGCCAGCCAGCAGCGCTTCGCGCAGCCCGTCGATGTCGTAGCGGGCGACGTTGAGCACGGCATCGCGGATCTGGGCGGCGGACAAGGGGCCGGGCGGATAGAGCAGGCCGAGTTTCTGGATTTCCTGATGGGCGGCAAGCAGGTTGCCTTCGACGCGCTCGGCGACGAATTTGAGGCTTTCGATCTCGGCGCTTTGCTGCTGGCGGCGCAGCCGGCCGGCAATCCAGCCCGGCAGCTCGGCTAGCGGCGGGGCATTCAGTTTCAAGGCGACGCCGGCATTGGCCAGGGCCGTGAACCAAGCTGCCTTTTCCTCGCGCCAGTCGAGTTCGGGCAGGGTCACCAGCAGCAGGGTGTCCGGCGATAGATGCTGACACCATTGTTGCAGCACCGCGCTGCCTTCCTTGCCCGGCTTGCCGGTGGGGATACGCAGGTCGATCAGTTTGCGATCGCCGAACAGCGACAGGTTGCCGCCGGCGGCCAGCAACTGGCCCCAGTCGAATTGCGGCAACACCGTCAACACCTCGCGTTCGCTGTAACCCTGCTGGCGAGCTTTGGCGCGGATGGTATCGGCTGCCTCCAGGACCAGCAGCGGTTCGTCGCCGTACAAAACATACAGCGGACGCAAATCGCGCTCGAGATGCGCGGCGAGCTGTTCGCCCTTGAGCAGCATTACTCGTCGTCTTCCTGGTTGGGGTCCTTCGGCTTGATCAGCGACAGCCGGCGCATGATCTGGCTGACCAGTTCGCTGGTCATGTCGCGCCACAGCAGGCGCTCTTCCTGATCCTTGGCCAGCACGTTGGAATCGTCGTAGGTAAGGTCGCGGCTCAAGCTTAGCTCATTGGGGGGGACGATCTCCTGGCCCTTGGCGTTGACGATGCGGAAGCGGTAGGTCAACTGCAATCGGTGTTCGCGTATGCGGCCCTGGGCATTGACGCTGAGGATGGTTTTCTGGCGGTTGTCCGACAGTTGCTGGAAGATCGCCTCCGCCTCCTTGGCGTTGTCGACGAGCGTGGTGGTGCCACTGGCCCGGATGTAACGCTCGAGCCAGATGCGGACCTCGGAGGTTTCCGGCAGGGCGATGTGCAGGGTCTTGTAGGGCAGCGCGGCGCTCTGCGCGCCGCGCAGTTGAAAGCCGCAGCCGGCAACGACTGCGGCGAGCAGCAGGACGGCCAGGGAGCGCAGCAGCATGGCGGTCTTCCTCAGACGACGATGTTGACCAGGCGGCCCGGCACGACGACGACTTTCTTCGCCGGCTTGCCGTCCATGAATTTCTGTGCGTCCGGATTGGCCAGCGCGGCGGCCTCGATGGCTGCCTTGTCGGCGCCGGCCGGCACGCGAATGGCACCGCGCAGCTTGCCGTTGACCTGCACCACCAGCTCGATCTCGTCCTGTTTCAGCGCCGCTGGGTCGACCTTGGGAAAAGCGGCGCGGCAGGCGTCGGAACCTGGCGTGAGTTCGCCGTAAAGCGCCTGGCCGATGTGTGGCACGATCGGGAACAGCAGCAGTACCGCGCTCTCCAGGACTTCCTGGGCCAGGGCGCGGCCAGCGGTGTCGGTCAGATGAGTTTTATCGTAGGCGTTGAGCAATTCCATCACGGCGGCGATGGCGGTGTTGAACTGCTTGCGCCGGCCGTAGTCGTCGGCGACCTTGCCCATGGTCTGGTGCAGCTTGCGCCGCAGGTCAGCCTGGGCGGCACTCAGGCCGTCGTTGTTGGTGCAGGCGGTAACGAGGCCGGCCTGGACGTGGTCGACCACCAGCTTCCACAAGCGGCGCAGGAAGCGGAAGGCGCCTTCGACGCCGGCATCCGACCATTCCAGCGACTGATCCGGCGGCGCGGCGAACATGATGAACAGTCGCGCCGTGTCGGCACCGTACTGGTCGATCAGCGCTTGCGGGTCGACGCCGTTGTTCTTCGATTTCGCCATCTTCTCGGTACCGCCGATCGTCACCGGCTGGCCGTCGGCCTTGAGCGTCGCGCCGGTCGGGCGGCCACGTTCGTCAGTGACGACATCGACGTCGGCCGGGTTGATCCACAGCTTTTTGCCGTTTTCGCCCTCGCGGTAGAAGGTCGGGGCGACGACCATGCCCTGGGTCAGCAGGTTGGCGAACGGCTCACCGAGATCGCCGATCAGCCCGACGTCGCGCATCAGCTTGGTGAAGAAGCGCGAATACAGGAGGTGCAGAATGGCATGCTCGATGCCGCCGATGTACTGGTCGATGCCGCCCTTGCACCAGTAGCCGACGCGCTCGTCGACCATGGCTGTGGCGTTGTCCGGGCAGGCATAGCGCAGGAAGTACCAGGACGACTCGAAGAAGGTGTCCAGGGTGTCGGTTTCGCGCCGGGCATTGCCGCCGCACTTCGGGCATTGGCACTCGTAGAATTCGGGCATCTTGGCCAGCGGCGAACCGGCGCCGGTGATCTCGACGTTCTCCGGCAGTACGACCGGCAGTTTCTCGTCCGGCACCGGCACGTCGCCGCAGCTCGGGCAATGGATGATCGGGATCGGGCAGCCCCAGTAGCGCTGGCGCGAGATGCCCCAGTCACGCAGGCGGAACTGGGTTTTCTTCTCACCCAGGCCCTTGGTGGCCAGGTCGGTGGCGATCGCGTCAACCGCAGCTTCGTAGTTCAGGCCGTCATACTTGCCGGAATTGAATAGTTCGCCATGAATTCCAAAGTCAATGTTCCATTCGCCGGCCCAAAGATGTTCTATCGGCCTAACATCTGATACATCTGCCGGAGCAGGAGTGCTACCTGTTTTCAAGGACAATCCGCCGGGAAGTACGACCGGTTTGATCGGCAGGTTGTATTTCTTCGCGAAATGGAAATCGCGTTCGTCGTGTGCCGGCACGGCCATCACGGCACCGTCGCCGTAGCTCATCAGCACGTAGTTGCCGACCCAGACCTCGACCTGTTCGCCGGTCAGCGGGTGGGCGACAAAAATGCCGGTCGGCAGGCCCTTCTTTTCCATCGTCGCCAGATTGGCCTCGGCGACGCCACCCTGCTTGCATTCGGCGATGAAGGCGGCGAGTTCCGGGTTGTCCTGCGCGGCGCGGGTGGCCAGCGGATGTTCGGCGGCGACGGCGACGAAGGTGACGCCCATGATGGTGTCGGCGCGAGTCGTAAACACCCACAGCTTCTCTTGCCGGCCGTCCAGTTCATAGGGGAAGGCGAAGCGCACGCCGGTGCTCTTGCCGATCCAGTTCTTCTGCATCAGCCGTACCTGTTCCGGCCAGCCGGTCAGCTTGTCGAGTTCGGTCAGCAATTCCTCGGCGTAGGCGGTGATCTTCATGTAGTACATGGGGATCTCGCGCTTCTCGATCAGCGCGCCGGAGCGCCAGCCACGGCCGTCGATGACCTGCTCGTTGGCTAGCACGGTGTGATCGACCGGATCCCAGTTCACGGTGCCGAGCTTCTTGTATACGAGGCCCTTGGCGTAGAGACGGGTAAACAGCCATTGTTCCCAGCGGTAATACTCGGGTGCGCAGGTGGCGAATTCGCGCTGCCAGTCGATGGCGAAGCCGAGCGACTGCAACTGCTGCTTCATGTAGCCGATATTGGAATACGTCCAGCCGGCCGGCGCCACGTTGTTGGCCAGCGCGGCATTCTCGGCCGGCATGCCGAAGGCGTCCCAGCCCATCGGCTGCAGTACGTTGTAGCCCTGCATGGCGTGAAAGCGCGACAGGACGTCGCCGATGGTGTAATTGCGCACGTGACCCATGTGCAGTTTCCCGGACGGGTACGGGAACATCGACAGGCAGTAGTACTTCGGCTTGGCGTGGTCTTCAACGGCGCGAGCGGCGCCGGTCTGGTCCCAGTGCTGCTGGGCGGCACGTTCGATGTCGGCCGGAATGTATTTGTCCTGCATGGGCTTTCGCTGAAAAATCATGAAATAAGCCCATAATTATACTGGCTCGTGCCAGTGTCCAGCCGCAGCCGCGCCGCCAGGGGAATTTCCGCTGCTGTGCCGGCAAGCCCGGATGGGTCGTGGCGGCGGGGCCCGGGCCTGACGACCACGCAGAAACAAAAAGACGGACCTACATGCCCGTCTTTCGGTGAGTCACTCCAGGCTGAAGCTAGGAGCTTCCTCGCCACGAGTCAGAGGCGCTTGCAGCGCCGAGGTCGCCTGTCTTGCCCACCCCGCCGTGAATGGCGGGGCCTGTGCTTGACCCGCGGTTAGATCCGTTCGCTCAGGCGGCGATCTTGTACTGATCGCACATCCGCCCCCAGGCGTTTTGCCAGTAGCGGTAGGTGTTCTCGGCGGCCATCAGCGACAGCAGCGACATCCGGGTCTGGTGGCGCCATATCCAGGACAGGCGCGGTGCCGGGGTCAGGCTGTATTGCGGCGTTTCGCCAACCTCATTCTCGACGAGGGCGAGGAAACGCTCGACGGACAGGCCCCAGTAATCGGAACCTTCGGCCTTGTTGGTCAGAAATTCGGCTTCGGAAACGGCACGACGCCAGAGTTTCAAGGCCAGTTCGTCGCTGATGCCGGCCTTGCGGGCGATCCAGGGCAGAATTTTGGGTGCGGTCAGATTGTGTTTTTTCATGCTAGTTACTCCTTTAGCTCGGTGGCGATAACCACGTTTGCTTTGAGTGCCTTGTGGGCGGAAAGTTTTGTGCGCTGCAACATATTTTCGGCAAGTATACTTCGCAGCTTTAGGCCTGTGCAGCTTTTTTAGTGAAATTTTTCACGATCTCGCATCAATTCAAGTAATTGGCCACGCCATTCGCTAAGCAGGGCTTACCCGCCTTGCCCCCTTCGGTAACTGCTTTGTTTGGGACTTGACGCAATGTCCAACCTTCTCGACCACCTCAATCCACCTCAGTTGCAAGCGGTGACCCTGCCGCCGGTACATGCGCTGATCCTGGCCGGCGCCGGCAGCGGCAAGACGCGGGTACTGACGACGCGTATCGCCTGGCTGATGTCCACCGGCCAGGTCGGGCCGCACGGCATCTTGGCCGTGACTTTCACCAACAAGGCGGCCAAAGAAATGACGGCGCGCCTGTCGGCACTGGTGCCGATCAACACGCGCGGCATGTGGATCGGCACCTTCCACGGCTTGTGCAACCGGCTGCTACGCGCTCACCACCGCGAGGCTGGGCTGCCGCAGAGTTTCCAGATTCTCGATACGGCCGACCAGTTGGCGATGGTCAAGCGCCTGCTGAAGAATCTCAATGTCGACGACGAAAAGTACCCGCCGCGCGAGTTGTGCCATTTCATCAATGCGCACAAGGAGCAAGGCGTGCGTGCGGCGCAGGCCGAGGCCTACGACAATTACACGCAGAAGCGCGTCGAGCTTTACGCCGAATACGAAAACCAGTGCAACCGCGAAGGCGTTGCCGATTTCGCCGAACTGCTGTTGCGCTGCCACGAATTGCTGCAGCGCAACGAGCCGCTGCGCCGACATTACCAGGAGCGCTTTCGCGCCATCCTGGTCGACGAGTTCCAGGACACCAATCGCTTGCAATACGCCTGGCTGCAGTTGCTGGCCGGCGGCGGTGCCAAGGTCTTCGCGGTCGGTGACGACGACCAGAGCATCTACGCCTTCCGCGGCGCCGAGGTCGGTAACATGCGCGATTTCGAGCGCGACTACGCCGGTGACCACATCATCCGCCTGGAGCAGAATTACCGTTCGCACGGCAACATCCTGGCTGCCGCCAACGCGCTGATCCAGAACAACCGCGAACGCCTGGGCAAAAACCTGTGGACCGATGCCGGCGACGGCGAACCGATCCGTGCCTTCGAGGCCTGGTCCGATCTCGACGAGGCGCGCTTCGTGGTCGAAGAAATCCGCGAGCTGGTGCGCGATGGTGTTTCGCCGTTGCAGATCGCCGTGCTCTATCGCTCCAATGCCCAGTCGCGGGTGCTGGAAAACGAGTTGTTCACCAGGAATGTGCCGTACAAGGTCTACGGCGGCTTGCGCTTCTTCGAGCGCCAGGAGATCAAGCATGCGCTGGCCTATCTGCGCCTCTTGGTCAATCCGGACGACGATACCGCCTTCCTACGCGTGGTCAATTTCCCGACCCGCGGCATTGGCGCCCGCTCGCTGGAGAGCCTGCAAGCCACGGCCCATCAATTCAACTCCAGCCTTTACAACGCCGCCGCTTCGTTGAGCGGCAAGGCCGGCCAGACCGTCGGCGCTTTCATCCGCCTGATCGAAGCTTTGCGCACTGAGACCGAGGGCTTGCCGCTGCCGGAAGTCGTCGAGCACGTCATCGAGAAATCCGGCCTGGCCCAGCACTACCGCAGCGAGAAGGAAGGCCAGGAGCGCCTCGAAAACCTCGACGAACTGATTAACGCCGCCGCCACTTTCGTCGACGACGAGGGGGCGATCGGCGAGGGCGGCGCGCTGGTCTCCTTCCTGACGCTGGCCGCCTTGGAGGCTGGCGAGCATCAGGCCGGCGAAGGGCAGGAGGCGGTCCAGTTGATGTCGGTGCACGCGGCCAAGGGTCTGGAATTCGACGTGGTCTTCATCACCGGCCTGGAGCAGGGCTTGTTCCCGCACGAGAACTCGGTCAACCAAGGGCGCGACGGCCTTGAGGAAGAGCGCCGGCTGATGTACGTCGCGGTCACGCGCGCCCGCCGCCGGCTTTACGTGAGCTGCGCGCAGACCCGGATGCTGCATGGCCAGACCCGCTACTGCGTGCCGTCGGCCTTCCTTGACGAAATTCCTGAGACCTTGCTGAAGAAACTGAACAAGAAGGCGGCGCCTGCCGCTGCGCCGGCTTACGGCAGTTTCGGCGGCGGCTACGCCGAGCCGGCGCCGGCCGGCGGCCTGCGCATCGGCCAGGGCGTCGAGCACGCCAAGTTCGGCGTCGGCGTCATCGTCGCCACCGAGGGACGCGGCGCCGATGCCCGCGTGCAGGTCAATTTCGGTGCCACCGGCATGAAGTGGCTGGCCCTCGAATACGCCAAACTGACGCCGTTGTAATGCCCAAGGTAAGCGGCCGCCGCAGGTCCTCCGATTGAGCGCAATGTCAGGCGCGCGGCCAACTAAGCGCGCAGCAATGCCTCAAGCCTCGCGCCTAACCTTACCGATGGGGCCAAGGTGCGTGTCCCAACCCGTGGCAGTCCTGGGCATTCTGGCTGTGGAAACGATAGGCCCTACCCGACGGGTTGCAGCCTCGTTCGCAGCTGGTAGTAATTCGCGTCGCTGAGATCGGTTTGCGTTGTTCCGCCGCTGGCCGAGAAATGCTCGAACGAGTCGTGCACATAGTTCTCGAAAAAATGCTCGACGGGAGCAGTAACCGCCCCACGCTTGGGCGGAAAATTCGCACCGCTTCCCCGCCCTTCGGGGGTTCGCGCCAGACAGGTCAGCAAATGCCGCATGACCTGGAACTCCTTCTCGCGTTTCTTGTTGCCCTGATAGGCTTTGCGTTTCTGCTCCACGTCCTCGACGGCCAGACCAGCATCGATCCAGCGCCAGTATTGATCCATATGGGTCTGGAAATGCTGGACGACATTTCCCGACGGGCCGACGGCGGCTATGTAATGGTTCAGCGCCTGAATGACGGACTGGGGAACGTCGAAGGAAGGCTTGAATCTGTCATCCCACCGCTCACTAGCTTTCAGTTCTCCTAGCGACATCATTTTCAGACCAGCCCCTCGTGCTTCGTCGAGCATCTGCAACAACGCGATTCGTGCCAGTTGATTCGAGCGGCCCTGTTCCTCCGGTGCGTAGCCGCCGCCCACGTCGGCATGCGCGCCGGGATAAACGGCGCACTTGTGATGGCTGTTCACCTCCGTCAGCGGAAACGCCGCCCGTAGTTCATGCGCGGCGACGATATGCGTGCACTTTTCGACGAACGGCGGCACCTTGGTCTTGATGGTTTCCGGTTTCTTGTTGGTACCGGCCCCGCCGACCGATTCGACCGTATCGAACAGACCAAGGAACTTCACATTGAGCGGCAGGCCGTCATAGCTCAGTTTCAGTCCCGCCTTCTTGACCTTGCTGTGCGCCGCCAGCCAATGCAGGAAGGCCCGCGCTTCGGTCGCGCCACGGGAAAAACCGAAGACGGCGAGGTTGATTTCGTCAACTTTCCGTAGCGCTCGCCAATCTTCAACGGTTTTGGTGAAATCAAAAACGGCCTTCTCAAGCCGCTCGGTAATTCCGTCGGCAAAGGCTTTGCCCATCCTTCGATCATCCGATTCCTCGTAACCTTCTATTTTTAACGGCCGATTTCCGGTTGCCGTAGGGATCATGCGCTCCTCATAACGCTCCCGGAAGCTGAACTTCCGGCCCAGCCCTTCGTAATAGAGGCGGGTGATGCCTTTCTCGGGGTCATCCAAATGGGCATCGAACAAGGCGGCCACGTTGGAATGGCATTTCGGAAAATCCTTCTCCCGATGGTTGCCGGTACCATCAAAGAACAGGCTGATCCAGAGCTTGACATGGCAAACGGGACATGCCGGCGAATTGGGGTTGCGTGTGATGCTGCGTGCGCGTTTGACCATGTTTTCGACGGATTGAACTTTCGGTGCGATTGCATCAGCCATGATTATTTGACCCCATCCGTTCGTTCCAAGGGTCCGTCGTTCATTGGGCCAGAGTAGGTTTTTGAAGGTTTAATCCCAAGCTCTTTAAAACGGCTTTCCATCAGGTCTTTTCTAGGCCAAGT
>JAISPT010000063.1 GCA_031274715.1 Azonexus sp. | reverse complement strand
GTTTCGTATTCGACGTGGGCTGTGTTGATGGTGATGCCGCGCGCCTTTTCTTCCGGCGCCGCGTCGATCTGGTCGTATGCCTTAGCCGCGCCACCAAACTTCGAGGCGAGCACGGTGGTGATCGCCGCCGTCAGCGTCGTCTTGCCGTGGTCAACGTGACCAATCGTCCCAACGTTCACGTGCGGCTTGGTACGTTCAAATTTTTCCTTAGCCATTATCGGTTCTCCAATAAGACGGGTTACTTCTTGTTAATGACAGCCTCGGCGACGTTCTTCGGCGCCTCGGTATAGTGCTTGAATTCCATCGAGTAGGTGGCGCGCCCCTGCGACAGCGAACGCAGCGAGGTAGCGTAGCCGAACATCTCGGACAACGGCACTTCGGCCTTGATGACCTTGATGCCGCCAACCTGATCTTCCATGCCTTGGACCATGCCGCGACGCGAGGACAGATCGCCCATCACGTTGCCCATGTAGTCTTCCGGCGTTTCGACCTCGACTGCCATCATCGGCTCGAGCAGCGTCGGGCTGGCCTTCCTCATGCCATCCTTGAAGGCCATCGAGGCGGCCATGCGGAAGGCGTTTTCGTTCGAGTCGACATCATGATAGGAGCCGTCGAACAGCGTGAACTTGATATCCACGACCGGGAAGCCGGCCAGCACGCCGCTGGTGATGGCATCCTGCAAGCCCTTGTCGACCGCCGGGATGTATTCGCGCGGCACGACGCCGCCCTTGATGGCGTCGACGAACTCGTAGCCCTTGCCGGCTTCGTTCGGCTCAATCTTGAGCCAGACGTGGCCGAACTGGCCGCGGCCGCCCGACTGCTTGACAAACTTGCCTTCCTGCTCGACCGCCTTCTTGATGCATTCGCGGTAGGCCACCTGCGGCGCGCCGACAGCGGCATCAACGTTGAATTCGCGCTTCATGCGGTCGACGATGATTTCGAGGTGCAATTCGCCCATGCCGGAGATGATGGTCTGACCAGACTCTTCATCGGTACGCACGCGGAACGAGGGATCTTCGCGGGCAAGACGGCCCAGCGCGATGCCCATTTTTTCCTGGTCAGCCTTGGTTTTCGGCTCAACCGCGACGTGAATCACCGGCTCCGGGAAGACCATGCGTTCCAGCACGATGGGCTTGGCCGGGTCGCACAGCGTTTCACCAGTCGCCACATCGGCCAGGCCGATACAGGCGGCAATGTCGCCAGCGCGGATTTCTTCGATTTCCTCGCGGTCATTGGCGCTCATCTGCACGATACGGCCGATGCGTTCCTTCTTGCCCTTGACGGAGTTGTAAACGGTATCGCCCTTGGATAGCACGCCCGAATAGACGCGCACGAAGGTCAGGTTGCCAACGTACTTGTCGTCCATCATCTTGAAAGCCAGCGCGGAAAACTGCTCATTGTCTTCCGCCTTGCGCTGCACTTCCTTGTTGTCGTCATCGATGCCATCCACCGGCGGGATATCCACCGGCGAGGGCAGGTATTCGATCACGGCATCCAGCATGCGTTGCACGCCCTTGTTCTTGAACGCGGTGCCGCACAGCATGGGCTGGATTTCTGTGGCGATGGTACGCGCGCGCAGACCGCTCTTGATGTCAGCCTCGGGCAGATCGCCTTCTTCGAGGTATTTGTTCATCAGATCTTCGCTGGCCTCAGCGGCGGCCTCGATCATGTTCTCGCGCCACTTTTGCGCATCCGCCGCCAGTTCAGCCGGAATATCCTGATACTCGAACTTCATCCCCTGCGAGGCATCGTCCCAGATGATCGCTTTCATCTTGAGCAGATCAACCACACCCTTGAAGTTATCCTCGGCGCCAATCGGAATCACGACCGGCACAGGATTAGCCTTCAGGCGCAGGCGCAACTGCTCGTAGACCTTGAAGAAATTCGCGCCGGTTCGGTCCATCTTGTTGACAAAGGCCAGACGCGGCACCTTGTACTTGTTGGCCTGACGCCAAACGGTTTCCGACTGCGGCTGAACGCCGCCCACGGCACAATAGACCATGCAGGCGCCATCGAGCACGCGCATCGAACGCTCGACTTCAATGGTGAAATCGACGTGTCCCGGCGTATCGATGATGTTGAAGCGATGCTCGGGCAGCGACAGATCCATGCCCTTCCAGAAACAGGTCACGGCAGCCGAGGTGATGGTGATGCCGCGCTCTTGCTCCTGCTCCATCCAGTCCGTGGTGGCAGCGCCATCGTGCACTTCGCCGAGTTTGTGATTAACACCGGTGTAGAACAGGATGCGCTCGGTCGTGGTGGTCTTGCCGGCGTCGATGTGGGCGCTGATACCGATATTGCGGTAGCGCTCAATGGGGGTTTTACGAGCCACGGTAGGTCCTTTGCGAATTAGAAGCGGAAGTGGGCGAAGGCCTTGTTGGCTTCGGCCATGCGATGCACTTCATCGCGCTTCTTCACGGCACCGCCGCGGTTTTCAGCGGCTTCCATCATCTCGGCGGCAAGGCGCTGGCCCATCGACTTCTCGGAACGCTTGCGCGCAGATTCGCGCAGCCAGCGCATGGCCAGCGCGGCGCGACGGGCCGGGCGGACTTCCACCGGCACCTGGTAGTTGGCGCCGCCGACGCGACGGGATTTCACTTCGACCATCGGGCGCACATTGCCCATGGCGGCAGTAAACACTTCCAGCGGGTCCTTGCCGGACTTGCTGGAGATGATGCCGAAAGCACCATAGACGATGCGCTCGGCAACCGACTTCTTGCCGCTCTGCATGATGGCGTTAATGAACTTGGAGACTTCGACATTGCCGAACTTCGGATCCGGCAGAATGTCGCGCTTGGGTACTTCACGACGACGGGGCATATTGACCTCTATTAAACACGATTCAGTTGAAAAGCCGGGCTAGGGCAACGCCCTCCCGGCCTCTCCCGACCGCCCAATGGGACGGCCACTTACTCAAGCCGCTGAAAAAATCAGGCAGCCTTCGGACGCTTGGCACCGTACTTGGAACGGGCCTGCTTACGATCTTTGACGCCCTGGGTATCCAGGGAGCCACGCACGGTGTGGTAACGCACACCGGGCAAGTCCTTGACACGACCACCACGGATCAGGACCACGGAGTGCTCCTGCAGGTTGTGGCCTTCACCGCCGATATAGGAAATGACCTCGAAGCCGTTCGTCAGGCGAACCTTGCAGACCTTACGCAGCGCGGAGTTCGGCTTCTTCGGGGTGGTGGTGTAAACGCGGGTGCACACGCCGCGCTTCTGCGGGCACTTTTCCAGAGCAGGCACCTTGCTCTTGGTAACCTCGGCAACGCGCGGCTTGCGCACGAGCTGGTTGATAGTCGGCATATCGAACTTCCTTCAACGGCCGGGCCCCACAAACAGGGCACGACGGCAATTTTGTTATCCCAAGCGGAGACAATGATTAGCCTCCGCCGACAAAGACCATAGATTCTATGGTTGATCAACCCCCATGTCAACGCGACCTGGAGGTTGCGCACGGCTTAGACCCCCTGGTCCGCCTCCTGCTCCGCCCCTTCCGCAACAACCGGCTCGAACACCCGGTCGGCGGCCTGGTCCTGGCCCAGCGCCTGCGCCTTGCGGCTGCGGTGATGGGCCAGACCGGTACCGGCCGGAATGAGACGGCCGACGATGACGTTTTCCTTGAGACCGCGCAGCTCGTCGCGCTTGCCCATGATGGCCGCCTCGGTGAGCACGCGGGTGGTTTCCTGGAAAGACGCCGCGGAAATGAAGGAATCGGTCGACAACGAGGCCTTGGTGATACCCAGCAGCATGTTCTCGAAGGTCGCCGGCAGCTTGTCCTCGGCAACCATGCGGTCGTTCTCGGCCAGCAACTCGGCACGCTCGACCTGCTCCGACTTGATGAACTTGCTGTCACCCGGCTCGACGATGGTCACCCGGCGCAACATCTGGCGGACGATCACTTCGATGTGCTTGTCGTTGATCTTCACACCCTGCAAGCGATAGACGTCCTGTACTTCGTCGGTGATGTAGCGGGCCAGCGCCTCGACACCCTGCAAGCGCAGGATGTCGTGCGGATCGGGCAGGCCTTCGACGATCTTCTCGCCCTTGTTGACTACCTGGCCGTCGTGCACCAGCACATGCTTGTCTTTCGGAATCAGGTACTCGTGGGCGGTGCCGTCGAGATCGGTGATGATCAGACGCTGCTTACCCTTGGTGTCCTTGCCGAACGAAATAGTGCCGGTAAATTCGGCCAGCACCGACGCGTCCTTCGGCGTGCGGGCTTCGAACAGTTCGGCGACGCGCGGCAAACCGCCGGTAATGTCGCGGGTCTTGGCCGATTCCTGCGGCATGCGGGCGAGCACGTCGCCGACGCCGACTTGCTGGCCGTCGGCCACCGAAATGATCGAGCCGACCTGGAAAGCGATGGAGACCGAGTGGTCGCTGCCGTGAACTTTCACTTCCTGGCCGGCCTCGTCAAGCAGCCTGACAACCGGGCGCAGGCCCTTGGTCGCCGCCTTGCCGCCGCGCTTGTGGTCAATCACGACGAGGGTGGACAGGCCGGTCACATCGTCGACCTGCTTGGCCACGGTGACACCTTCCTCGACGTTCTCGAACTTCACGGTACCAGCGTACTCGGCAACGATCGGACGGGTATGCGGGTCCCAGGTGGCCAGCTTGGCGCCGGCCTTGACCGCCTTGCCTTCGTCGGCCAGCAGCATGGCGCCATACGGCACCTTGTGGCGCTCGCGCTCACGGCCGTGGTCATCGGTAATCAGCACTTCGCCGGAACGGGAAATGACCACCTTCTCCTCCTTGGCGCTGGTAACGTAGCGCATGTTGGAGGTATAGCGGATGGTGCCGGCCGACTTGGCTTCGACTTGCGAGGCAACGGCAGCCCGGGAAGCGGCGCCACCGACGTGGAAGGTCCGCATGGTCAGCTGCGTGCCCGGTTCACCGATCGACTGGGCGGCGATGACGCCGACCGATTCACCGGCATTGACCAGCATGCCGCGGCCGAGATCGCGGCCGTAGCACTTGGCGCACAAACCGTAGCGGGTATCGCAGGTGAGCGGGGTGCGGACCTTGACTTCGTCGATGCCCAGCTTGTCGATCAGGTCGACCAGGTCCTCGTCGAGCATGGTACCGCCGAAGATGACCGTTTCCTGGGTTTCCGGGTCGACCAGATCGTCGATGGTGACACGGCCGAGAATCCGCTCGCGCAACGGCTCGATGACTTCGCCGCCCTCGACCAGGGCCTTGACCACGAAGCCGTTCGGCGTCCCGCAGTCGTCCTCGGTAATCACCAAGTCTTGCGTGACGTCGACCAGACGGCGGGTCAGGTAACCGGAGTTGGCTGTCTTCAGCGCGGTGTCGGCCAGGCCCTTACGAGCGCCGTGGGTCGAGATGAAGTACTGAAGGACGTTCAGACCTTCGCGGAAATTCGTCGTGATCGGCGTCTCGATAATCGAGCCGTCCGGCTTGGCCATCAGGCCGCGCATACCGGCCAGCTGGCGGATCTGAGCAGCCGAGCCGCGGGCGCCTGAGTCGGCCATCATGTAGATGGAGTTGAACGACTCCTGTTTGACCTTCTTGCCGTGGCGGTCGATGGTGTCCTCGTGGCCGAGTTCATCCATCATCACCTTAGCCACCTGGTCACCGGTGCGACCCCAGATGTCGACGACCTTGTTGTAGCGCTCGCCCTGGGTAACCAGACCGTTGGTGTACTGGGTCTCGATTTCCTTCACTTCGGCTTCGGCGGCGGCGATGATCTCGACCTTCTTGGCCGGCACGCGCATATCGTCGGAGCAGAAGGAGATGCCGGCCCGGGTCGCCAGCGCGTAGCCGTTCTGCATCAGCTTGTCGGCGAAGACGACGGTTTCCTTGAGGCCGCAACGACGGAAGGACTCGTCGATCAGCTTGGAGATTTCCTTCTTCTTCAAAGCCCGATCGACCGCCTTGAACGGCAAGCCCTTGGGCAGGATCTTGGAAAGCAGCGCGCGGCCGGCGGTGGTCTCGACGCGCACCGATTTCTCGATCCACTCGCCGTCACCGGCGCCCGGCTCGTACTGCTTCAGGCGCACCGAGATGCGGGCCTGGATGTCGAGTTCCTTGGCGGCCATGGCGCGTTCGATTTCGGCGATGTCGGCGAAGTACATGCCTTCGCCCTTGCCATTGATCTTCTCGCGGGTGGCGTAGTACAGGCCGAGCACGATGTCCTGCGACGGCACGATGATCGGCTGGCCGTTGGCCGGCGACAGCACGTTGTTCGAAGCCAACATCAGGGTCCGCGCCTCCATCTGCGCTTCCAGCGACAGCGGCACGTGGACGGCCATCTGGTCGCCGTCGAAGTCGGCGTTGAAAGCAGCACAGACGAGCGGATGCAGCTGGATGGCCTTGCCTTCGATCAGGGTCGGCTCGAAAGCCTGGATGCCCAGACGGTGCAGGGTCGGCGCCCGGTTCAGCATGACCGGGTGTTCGCGGATGACGTCTTCCAGGATGTCCCACACCACCGGCTCCTGGCCTTCAACCATTTTCTTGGCCTGCTTGATGGTGGTGGCGTAGCCGAGCACTTCCAGCTTATGGAAGATGAAGGGCTTGAACAGTTCCAGCGCCATCAGCTTGGGCAAACCGCACTGATGCAGCTTCAGTTGCGGACCGACCACGATGACCGAACGGCCGGAGTAGTCGACGCGCTTGCCAAGCAGGTTCTGGCGGAAACGGCCGCCTTTACCCTTGATCATGTCGGCCAGCGACTTCAGCGGCCGCTTGTTGGCGCCGGTCATGGCCTTGCCGCGGCGGCCGTTGTCGAGCAGCGAGTCGACGGCTTCCTGCAGCATGCGCTTTTCGTTGCGCACGATGATTTCCGGCGCCTTCAGTTCGAGCAGGCGCTTCAAACGGTTGTTACGGTTGATGACACGGCGGTACAAGTCATTCAGGTCGGAGGTGGCGAAGCGGCCACCGTCCAGCGGCACCAACGGACGCAGGTCCGGCGGCAACACGGGCAGCACTTCGAGCACCATCCAGTCCGGCTTGATGCCGGATTTCTGGAAGCCCTCGAGAATTTTCAGGCGCTTGGCCAGCTTCTTGTTCTTGGCTTCCGAGCCGGTGACTTCGAGTTCGGCGCGCAGGCTCTCGACCTCGGTATTGATGTCGAGATTGCGCAGCAGGTCGCGAATGCCCTCGGCGCCCATGAAGGCGGTGAATTCGTCACCGTGCTCTTCCATCATCTCCAGGTACTGCTCTTCGGTGAGCAGTTGGGCACGCTGGAGGTTACTGACCATGCCCGGATCGGTGACAACGTAGGCTTCGAAGTACAGCACGCGCTCGATGTCGCGCAGCGTCATGTCGAGCACCATGCCCAGGCGCGACGGCAGCGACTTGAGGAACCAGATATGGGCGACCGGCGAGGCCAGTTCAATGTGGCCCATGCGGTCGCGGCGGACCTTGGCCTGCGTCACCTCGACGCCGCACTTCTCGCAGATCACGCCACGGTGCTTGAGACGCTTGTACTTGCCGCACAGGCACTCGTAATCCTTGATCGGGCCGAAGATCTTGGCGCAGAACAGGCCGTCGCGCTCCGGCTTGAAGGTGCGGTAGTTGATGGTTTCCGGCTTCTTGACTTCACCGTAGGACCAGGAACGGATCTTTTCGGGCGAGGCCAGGCCAATGGTAATCGCGTCGAATTCCTCTTCGGCGGTTACCTGCTTGAACAGATCGAGCAATGCTTTCATGGTTTTAACTCCCGGCCCTAAATCAGTAACGTTCCAGATCGATGTCGATCGCCAGCGAACGAATTTCCTTGACCAACACGTTGAAGGATTCCGGCATGCCGGCATCGATGCGGTGCTCGCCCTTGACGATGTTCTCGTACACCTTGGTACGACCATTCACGTCGTCGGACTTGACGGTCAGCATTTCCTGCAGCACGTAGGACGCGCCGTAGGCTTCCAGCGCCCACACTTCCATTTCGCCGAAGCGCTGGCCGCCGAACTGCGCCTTGCCGCCCAGCGGTTGCTGGGTAACCAGGGAGTACGGGCCGGTCGAGCGGGCGTGCATCTTGTCGTCGACCAGATGGTGCAGCTTCAGGTAATGCATGTAGCCGACCGTCACCGAACGCTCGAAAGCTTCGCCGGTGCGGCCGTCGAACAGGGTCATCTGGCCCGATTCCGGCATGCCGGCCAGCTTCAGCATGGCCTTGATTTCCTTTTCCTCGGCCCCGTCGAACACCGGCGTCGCGAAAGGCACGCCGGCAGTCAGGTTGCCGGCCATTTCCATCACTTCGCCATCCGACAGAGCACCGAGGTTCTCGGACTTGCCGCTGGAGTTGTACACGGTGTCGAGGAAACCGCGCACTTCCTTGACGCTGGCCTGGGCGCGCAGCATGTTGCCGATCTGGTAGCCGAGGCCCTTGGCGGCGAGGCCGAGGTGCACTTCGAGAATCTGACCGACGTTCATCCGCGACGGCACGCCGAGCGGGTTCAGTACGATGTCGACCGGCGTACCGTCGGCCATGTGCGGCATGTCTTCGACCGGCAGAATCAGCGAGACGACACCCTTGTTGCCGTGACGGCCGGCCATCTTGTCGCCAGGCTGCAAGCGACGCTTGACGGCGACGTAGACCTTGACCATCTTCTGCACACCCGGCGGCAGTTCGTCACCCTGCGTCAGCTTCTTGCGCTTGGCCTCGAAGGCCACGTCGAAATCCTTGCGCGCCTGCTCCAGGCCGTCCTTGACCTGTTCCAGTTGGAAGGCAACGTCGTCGTCGGCCAGGCGGATGTCGAACCAATGGTGCGGGTCCATGCTGTCCAGGTAGGCCTGATCGATGGTCGTCCCCTTGGCCAGCTTCTTCGGACCGCCATTGGCCTTCTTGCCGAGGATCAAGCGACCGACACGCTCAAAGGCATCGCGCTCGACGATGCGCATCTGGTCGGCGAGGTCGAGCTTGTAGTGGCGCAGGTGCTCGTCGATGATTGACTGGGCGCGCTTGTCGCGCTCGATGCCCTCGCGGGTGAACACCTGCACGTCGATGACGGTACCAGCGATACCGGACGGCACGCGCAGCGAGGTGTCCTTCACGTCGGAAGCCTTCTCGCCGAAGATGGCGCGCAGCAGCTTCTCTTCCGGCGTCAGCTGGGTTTCGCCCTTGGGCGTGACCTTGCCGACCAGCACGTCGCCGGCTGCGACCTCGGCGCCGATGTAGACGATGCCGGAATCATCGAGGCGGGAGAGTTGGACTTCGCCCAACGACGCGATGTCGCGGGTGATTTCCTCGGGCCCGAGCTTGGTGTCGCGGGCGACGACCGTCAGCTCCTCGATGTGGATCGAGGTATAGCGGTCCTCGGCGACGACACGCTCGGAAATCAGAATCGAATCTTCGAAGTTATAGCCGTTCCACGGCATGAAGGCGATCAGCATGTTCTGACCGAGCGCCAGTTCGCCCTTGTCGGTTGAGGCGCCGTCGGCAACCACGTCGCCCTTGGCGATGACGTCACCGACCTTGACCATCGGCCGCTGGTTGATGTTGGTGTTCTGGTTGGAACGGGTGTACTTGATCAAATTGTAGATATCGACACCGACCTCACCAGCGACCGTCTCGTCGTCGTTGACGCGAACCACGACACGGCCGGCATCGACGTAGTCGACCTTGCCGCCGCGCAGCGCAACGACAGCGGTACCGGAGTCGACGGCAACAGTGCGCTCGATGCCGGTGCCGACCAGCGGCTTCTCCGGACGCAGGCAGGGCACGGCCTGGCGCTGCATGTTGGCACCCATCAGCGCGCGGTTGGCGTCGTCGTGCTCGAGGAAGGGAATCAGCGAAGCGGCAACGGAGACGATCTGACCCGGCGCCACGTCCATGTACTGGACGCGGGACGGCTCGGCGAGAATGGTCTCGCCCTTCTCGCGGCAGGTCACCAGGTCATCGGTGAAGCGGTTGCCGTCGTCGAGCGCAGCGTTGGCCTGGGCGACAACGTAATTGCCTTCCTCAATAGCCGACAGGTACTCGATGTCATTGCTCACCTGGCCATCGATCACCTTGCGGTAGGCGGTCTCGATGAAGCCGTAGCTATTGACGCGGGCGAACAGGGCCAGCGAGTTGATCAGGCCAATGTTCGGGCCTTCCGGCGTTTCGATCGGGCAGACACGGCCATAGTGCGTCGGATGCACGTCGCGCACTTCGAAGCCGGCGCGTTCGCGGGTCAGACCGCCCGGGCCAAGGGCCGAGACGCGCCGCTTGTGGGTGATTTCCGACAACGGGTTGGTCTGGTCCATGAACTGCGACAGTTGGCTGGAACCGAAGAACTCCTTGATCGCGGCGCTGATCGGCTTGGCGTTGATCAGGTCGTGCGGCATCAGGTTGTCCGACTCGGCCTGGCTCAGACGCTCCTTGACGGCGCGTTCGACACGCACCAGACCGGCGCGGAACTGGTTCTCGGCCAGTTCGCCGACCGAGCGCACGCGCCGGTTACCCAAGTGATCGATATCGTCGATGTCGCCGCGGCCGTTGCGCAGATCGACCAGAATCTTGATGACAGCGACGATGTCGCGCGGCGACAGCGTCAGTTGCTCACGCACCTCGACATTGGCGCCAAGCGGCTTGATCTTGGCGACCAGGGCCTCGGCGTCGGCCAGGGTCACGTTCTCGACCATGGCACGAGCACCGTAGGGCAGCAAGCCCACCAAGTCCTGGACAGCGGTCAGCGCGAAGCCAGAAGCGTCGGCCAGGTTGCGCAGAGCGGCTTCGGCACGCGAGGCGAGACCCTTCAACGTAACCTTGTATTCAATGACGTCGGGACGACCCAGGCGGCGGTTGAACTTCATCCGGCCGACACCCGACAGGTCGTAGCGCTCATCGGAATAGAACAGGCCGTTGAACAGGATTTCGACGGCTTCCTCGGTCGGCGGCTCGCCCGGACGCATCATCCGGTAGATAGCAATGCGCGCCGCTTGGCGCGAAGCGGTTTCGTCGGCGCGCAGGGTGTTGGAGATGAAGGCGCCGCGGTCTAGATCGTTGGTATACAGCGTCTCGACGGTGGCGATACCGGCTTCGCGCAACTTGGCCAGCAGGGTTTCAGTGATTTCGTCGTTGGCGTTGGCAACGATCTCGCCGGTCGCCGTATCGACAATATTGCGGGCGATGACGCGGCCGAGGATGAAGTCTTCCGGCACGGCGGTCTGCTTCAGGCCGGCGGCACTGATATCGCGAACATGTTTGGCGGTGATGCGCTTGTCCTTGGCGACGATGACCTTGCCATCCGCGGCGACGAAATCGAAACGCGCCACTTCGCCGCGCAGGCGCTCGGGCACCAAGGTGAACTGGACACCATCCTTGCTCAGCAGGAAGGTGTCGAAATCGAAGAACTCGGCCAGGATTTCCTCGGCGCTCATGCCGATGGCCTTGAGCAGCGCGGTGACCGGCATCTTGCGCCGACGGTCGACGCGGAAGAACAGGGTGTCCTTCGGATCGAACTCGAAATCCAGCCAGGAGCCGCGGTAGGGAATCACCCGTGCCGAGAACAGCAGCTTGCCGGAGCTGTGCGTCTTGCCGCGGTCATGCTCGAAGAAGACGCCCGGCGAGCGGTGCAACTGGGAAACGATAACGCGCTCGGTACCGTTAATGACGAAGGAACCGTTGGTCGTCATGAGCGGAATTTCGCCCATGTAGACTTCCTGTTCCTTAACCTCCTTCACCGTATCCGGCGCATCGCGGTCCATGATCACCAGGCGGACGCGGGCGCGCAGCGACGAGGCAAAGGTCAGGCCGCGTTGCTGGCACTCGGTGACGTCGAACGCCGGCTCGCCGAGCATATAGCTGACGAACTCCAGGCGGGCGTTGCCGGAATGCGAAACGATCGGGAAGATCGAGGTAAACGCCGCTTGCAGCCCTTCGTTTTTGCGCTTTTCGGCGGGAATGTCGGCCTGCAGGAAAGCCGTGAAGGATTCAAGCTGAGTCGCAAGCAGGAAGGGCACGTCAAGGACGCTGGCGCGCTTGGCAAAGCTCTTGCGGATGCGTTTCTTCTCGGTGAAGGAGTAAGTCATGGTAACTCCGTGAGGATAAAGTCAAACGTCGAACCTGTCGAAACAGGCAAACGCAAACGCGCTCTCCTCCCTGGCGGGACGGAGGAAAGCTGCGTTTGCGTTTGCCGGTTGGCGTTATTCAAGTTCGTTTTTCGGGCCGGTGAAACCTGTAGCACAAAACACAAAAAGGCTGGCGGATGAACCGCCAGCCTGTAACACATCGGTCGATTACTTGACCTCGACCTTGGCGCCTGCGTCTTCCAGTTGCTTCTTGAGCGCCTCGGCGTCGGCCTTGGCAATGCCTTCCTTGACCGGCTTCGGCGCGCCGTCGACCAGATCCTTGGCTTCCTTCAGGCCCAGGCCGGTGACAGCACGGACGACCTTGATGACTTCGACCTTCTTGTCGCCGGCGGCAGCCAGGATAACGGTGAACTCGGTCTGCTCTTCGGCAGCGGTGGCAGCGCCACCACCAGCCGGGCCAGCAACGGCAACGGCAGCGGCGGAAACGCCGAACTTCTCTTCGAACGCCTTAACTAGGTCGTTCAGGTCCATCACGGTCATGGAGCCGACGGCTTCCAGGATGTCTTCTTTGCTAATAGCCATTTCAATAAACTCCTAAATCAGTTCGTATGCGCAGTTCGTGTGCAATGAGGATCAAGCGGCGGCGGCTTCGCGCTGCGCGGCCAGCGCGCCCAGGGCACGGGCAAAGCCGGACACCGGAGCCTGCATGACAAACAGCAGCTTGGAGAGCAGCTCTTCGCGGCTCGGGATGGAGGCAAGCGCCTGCACACCGGCTTTGTCGAGCACCTTGCCGGCATAGGAACCGGCCTTGAGGACCAACTTGTCGTTGGTCTTGGCGAAGTCGTGGAGCACCTTCGCGGCAGCCACCGGGTCGGTGGACACGCTGTAAATCAGCGGACCCACCATGTGCTCGGCCAGGCCGGCAAACGGGGTGCCATCCACGGCGCGACGCACCAGGGTGTTTTTCAGCACGCGCAGGTAAACGCCAGACTCGCGCGCCTTCTTGCGCAGCACAGTGAGGTCGCCGACCTCAATGCCGCGATACTCGGCAATCGCGATTGTCTGGGCATTGGCCACTTGTGCCGACACCTCAGCCACGACGGCTTTTTTGTCGTTCAGATTGAGACCCACAGGTCTTTCCTCCTTTCAAGTCATCAACACGGCGGAGAAAACTCTCCACCGCACCTACGGCGACCTGAACCAGAAACCGTGCCGCCCGTCACCGGTCGGCAAAAAATCTTGTTCTGGGACACCGTCTACGCAGGACGCTTGCGCCATTAAGCTCCGAAGAGCACCTGCGGTCTTTGACGATCCGCCGCCAGCTACCCAGGCAAACCCGGGCGACCGGCGACGGCCCAAAGTTCTGTTATCAGCCGACCAGCGTCGCCTGATCGACGCGCACGCCGGGGCCCATGGTAGCGGCCACGGCCACCTTCCGCAGGTACTGACCCTTGGAAGAAGCCGGCTTGGCCTTGTTCAATGCATCGATCAGCGCCTTCAGGTTCTGCTCGAGGCTTTCCACCGTGAAAGAAGCGCGGCCAATCGTGGCATGAATGATGCCAGCCTTGTCGGTGCGGTACTGGACCTGACCGGCCTTGGCGTTCTTGACGGCGGTAGCGACATCCATGGTCACGGTGCCAACCTTCGGGTTCGGCATCAGACCGCGCGGACCGAGAATCTGGCCGAGCTGGCCGACCACCTTCATGGCGTCCGGCGTGGCGATGACCACGTCGAAATCGAGCTTTCCGGCCTTGACGTCGGCAGCCAGATCGTCGAAACCAACGACTTCGGCACCGGCAGCCTTGGCGGCCTCAGCCTTATCACCCTGGGCAAAGACGGCGACGCGCACCGATTTGCCGGTACCAGCCGGCAGCACGACCGAGCCGCGGACGACCTGATCAGACTTGCGCGCATCGACGCCGAGATTGACGGCAACGTCGATCGACTCGTCGAACTTGGCGGTCGCGGTTTCCTTGGCCAGGGTCAGGGCTTCCTGCACCGGATAAAGCTTCTGGGCGACGATCTTGCCCTGCTGGGCCTTTTGTTTTTTCGTGAGCTTGGCCATGGTTACAGACCCTCCACCGTGATGCCCATCGAGCGGGCGGAGCCGGCGATGGTACGAACTGCCGCTTCCAAATCGGCAGCCGTCAGGTCGGGCTGCTTGGCCTTGGCGATTTCTTCGGCCTGGGCGCGGGTGATCTTACCGACCTTGTCGGTATGCGGCTTGGCCGAACCGGACTTGATGCCGGCCGCCTTCTTGATCAGGATCGTCGCCGGCGGCGTCTTCATCACGAAGGTGAAGGACTTGTCCGCGAAGGCGGTGATCACAACGGGAATCGGCAGGCCCGGCTCCATGCCCTGAGTCTGGGCATTGAAGGCCTTGCAGAATTCCATGATGTTCAGACCACGCTGACCGAGAGCGGGACCGATCGGCGGCGACGGATTGGCTTTGCCCGCAGGCACTTGCAGCTTGATGTAGCCAATAATTTTCTTGGCCATGTTTGCTCCTGAATGATGAGTGGTAACGCGCTTTTATGAGGTTACAACCGGGTCACAACCTCATGACTGACGCTCCTCTTGCCGAAACACGGGGCCTTCGGCTGGCCCTTACAACCCAGGTCAGGCCTTCTCGACCTGACCGAATTCCAGTTCCACCGGCGTGGCGCGACCAAAAATGGTCACCGACACGCGCAGGCGATTCTTTTCGTAATTGACGTCCTCGACCGAACCGTGGAAATCGGTGAATGGGCCTTCCTTGACGCGTACCACTTCGCCGGTCTCGAACAACACCTTGGGCCGTGGCTTTTCGACGCCTTCCTGCATCTGCCGCATGATCTTGTCGACTTCCTTCTCGGAAATCGGGGTCGGCTTAGTGGCGGTGCCGCCGACGAAGCCGGTGACCTTCGGCGTGTTCTTCACCAGGTGCCAGGAATCGTCACCCATTTCCATTTCCACCAGCACGTAGCCGGGGAAGAACTTGCGCTCGGAAATGGCCTTCTGGCCGCCCTTCATTTCAACGACTTCTTCGACCGGCACCAGGATGCGGCCGAACTTGTCCTGCATCTCGAGACGGTTGACGCGCTCTTGAATGGCGCGCATCACGCTCTTTTCGAAACCGGAATAGGCATGCACAACGTACCAGCGTTTACTCATGATTTCTTCCAGCCCAGAACGAGGTCGTACAACACCCACTCCAAGCTCTTGTCGGTCAGGTACAGGAACAGGGCCATCACGACGACGAAGGCAAACACCACACCCGTCATCTGCATCGTTTCCCGACGCGTCGGCCAGACCACCTTCTTGGCCTCGATCACGGCTTCGTTGGCGAACACGAAGAAACGCTGACCGGGTTCAGTCCTCCAGGCCACTGTGGCAGCCAGAGCGAATCCGGCGAGGACCGCCAGGACACGCAAAATCATCGCCTGCTCGGCGAGCAGGTAGAAACCAGCCACGCCAGCCGCCAGAATAAGCAGTGCCAGCGCAAACTTGATCTTGTCAGCCATGACGCTCACGATCTTTATAAAGAGTGGCAGGGGCGGAGGGAATCGAACCCCCGACCTACGGTTTTGGAAACCGTTGCTCTACCAATTGAGCTACACCCCTGCAGCAGAAACATCAAAGCGCCTCGGTTTCCCGAAGCGCCCTAAACACACCTGCGGTCGATTACTCGACGATTTTGGCGACGACGCCGGCGCCGACGGTACGACCGCCTTCGCGGATGGCGAAGCGCAGACCTTCTTCCATGGCGATCGGGGCGATCAGTTTGACCGTCATCGCCACGTTGTCGCCCGGCATGAC
>JAISPT010000004.1 GCA_031274715.1 Azonexus sp. | reverse complement strand
CGCGGCGCGACGATGGGCACGGTCAGCATGGTGCTGGCGACTGCCATCAACAGCAGGGCCGTGAAGGCTTCACTGGTGATGATCTGTTTGTCCAGCAGGATGTTGGCGAAGATGATCATAATGAGCGCCTTGGTTTGCAGCAGCCAGCCGATAATGCCGGCTTCGCCGGGTACCCATTTGAGGACGCGGCCGGCAAGGCGCACACCGGCCAGCTTGCCGGTAATTTCAGCGGCAAGCAGCAAGGCGGCGGCGAAGAACACTGCGCTGCCGCCGACATTCCAGTCGGTGCGCAGCCCGGTACTGAGGAAGAAAACCGGCATCATCACCAGCAGCACATGATGGCGCAGTTGATCCATTTTCTCCTGACCGAACCATTCGGCCTCCATGATCGCGCCGGCAAGGAAAGCGCCGACCATGAAATGCAGGCCCGACCAATCCGCGCCGAAGGCGCAGACAGCCAGCCAGATGAGCGCGATGTACCAGCGGTCGCGTTCCGGCAGGTGGCGCATCAGCTTTCGGAAAGCATAGCCAACAACGGCGAAGGCGGCCAGAAAGGCAAGCTGTTTGCCGACCCGTTGCCAATCCATCAGGATCAGCGCCAGCACGCCCCAGATGGCGATATCGTCGAGGCTGGCGTAGCGCAGAATGCGCTGGCCGATCGGCTGGCGCAGGATTTCGAGTTTTTCCATGAGCAGAATCAGGATGGGTAGTGCCGTTACCGCGCAAGCCATGCCGATGCCCAGAACGAATTGCCAGGTCATGGCCTGCGGGCCGAGCCAACCGTCCTGCATGAGCAGGATACCGGCCGCCGCGCAGCCGAACAGCAGCGGCGTACCGAGCGCCAGACTGGCTGTGACCGTGCTTTCGCGGCGATGCGCCCAGGCTTTGCGCAGGTCGAGTTCAATGCCGGCGATCATCACAAAAAGCATGACGGCCCACCAGGCGATGCCGTTCAGGGATTGAATGACCACCGGCGTAAACACGAACTGGTAATACTCCGGCAGGGCCTTGCCGAGAATGCCCGGCCCAAGCAGGATGCCGGCGATGATCTGCACGACCACCAGCGGCGCGTAATAGTCAGTTTTGGCGACGCGCCAGAACAGGTACGGCAGGGTGAAAATAATCACCAGAGCGATCAGGAAAATTTCGGTAATGTTCATTGCGATTTTCCGCGAAGGCGTTGCCAGACCAGACGCGGCAACCGCAACAGAAAGCCGAGAAACAGGCGCGTGTGCATCCAGGTCAGCAGGGTGTTGTCGCGCAGGTAATTGAAGTGCGAGACGCCGCCTTCAGCAGCGGCGAAGTAGCGCACGGGGGCGGGCAGGTTAAGCGGCGGAACGCCCGCCCAAGCCAGCCGCACCACGGCTTCGGGGTCGAAATCGAAACGGCGCATCCAGCGGCCGGAACGCATTACGCGCAGCAGGGGCGCGACCGGATAGACGCGAAAACCGTACAGCGAGTCACCAATGCCCGACCAGAGCGTTTCGAGATTTGCCCACCAGTTCGATACCTTGCGCCCGTTGACGCGCAAGCGCGGCGCGTCGGCGGCGAACACCGGCTTGCCGAGCACCATCGCTGCCGGTTGCGCTTGCGAGGCGCACATGAACTCGGCAATCAAATGGGCCGGATGCTGACCGTCGGCATCCAGGGTCAGCACATGGGTGTAGCCCCGCGCGGCAGCGGCGCTGGCGCCGGCCAATACGGCAGCGCCCTTGCCCTGATTTTCCGGCAATACGATGATGCGCAGGAACGGATCGTTGGCCGCCATCTCCTGCAATAACTCGGCGCTGCCGTCGGTGCTGCCGTCCACCACCACCCAAACCGGCGCCCAGCAGGCGCGTGCGGCGGCGACGGTCTCGCAGGCGCGCAGCCCCGGGTTGTAGCTTGGTATCAGCACCAAATGGCTGGCTGAAGGAATCAGGGCGCGACCTCCTGTACGAGGGGCGGGGTGGCCGAATTTTCGGGATCGGCAGACAACTCGGCGCGGAAGCAGGCTTCAAGTTCGCCCGCGAAGGCGGCGACATCAACCGGCGGCGCGAAGCGCCGGCCAACGCGGATGCGGAAATATATGGGCAGTTGTGGTGGCCGTCCAAGCGACCAGGCCTTGCCCAGATAAGGCGAGCTGTACTCGATGAACAAAGTCTGCACCGGCGCTTGCGCCCGCTGGGCGATGAGGCCGGTGCTCGCGTTACAGGCATCCATGGGAAAGTGGACAGTACGGGTGCCTTCGGGAAAGATCAGCAGATGCGCGCCATCGCGCAAAGCCTTGCGGGCACGCAGCATGACATCGAGTGGCGCATGGTTCGGAATGTAACGCGCCAGCCGCGACGCCGAACCGAATAGGATGTTGTTCATCAAGGCGGCCTTCATGACGCACACCATATTTGGAAACCGCGAAACGATCATCACCACATCCAGCAGCGAGGGATGGTTGGCGGCCAGCAGCAGCGGTTTGTCGTGGCGCAGGCTGTCAAGTTCGGCGAGATCGAAGTGGAAGGCGCAAACAATCGTCAGAAAACGCAAATAAAAACGAGAGCCGGCCATGATGAGGAAACGACCGACCGGTTGGCCGATCCGGCGCGGCAGCAAAATATGCAGCAGCAGCGCGAAGGGCAGCCAGATCAGGCACAGCAAGGCAAGGAAGCCCAGGCCCATCGTCATGGAGAAATATTCGTAAATCGACCAGAGCGGGTGGTTCTGTCGACGCCGCAGGGGTTCCGTCATCGGCTCAGTCATGGGCGCCTACGCGCGTACTCGACTCGCCGAGCACCCAGGAAACAGCGATACCGGCGGAGGCGCTGTATTTGCGGCGTACCAGCGGGCTGTCGGCAAAGGCCGCGTGCGCAAGCGTATCGTAGCGGGCGAAAAATCCTACCCAGGTCTTGTCGTAACGCCTGGACAGGGAGAACAGAAACGCGCTGCCGCTGTAGCCGCCTTTGGCATCGTAAGCGGGACGGGTGGCTGTGGCGTATTCGGCGGGCACGCCATAGAAGTACTCATGCTGGCGGCGGGTGGCGAAATAAGGGCCGACGACGAAGCCCATATTCCAGCCCGGCATGCCGGGCAAGTCGCCGATGTCCAGATTCAGGTCGGGCGAAAAGACCCAGCCGGCGCTGCGCGGCGAACCTTCGAGAGTGAAGGCAGTGCGTACCGGCAAGCGCAGCCTGAGGGAGCGACTCCGGTTTTCCGAGCGCCAGAGCGTGAAATCGAGTTCCGGCCCCGCCTCAATGGTTGGCCGGAGTTCCGGCATACCGTCACGAATTGGCGCGTCCTTGCTCCTTGTGGGCGGCGAACCCGAAAAGCTGAGCTTGAAATCAACGCGATCGCTTTCAAAAAAGTTACCGCGTATCCCGCGGCGGTCGGCCTTGAGAAAATCGCCACGGTAGATGAAATAGGGTATCGGCAGCAGGTAACGGCTCTGATGGTCGGAGCCACGATAAGAAGGAAAACTGAGCGCCGTGACGCCCACGCCGGCTTCCCACAATGGTTTCCCCTCTCCCTCGGCGAAGGCAAGGGCGGGCAACAATGCCGTCAGCGTGGCAAGCAACCGCAGATATGCCATGTCAGCAATTTCCCAAAGCGTGCGAAGCCAGTGCCTCGATTTCGACCAGCAGATCGCTGCGGCAAATGTCGGCTTGCACATAAATGACAGGGCTTACCCTGCCGATTTGTTCCTCGACGATGGCCCGCACACAGGGGTAGTCCGCAGCGTGCCGGATATAAATTCGCAAGCTTAACTCGCCGAGCGTATAGGGCGTTGTGCGCGCCTGCTGATTGGCCGCTGCCAGCAGCGCCGCGATATTGGTCAGCGTTTCGCGCGTCTGACCGGCGACGTCGCCAATGTGCAGGGTTTCGTGGCCGACGATACTGGCCGTGCCCGAAATGAACAGCAGCTCTTGTCCGGGCAGTTGCGCCAGCGCGGCCCGCGAAAAAGTCGG
>JAISPT010000071.1 GCA_031274715.1 Azonexus sp. | reverse complement strand
CAGTCCGGTGGCGGATTTGCTACGTCAGGCCGAACGGCTTACCGGCAGGCGTTACGCTGAAATCGCCGATGCCATACCGTTGGAGTTGCTTAGGCGATGGGAGGAAGGTGATGGTCGATAGCATGGTGCACCGGAATCTCGTACTGATCTAAATGGCTTTGTTACATAAATATTGTTTATGGGGAAAGTTTCCCCTAGCTCTAAGAACTTGAAAACCGGCGTACCGAAAGGCATCGTGAGTTCGAATCTCACCGGTCCTGCCAAGGGCGGCTACAACTGAAGGAAATCGCCGACTTCGGTAGCGCGGGCCAGGGTGTCGGCGTAGCCGAGATCGATCAGCGCCTGCGTGTAGGGCTTCTCGAACAGTAGGTAGCTGGTCAGGGCACCGCCGTTCCGGTTCATGGCGCCGACGCCCCGCAGCATCGCCTTGACCGCCCAGGGTAAAGCTCCCGCATATTTTGCCGCGATCCGGTCGAGCGGCTCCGACGGGGCGATCACCAGCGTCCTAATTGTCCGCAGTTGGGTGCCTGACTGGGCGTGCACTTCTGCTGGAATCGACGCTAGCGTCTCATTGATGCGCTCCATCCTTTCGATGTCGCCGGCTAGGCTGTCGAGGAAGATGCTCGACAGGGCATGGCCAGCGATCTGCGCCAGCGAAGGATGGCCGTCTATCCGGCGGCGTTCCTGCTGTTCGGCGTTACGACTGCTGCCGACGATGAATATCCGTTCGGCGCCGAGGTGAATGGCAGGCGAGATCGGGGCCAGTTGGCGCATCGAACCGTCGCCGAAAAATTCGCGGTGGATGCGGGTGGCCGGAAAGACGAAGGGGATGGCGCTCGAGGCCAGTAGATGGTCGATGCCGATCTGTGCCCGGATACCTGTGCGCTGCACACGGCGCCAGGGCTGCGCGGCGGGATGGGCTTGGAAGAAGTTAATGTTTTCGCCGGATTCGTAGCCCGAGGCCGAAATGCAGACCGCGTGCAGGGCGCCACGGGCGATGGCGCGTTCGATACCCCTGAAGTCCAGGTGACGGGTCAGCAGGGTGCGCAGCGGCGCGTTATCGAGCAGCGAGGTCGGCGGGTTGCGGAACAACCAGCCGAGGGCCAGCATCGACAGCCAGCGGGCGCCCGACAGGCCGACGCCGAGCGTGTCGGCACGATAGACGTCACCGGCGCGCATGTTGCGCCAGACTTCGGTCAGGATGGCGACGGCCTTGGTGAAATGGTCGGCCAGGCAGGCGATGCTGGCCGCGTTGATGGCTCCGGCCGACGTGCCGCAAAGGATCGGGAAGGGATTGCGCTGATTGTGATTGCTCAGCTTGGCGACGGCCAGTAATACGCCGACCTGATAGGCGGCGCGGGCACCGCCGCCGGTCAGGATCAGGCCGGTGCGCGGCGGTCCGTTGGCCGTCGCTGCCGGTGCGTTATCGTTGTGTTCGGGTGCCTGGTGCACTGAACTTCCCCATTTTCCGGCATCGGCTGCGATGCCAAGGTGTTATGGCAGGAAGTATAGGGAGAATGGCGGGGCCGCTCAATCGAGCCGGGCACGCAGCGCGTCGGCCCAGCAATTGGGTGTTTCGTAGAGGCGGATGCGTTCGAGCTGCAGGTGGTTGCCGTAGGTATCGCGATAGACGGCATCGAGGCGCTCGAAGGCGATGCGGGCGAGGTTCTCGGCGGTCGGCACGCGGTCGAGGACGACCGTCTTGTGGTCGGGCAGGCTAGCCAGGAAATCGACAATGGCGGTATCGCCGGCGAAGGCCAGAAAAGCATGGTCCCAGGCGTCCACCAGATGTTCCTTGGCTAGTCCCTTGACCTGGGAGAAATCCATCACCATGCCGTTGGCGGCATCGCCGGCCTTGTCGATCACGCTGCCGGAAAGGGTGATTTCGATAGCGTAGCGGTGCCCGTGCAGATGGCGGCACTGGCTCTTATGATCGGGGATGCGATGCCCGGCATCGAATTCGAGGCGGCGGGTGATGTGCATGATGGAAAGGCTCGACGAGGCGGTCGCGGATTATACAATGGGCCATGCTCACCATCGACGACCACCGCCGCGACAGTGCCGGCCTGCGCTATGTCTATCCCGTTATCTCGCGGCGGGCGGGCGGCGTCTCGATTGGCATCAATCTCAACATCAATAACGCCTGCAACTGGGCCTGCGTCTATTGTCAAGTTGACAACTTACAGCGCGGCGGCCCGCCGCCCCTTGATCTGCCCCTGCTGGAGCGGGAGTTGGCGCAGTTTCTTGATGCCGCCATCAGCGGCGATTTCATGGTCCGTGCCGTACCGCCCGACGCGCGGCGCCTGATGGACGTGGCCTTTTCCGGCAATGGCGAGCCGACCAGCGCCGCTGAATTCGCCGCTGCCGTCGAGAGCGTCGGCCGGGTACTGGAGGGTTTTGGCTTGGGCGGCAAGCTGATGTTGCGGCTGATCACCAACGGCAGCTTGGTACATCGGCCAAACGTGGCGGCCGGTATCCGCCGGCTGGGTGAGCTGGGGGGCGAGGTCTGGTTCAAGCTGGACCGGGCGCAGCCCGAGGCCATGGCCGAGATCAGCGGCGTGCCGCTGGCGCCGGCGAGAGTGGCGGCCAATCTCGCCCGTTGCGCCGCCTTGGCGCCGACCTGGGTGCAGACCTGCTGGTTTGCCCTTGATGGACGGGCACCCGACGCAGCCGCCCGCGCTGCCTATTGTGCCTTGCTGGCGCCGCTGGCCGGTCGATTGGCTGGTATTCACCTATACGGCTTGGCGCGGCCGTCGTTGCAACCCGCCGCCGCTCGCCTGACGGCGTTGCCGATGGACGAATTGGCTGGTTTCGCCGGTGAAATTCAAGAAAAAACGGGCATCCGGGTACTCACTTCCCCTTGATGCCCGTGGCTGAAGGCAACGGCCCGTGCGGGCCGGCGTTTAGGCGGCCTTCTTCGAGCGGCTGCGCGCCGATTTCTTCAGCGACTTGAACAGATCCGGCTCCTGTGTCTTCAGGTACTCCAGAACTTCCCAGTCTTCGCGCTTGATCGACTTGATGTCGATGTGCTCGACGTGAACCAGGCGCAGCAGTTCACGCACCGGTTTCGGCATGTTACGGCCGCTTTCGTAGCGGGAACCGCCACTCTGCGTAACGCCGAGGGTGGACCAGAACTGCTGCTGATTCAGGCCGAGCTTGCGGCGGATGTCACGGGCGTCGATCTTTTCGCCGGTTTTAACGGTAGGCATTGTGCTATCTCCTTAGATAGGTGTTGTAAGGCTACCCAAGTATCCTAACAATCTATTACTTAGGTCATAGGTTGAAGTGTATATGCATTTATGACGCTATGCAAGTGTGGGCGTCATATTTTCTGTTTCCGGTTTTTCGAAGTGTGGGAATAAGTCGGGAAGCCTTCTGGCAGCGCTTATTTGCGAAAATTAGTGGTTGCTCTAAGATCGGCCGCGTCGTGGGAATAAAGCGAGGTGGGGGCGATGAAGGTTCGGGAAATCATTCTGGTCAAGGGGACGGCGCTCTATACCGCAACGCCGCAGCAATCACTGGCGCTTGCCGTCGATACGATGGCCGAATGGGATGTCGGTTCCCTAGTTGTCATGGCGGGTGGGCGGATGGTCGGTATGCTGACTTTCCGCGAGGTGATGCAAGCGTTCCGGAGGCATGGCTCACGCTTTGACGGCCTGACGGTTGGCGACGTCATGGTTGGCGAGCCGGTGACGGCGTTTCCGGAAATGGAGGCTAACGAGCTGCGGCGATTGATGATCGAGAAACGTTCGCGTTATCTGCCTGTGCTCGACGGGGAGACCCTGCTCGGTGTGATTTCCTTTCTCGACGTGGCCAAGGCAGTGCTTGAAGAGCAGGGCTTCGAGAACCGGATGCTGAAGAGTTACATCAGGAACTGGCCGGAAGACAGCGCGGCCTGAGCCGGTCGGGTTGGCGTGGTCAGCGGTGGTGAAGGCGGGCGGCCGGGGCCGGCATGGTAGACTGGGACCTTTCGTCTGCTTCTTGGCGCTTCATGTCCGGCAATACCTTTGGCACCTTATTCACAGTAACTTCCTTCGGCGAATCGCATGGGTTGGCCATCGGCTGTGTCGTCGACGGTTGCCCGCCGGACCTGGAAATCAGCGAGGCCGATATCCAGGCCGAACTGGACCGGCGCAAGCCTGGCACTTCGCGGCACGTCACCCAGCGGCGCGAGCCGGATACCGTCGAAATCCTGTCCGGCGTCTTCGCCGGGCGGACGACCGGCACGCCGATCGCGCTGTTGATCCGCAACCAGGATCAGCGCAGCAAGGATTATGGCAACATCGCCACGGCTTTCCGGCCCGGTCATGCCGATTACACCTATACCCAGAAGTACGGTTTTCGCGACTACCGGGGCGGTGGCCGTTCGTCGGCGCGCGAGACGGCGGTGCGCGTCGCGGCCGGCGCAATTGCCCGCAAGTGGCTGCGGCAGCGCTACGGCGTCGAAATCCGGGGCTGGATGAGTGCTCTCGGGCCGCTTGAGATTCCCTTCGTGTCGGCTGCCGAGATTGACGGCAACGCCTTTTTCGCGCCCAATACCGGGGTCGTGCCGCAACTTGAGGAGTACATGGACCAGTTGCGCAAGTCGCTCGATTCGGTCGGCGCCCGCATCACCGTCACCGCCACCGGCGTGCCGCCGGGCTGGGGTGAGCCGGTCTACGATCGTCTCGATGCCGACATTGCCCACGCGATGATGGGCATCAATGCGGTCAAGGGCATTGAGATTGGCGCCGGCTTTGCCTCGGTGGCCCAGCGCGGCAGCGAGCACGGTGATCAAATGACGCCGCAGGGTTTTCTCAGCAACCACGCTGGCGGCGTGCTGGGTGGAATTTCGACCGGCCAGGAGATCGTCGTCAACATAGCCATCAAGCCGACCCCGTCGATTGCCCTGCCACGGCGCTCGGTCGATCTGGCGGGACGGGCGGTCGAGGTGGCGACCGAGGGGCGTCACGACCCCTGCGTTGGCATCCGGGCGACGCCAATCGCCGAGGCGATGCTGGCGCTGGTGCTGATTGATCATGCCCTGCGCCATCGCGCACAATGCGGTGATGTCGTCTGTGCGACGCCGCGCATACCGGGTACCTGCCCGTAAGGTTTTTTCAATTTTTCCGCCATCCGAGCGGAACTGTCGTCAGAGGGAGAGCAGCTATGAAAGTGGATCACCACGATCTTTACCAGGATTTTCCGGAAATGAAGGACGCCATCGATGTCCTCAAATCCGGCAACGCGCATTTCGCCCGGCTTTTTTCCTCCTACAACCGCTTGACCGGTAAGGTGGAGGATCTGGAGGAGCATGACATGCCGGTCGCCGACTTCACGATGGAAGACATGAAGAAGCAGCGCGTCAAGCTCAAGGATGAGTTGTATCACCTGATGCTGGCCTTCCGCGCCGGCCAACAGGCGGCCCGCTAAGGACGCCGGATGCCCGAATGCATCCGGTAAAATCGCCGGATGCATGCTTTGCCCTATTGGCGCCTGTCGGGCTACTATTTTTTCTATTTTGCCTTCATCGGCGCTTTTTCGCCCTACTTTGGGCTCTATCTACAATCCCTGAATTTCTCGGCCTGGGACATCGGTCTCCTGATGTCGCAGATGCAGTTGATGCGGATGTTCGGCCCCAACCTCTGGGGCTGGCTGGCGGATCGCTACGGACACCGCACGCGGATCGTCCGCTTGGCCGGGATCATTGCCCTGGCCGGCTTTTCCGCCTTCTTCTGGCTCGACCGGCTGCCCGGTATGCTGCTGGCAATGGCGCTGCTGGCCTTCTTCTGGAGCGCCGCGCTGCCGCTGGTCGAGATGCTGACCTTCGACCACCTGCGCGAAGAGCGCAGCCGTTACAGTCGTATCCGCCTGTGGGGCTCGATCGGGTTCATCGTTACGGTCATGGGCGCCGGCGCGTTGCTCGATCGGGTGGCGCCGTCCGGCGTACTGTGGGTGTGTTGGGGCATTCTGCTCGGCATCCTGGCCTGCGCGCTGGTCTTGCCCGAGGCGCCGGCCCAGCCGCCGCAGCGCGAGGCGCCGCCGATCATCGCGATCCTGCGCCAGCCACGCGTCGCCGCGCTGATGGCGGCGTGTTTCGCGATGTCGGCCGCGCACGGGGCGTTCTACGTCTTCTATTCGATCCATTTGGCGGCCAATGGCTATAGCCGGACCGAGGTCGGCCTGCTGTGGTCGCTCGGGGTGCTGGCCGAAATTGGTGTTTTCCTGGTCATGGGCCGTCTGGCCCACCGCTATTCCCTGCGCGCCATCCTGCTCGTCTGTTTCGCCGCCGCCGTGCTGCGCTTTCTGCTGATGGGCTGGGGTGTCGCCTCGGCCGGCGCGATGGTGTTCGCGCAATTGCTGCACGGGCTGACTTTCGGTGCTTACCACGCTTCGGCCATCGCTGCCGTGCATGCCTGGTTTCCGGGGCGGGCCCAGGGGCGTGGGCAGGCGCTCTATTCGAGCCTGTCGTTTGGCGCCGGCGGCTTGCTCGGTGCTTTGATTAGCGGCCAGACCTGGGATGACTGGGGGGCGGGCTGGACATTTACGCTGGCCGCCCTGTTCGGATTACTCGGTTTCCTGCTGGTCTGGGGCTGGGTGCGGGAGCCTGCGGACGATCGTCTGGCGGGCGGAAAACGCTGATCCTGTGCGATAATTTACCGTTCCACAGCCTCTTTTGAAGCATTTCATGGCGCAGACACTTTACGACAAGCTCTGGGAAAACCACGTCGTCCATCAGGAGTCCGACGGTACGGCCCTGCTCTATATCGACCGTCATCTGGTACACGAAGTGACCAGTCCGCAGGCCTTCGAGGGCCTGAAAATGGCGGGCCGCAAGCCGTGGCGGATCAGCTCCATCGTCGCTACGGCCGACCACAACACGCCGACCGACCATTGGGACGAAGGCATCAAAGATCCGGTCTCGCGCCAGCAGGTTGAGACGCTCGATGCCAACATCCGCAGCGTCGGGGCGCTGGCCTACTTCCCGTTCCGCGATCCCAGGCAAGGCATCGTCCACGTTGTCGGTCCAGAAAACGGCGCCACCCTGCCGGGCATGACCGTCGTCTGCGGCGATTCGCATACCTCGACGCACGGCGCCTTCGCTTGTCTGGCGCACGGCATCGGCACTTCCGAGGTCGAGCACGTGCTGGCCACGCAGTGCCTGCTGCAGAAAAAGTCCAAGACCATGCTGATCGCCGTCGAGGGCCGGCTCGGCAAGGGTGTCACCGCCAAGGACGTAGCCCTGGCCATCATCGGCACCATCGGCACGGCTGGCGGTACCGGCTATGCCATCGAATTCGGCGGCAGCGCCATCCGTGGGTTGTCCATGGAAGGGCGTATGACCCTGTGCAACATGGCCATCGAAGGCGGTGCCCGGATGGGTTTCGTCGCCGTCGACGACACGACGATCAATTACCTCAAAGGCCGCCCTTTCTCGCCGACCGGTGAAATTTGGGATAGGGCCGTTGCTTATTGGCGCACGCTGCATTCCGATACCGGCGCCCGGTTTGACCGCACCGTTACCCTGCGTGCCGAAGACATCCGTCCGCAGGTAACCTGGGGCACCTCACCGGAGATGGTCGTGGCGGTCGATGGCATGGTGCCGGATCCGGCCAAGGAAGCCGATCCGGTCAAGCGCGAGGGTATGGAGCGGGCGTTGCAGTACATGGGCCTGAATCCCAACACGCCGATGCAAAAGATCGCCATCGACAAGGTGTTCATCGGCTCCTGCACCAACTCCCGCATCGAAGATTTGCGCCAAGCGGCAGCCGTGCTCAAAGGCCGTCACGTCGCGGCCAACGTCAAGCTGGCCCTGGCCGTGCCGGGCTCCGGACTGGTCAAGCGCCAAGCCGAGGCCGAGGGACTGGACAAGATTTTCCTCGCCGCCGGCTTCGAGTGGCGCGAGCCGGGCTGTTCGATGTGTCTGGCGATGAATGCCGACCGCTTGGAGCCAGGCGAGCGCTGTGCCTCGACCTCGAATCGCAATTTCGAAGGGCGCCAGGGGCCGGGCGGGCGGACGCATTTGCTTAGTCCGGCGATGGCGGCGGCGGCGGCGATCGCCGGCCGCTTTGCCGACGTACGCGAAGTTTTGTAAGGAGGCCGGTGATGATGGGACGCATATTTGTTTTCCTGCTGGCGTTGGGCCTGGCCGCCTGCAATACGGCAGAGGGCGTAAAAAAGGATGCCGAGATCGGTGTCGAGAAGACCGGCGAGGCTCTGCACAAGGGTGGCGAGGCTGTCGGCAGGGCGGTGCATAAGGGTGGCGAAGCGGTTGGCGAGGCCTTGAAAAAGAGTGGCGAGGCCGTGCAGAGGGCAGTGGAATAATGGAAAAATTCGTTCGTCTGGACGGGCTGGTGGCGCCGCTTGACCGCAATAACGTCGATACCGATGCGATTATCCCCAAGCAGTTCCTGAAATCGATCAAGCGTTCCGGCTTCGGCCCGAACGCCTTCGACGAATGGCGCTACATGGATGTCGGCCAGCCCGGCCAGGATTGCGCGCCGCGCCCAAAAAACCCCCATTTCGTGCTCAACCAGCCGCGCTATCAGGGGGCTGAGGTGCTGCTGACGCGCGCCAATTTCGGCTGCGGCAGTTCGCGCGAGCACGCGCCGTGGGCGCTGCTCGATTTCGGCTTCAAGGCGATCATTGCCGAGTCCTTTGCCGACATCTTCTTCAACAATTGCTTCAAGAACGGCATTTTGCCCATCGTGCTGCCGGCCGGCGAAATCGAGGCGCTGTTCCGGCAGGTTGAAGCGACGCCGGGCTATAAGCTGGTCGTCGATCTGCCGGCGCAGGCGGTGATCCGCCTAGACGGCCACGGTATTCCATTCCAGATCGACGCCTTCCGCAAGGAGTGTCTGCTGAACGGCTGGGACGACATCGGCCTGACCCTGCGTCACGCTGACAAGATCAAGGCCTTCGAGGAGAAGCGCCGCGTCGAGCAGCCCTGGCTGTTCGCCCAATAAGAGGATATTTCCCATGAAGATTTGTGTTCTACCGGGCGACGGCATCGGGCCGGAAATCACCGCCGAGGCGGTGCGCGTGTTGAAGGCGCTGGATCTCAAGTTCGAAATGGAAGAGGCGTTGCTCGGCGGCGGTGCCGTTGACGCGACCGGCAATCCTTATCCGGAAGCAACCCAGAAGCTGGCACGTGCCGCCGATGCGGTGCTGCTCGGCGCGGTCGGCGGCCCGCAGTGGGACGTGCTGCCGCGCGAGAAGCGGCCGGAGCGCGGCCTGCTCGGCATCCGCAAGGATCTGAACCTGTTCGCCAACCTGCGGCCGGCTATTCTCTATCCGGAACTGGCCAATGCCTCGACGCTGAAGCCGGAAATCGTCGCTGGGCTGGACATCCTGATCGTCCGCGAACTGACCGGCGACATCTACTTCGGTCAGCCGCGCGGCGTGCGCGAGGAGAACGGTGAGCGTATCGGTTTCAACACCATGGTCTACAGCGAGTCGGAAATCCGCCGCATCGGTCATGTCGCCTTCCAGGCCGCGCAAAAGCGCAACAAGAAGCTGTGCTCGGTGGACAAGATGAACGTGCTCGAATGCACCCAGTTATGGCGCGACGTGATGATCGAAATCGCCCACGATTATCCGGATGTCGAACTCAGCCACATGCTGGTCGACAACGCCGCAATGCAATTGGTCAAGGCGCCCAAGCAATTCGACGTGATGGTTACCGGCAACATGTTCGGCGACATCCTGTCCGACGAGGCGTCGATGCTGACCGGTTCGATCGGCATGCTGCCGTCGGCTTCGCTCGACGACAAGAACAAGGGTCTGTACGAACCCTCGCACGGTTCGGCGCCAGACATCGCTGGCCAGGGCGTGGCCAATCCGCTGGCCACCATCCTGTCGGCGGCGATGATGCTGCGCTACACCTTCGGCCTGGAAGCCGAGGCCGTGCGTGTCGAGAATGCCGTCAAGACGGTGCTGGCGCAGGGCTATCGCACCGGTGACATCTACGAGCGTGGTACCAACAAGGTCGGTACGAAGGAAATGGGCGACGCTGTCTTGGCGGCGCTAACGTAAACAGATCGCGGGTTCGTGCGTTAATCATAGGGTTCACTTGGAGAGGAAGTCATGAAGAAGGTTGGTCTGGTCGGTTGGCGCGGCATGGTCGGCTCGGTGCTGATGCAGCGCATGGTCGAGGAGGGCGATTTCGCCCATATCGATCCGGTGTATTTCTCCACTTCTGCTGCCGGTAGCAAGGCGCCGGTGTTCGGCGGCAAGGAAGCGTCGCTGCCGTTGCAGGATGCTGCCAACATTGATGCGCTGAAATCCTGCGCGATCATCATTACCTGCCAGGGCGGCGACTACACCAAGGAAGTCTTCCCCAAGCTGCGTGCCGCCGGTTGGAACGGTCACTGGATCGACGCCGCCTCAGCATTGCGCATGGCCGACGACGCGGTGATCGTCCTCGACCCGGTCAACATGAACGTCATCAAGGATGCGCTGGCCAAAGGCGGCAAGAACTGGATCGGTGGTAACTGCACCGTCTCGCTGATGCTGATGGGTCTGGGTGGCCTGTTCCAGAACGACCTGGTCGAGTGGGCGACATCGATGACCTATCAGGCGGCTTCCGGCGCCGGTGCGCAGAACATGCGCGAACTGATTGCCCAGATGGGCGTCATCCACGATTCCGTCAAGGATTTGCTGGCTGACCCGGCTTCGGCCATCCTCGACATCGATCGCAAGGTTGCCGAGACGATCCGCTCTGCGTCCTTCCCGAAGAAGAATTTCCGCAATACGCCGCTGGCGGGTTCGTTGATCCCCTGGATTGACGTGCCGGTCGAGCATGGCCAGTCGAAGGAAGAATGGAAGGGCGGCGCCGAATGCAACAAGATTCTCGGTCGGTCGGCTTTCCGCAGCGCCGGTTCGATTCCCATCGACGGCCTGTGCGTGCGTATCGGCGCTATGCGCTGCCATAGCCAGGCGCTGACCATCAAGCTGAAGAAGGATGTGCCGCTCGACGAGATCAGCGACATGCTGGCCAAGGCCAACCCATGGGCCAAGGTCGTGCCGAATGAGCGCGAGATTTCCGAACGCGAGCTGACGCCGGCTGCCGTCACCGGTACCTTGACCGTGCCGGTCGGCCGCCTGCACAAGATGGCCATGGGTCCGGAGTATCTGGCAGCCTTCACCTGCGGCGACCAACTGCTGTGGGGCGCCGCCGAGCCGCTGCGGCGTATGCTGCGCATCCTGCTCGACGCCTAAACGCTTGCGCCGGATCCAAAAACCGGGGTTTTGGCCCCGGTTTTTTGCTTGTTGGCAATATGCAAAAAACCGGGTTTGAGAAGCAGGTTTAGCTTGCTTTGCTAAGTCCAAGACATCGTGTCAAGGACAGACACCGCCTTGTGTAGAAGGCCGGGCGCAAGATGCGCGTAGCGCTCAGTCTGCTTGATTGAGGAATGCCCCAGCAGGTCACGCACTTCCGGCAACGGGACACCTTCCTGAACCAGCCAGCTTGCGAAAGTATGGCGCAGATCATGAAGCCGGAAATCCTCTACCCCCGAAGCAATGACGGCATTCCTAAATGCCGTGTTGATCTAAACGACCGGCCTACCATTCTGCTGAATGAAGAGCCGGATTCCGGTTACGCCATTTGAATCATTCCATTGTAATCTTGACCGGATCGCGGATATGGCGCGTTCATTGAGCGGGATGACGCGCCTTTTGCCGCTCTTGGTGTCGCTTCCTTCCAGGTAAATTTTCCTGGCTTGTAGGTCGATCTTCGCGACTTCAAGACGAAGGATTTCACTGCGCCGCATGCCAGTGTTAAGAGCAAGGACAATGAAATCAAGAAGGTGAGGGGCTTTGCTATCTTTCGCGGCTTGCAACAGCAAGCCAGCCTCATGTGGAGTTAGCCAGCGTAGCCGCCCCTCGGGAATCTTGAGATAGAGGCCACTAGCCGGGTTGGCGATGTTCCAGCCCCAGCGCCTAATCGCGTAGTTAATGCTGGCGGAGAGGATAGATATTTCGCGGTTGATGGTGCTGTTGCTCATGCCGGCCAAGCGCCGTTTCTCGACGTGGAGACTCAAGGAACGGCGGGTAATGTCAGCAACCGGAACCGGGCCATATTTAGTTTTCCAGTAAGCAATTGTCCAACGCAGACGACACTTACCTTTCTGATCCCGGCCAGCGGTGGCGTAGTAGGCATCAAGAAAGGATTCAAGAGAATCGGTAGGCTCCGGTAGTTCTAACTCCATGACATGCAATATTACCGGAAACCCTTGCGACAGCGTCCAAGCCAGACTTTCCGTTGCAAAGTGTCCCAGTTATAAATCTAGGCGGCGCTTCGCGCCGCCTGCGGTCCTCGCCGGTCGCGGACGCCGCACCCATTCCGTTACACGCAACGGAAATGACCGCAGCCTGGCACGAAAATTGATGAAGCCCAAAGCCAGGCTTGCGGCCATCAAAGAATCAAAAACCACCTGGTGATCAACCGCCAGATCGCGGCCGGCATCGCTGAAAACCGGGACGGCCGGTTTTCTGGCCCCTTGGGCCACCGCTACATGCCACCGAGCCACGGCCAGATCGGCAACGATGAGGCCATTGCCGACCGCTGGTTAGCCGTCTAGCAATGGCACAAAACGCCATCGCCAGCCAGCGCGGCGCCCTCTCGGGCGTCTGGCTCCCACGCAGAAGCCGTTTGGACCGCCCGCCTTGCGGGCTATTTCAAGGGGGTATTCATAAAAACGATAAGGCCGTTTTTACAAACCTTCCCCCTGGAAATTCCAAGCCGTTTCTGCGGATACCGCTAAAGCGGGCTTGTGGAAAGGAAGCGCAGCGCATTTTGCGATGCCTTCTCACTAGGAGCCAACATCATGAGCACGAAACACAACATAGACGAATGGCGAGTACTGGTAGCCGGAGTTGGAATCATCGGTTCTGTGTTCGAGAAGACCGAAGAACTGGCCCGCTGCGCGGCGTTGAGCAAGTACGGCGAAGAAGGCGAGCGCAACAGTTCTGTCAATCCTGGCCGGAAGCGCGAAGCCATCTACGAAAACGACGATTTCAGCGTCATAAAGCGTTAACCCACCTAATCAGCTTTTTTTAGATCTGATTTTTGAACTTTTCCCACCCCAATCCAACCTGGTAGATCCACTTTTCTAGGAATTTCCCACTATGGCTAAAGATATGGCATCACTGGCCGGCCAACGACCCCTTGAACTTCCCGGAGTTACACGGCCCGGCCGGCTTCCGATCGGCGAACGACCTATGACAAATGCCGAGCGACAGGCACGGCACCGAGCAAAGCACATCAAGCTGGAAAGCGGTTCTCGCATGGCCGCCACAATCGCCGATCTGGCCGCTGAATTCACCCTCACCAAGGAAGAGGTCATCCAGCACTTGCTGCGGTTTGCGTTATGTAACAGAAATTGGCGACAGACCGGATTCCCCGCTACACTCAACTCAACCAAAAGGAACAGCACATGACCACTCTAACTTTCACCTTCGACACCCTCAAATACAGCAAGCGACTGACCGGAGCCGGCATGGACCCGAAGATCGCTGAGGCCGAAGCAGAAATCTTGAGCGAGACTCTGAGCGCAGCACTAGGGAGCGCAGCGCTGGTAACCAAACAGGACCTGGACGACGCCGTAAATCAGATCAAAATCGACTCGGCAAACCAACGAGCAACAATCATCCAATGGGTAGCCGCCCTTCTGATCGCTCAAGCCGCAGCCGTCGCAACACTCGTGAAGCTGATCTAACGCTTCACCACAAACAAGAAAAGCCGGGAGATTCCCGGCTTTTTTATTGCACGAACCGAATTACCCTAATACGTAAATTTCGTTCTCTTGTAGGGAACAGCATCCCGCGTGCTGACCGGCGCAGTTTCCGGCAAAGGCCGTTCGTCCGGAGCAGAATAGTAGGCCGGAACCGGATCATAAGCAGCTACCTGCCGGCCTTCGCGGCGAACCCGGTCGTTTTGGTCTTCCGGAATCTTACCGATCTGATCATCGACCGGCCAAGCTGTCGCCACCTGACGGCCGGCCGGGCTCAACAACATGACCATGCGATTGTTGTTCATAGCCGCAACGTGCCAACCAAGAGCTTCCAAGTCGTCGCTGTCTAGCTGCTGGATGACTCGATAAGAGGTATCCCGCCACTCAATCAGTACACGCGTTCTAACGGCTGTACGGAAGACACCAGCGAGGCGAATACGATGAGTTTTGGAAAGATCAGTGACGATATCCGGGAACTGCGCTTCTTCCTTAGTTTTGACTTCGGAATTTTGCTTTGGCTGTACCGGTGTCTGCACCTGATCAGCCGGAACGTATTCACGACCATCCACATAGTGACGCTCAACCGGGTTTACAGAACGCGCATTGTCAATACGGGTTTCGACGACCTTAACCGGCTTGGCGGTAGCTTCCGGAGCTTTCACCAGACCACCGTTGAAAATATGAATAAGCCAGCCAACCGCAACCAGCATCACAATACCCATAAGCGGCAACCAGCGTCGGAACATCGGAGACTTGAAGATGTTGGCGCGTTCATCCTCGTAAGTACCTTTGTTTTCTGTACCTTCGCTGTGCGACTTGTAGCAGCCAAAAAACTTTTCGTCATACTTGCCGTCGCCTTTTTGCACCTCAACGAACTTGACAGTTCCTCGAGCATCTGGGCTACCGGTGAACATGCGCCACTTGTATTCATCAGGCTTGCCGAGCATGTCCTTTTTAATAAACTGAATCTTACGATTCGTCCGATTAATCCAGGTGCGATGACAGTCTTTGAGTAGCTGGCCCATACAGAGCACGTCGAGACCATGATGACCATGCTCTGCAATCCATTTAGTCATTCCGACAGACAACGGAGCTCTTTGGTTGGGGAAGAAATTTTGCAACTCGTCAATGACGACCAGAGAATCGTTTTCAATTTCGACCTGATCAAGCTTCTGAACATCTTCTTCGGTCAGGATCGTCAGCAGCTCGCAGCAACGGTCTAGCGTAATGCTGGCCAAATAGGCAAGCTTGTCATGGTCAATTCCATCAATACGGACGTACAACCTGCGACCAGATTTCAAGGCGGGAACGATGTGATCAGCAGTAGCGGCATAGGACTTACCACTGCGGGGCATACCTTCGTGGAAAATGATCATGAGGTCACCACTGGAAAAGGGTTAATACCTTTCGGGCCAGCCGAAACGACATAGCCGCGCCAAGAATAGCGAAGCATTCAGCGAGCCGGAAATTGCCGGCAAAAAACCAGACATCCGACGGTATGCCGGCCAAGATACTGCCCAGTCCGCCGCTGGCGAAAGACGGCACCGGAATGGCCGAGATAAGCGCGAGAAAAGCGGTAAGAATGAGATCGACAAGCTCAACGACGATGTCAACCAAGAAGTCCCATACAGCAGTAAAAAGGTACTTAATGAGAACTAGAAGCCAGTTTGCAAAATCACTCATAGGAATGCCCACCGGAAACCAACAATAGAGGCGACGAGCATCAAGAGCGCACCAACGCCTTGCATGATCATCAATGCTGTTGCGTTGCAAAAATAGTCAGCACCATTGAGTGTGACATCGATGTAGGGAACCGTAACCGACCAGTTTGGACAACCGCCGGACGGCGTAGAGACGGTGAAAAAATCCGTCATGGCCTTGCCAACTCCTGAAGACTGAACCCCATTAGAAAAATTGCTAAACACGGTCTTAAAATCCTTGCCTTTCTTCTCGTACAAGCCGCCCGTGTCAGGGGAATCGCACATTTCAGACTTGGGGTCACATTCACCGTCGCCATCTTTATCACCGTCCTTGTCGCCGTTGCCGTTACCGGCACCATCGACGGCACCAGCTCCACCGGGACCGCTGGATGTCGTCGTGCCGGGCGTACCAGATTGCGTGCCGCCACCAGGACCGGGGGTATTGGTTGTTTTGGTCTCAGTGTGGGTAGCTCCGCTTCCCGGGTCCTTCGTCTCGGTAGTCTCCGTATCCTTTGTAGAGCCGTCTGGATAGGTTTCTTGCTTCTTCGTGTTCTTGACCTCGGGTTCATTACCCGGCGTACCTTCAGGAACGCATTTCACATTTCCGCTGGATGATGTCAAAACACCCTCACCTGGCTTGCACGGCGGCTCTTTCTGCTGAATATCAGGAGGCGGACCAGGATCAATATTTGTTGCAGTCGTACAACTGGAACCCGTGGCCGTGCCTTCACGATCTAAAAAACTGGGCTTAGGATTGTCAACGGAAGCACCTTTCTCAGAATATGCCTTAACAACTTTACCCAATGAATAAATACAAGAGCCATCACAATAACTTGCCGGAATATTAACCGAACCGGTAAGACAACCAGGAATATCCTGATCACAAACGGCCCACGAATCAAACGTGGATACAATTTTTAATTCGCCCGCTAGACAATCTTTCTTTTCACACATATTCGGAGTGCCACCAATGGTTTTGGGACCATCGTAATCAGGAGGGCACACATATTTGTCACATCGCTTCAATTCTTGGTTATACCAAGAGCCAACGGCACAACCGGCGTCAAAATTGTAATAAGTATTAGCCGCCCATGAACCGCAGCTAGTCATCGAAGCACAATATTGTCTATCGGCATGCCATCTAGACGGACCTGTCTGAAAGTTAAACCAATCTCTATACAAAACACCACCAGGAGAGAAGCCCTCAACAGCGGCTATACATTCTTCAAGGCTGGTTTTGCCAAGATTAACTAGCTTGTTCGTAAAAATAGTGCAGGTACCCAAACCGACGTCACCAGGGCCAGGAGATGCAGATATCGTTTCTGCATGTGAAAAAGCAGAAGCAGTACCGAGCAGGATACCGATAAAAAAATAAATCGTAAGCCTAAACCTGGTCATATCAGCCTCTCGATGCCGTAAAACCAGAGATAGCAGCCCAAGCGCACAAAGCGCCGATCAATGCAGCGTAGGAAATCCAGAACATGGGTTCTCCTCTGAAAAAAGGGAAGGGCCTTACAGCCCCTCCCTAACGCCCACTTTTTAGAAGAAGGAGGCGATCTTATTGGTGGCCCACTTGGCGAAGTTCGGGGACATTTTCAGCGCCCCCATCGCGATGATCGCAGTAACCGCACCACCAATCGCAAGACCAGCCGAAATAGCCGAGAAGTCCATATCCATTTTGATTTCCTTTCAATCATGGTTCCAGAAGTTAACAAGAACGCCTACGACGTAGGCGCACAGATACACCGACAACGGTGTTACGAAGCCAAGCGCGAACGCTTGCGCCATTACCGACGCGGCCGGAACTCCAAAAAGTTGTTCCATCGCGGCGGAAATATTCATGGTGCATTCCATATTGGTTTATTCCTAGTCACAGAAAAACTCAAAAAACCACATGAGCCAAGCAAGACCAATAACAAAAAGCAAGGCAAAGATAATGAGTTCGAAATCCACGCTTGAAATCACTTAACAGATTTCGGCACGAAGCTGGACCGTGAAACGACCCTCCTTAACAACAAGGCGAGTTTTTAATGCGTATTCGCCCGGCTCGACAATTTCCGGGGATAACCAGACTTCACCATATTTGTCTCCGACTTGGCCGTAACCAATCGGATAACCTTTAGGGCTTTTGCGGATATTCAAGATTTTGATTTTCATGTCAGTCGGCTGTGGCAAGCCCCGGCGGTTAGGATTATTTAAAAGAGATCAAACACCAAAGAATGAAATTACATTATGAACAATAATGGTTTTGCAACGAACCATCTTTACCCGAGTCCCTTTCTCAACACGAAAAACAATATAAGTAGCCGAACAACCATCCATGCCCGCTATCAATCGCGCTCTTTTCCATGCTTGGAAGATGGCGGGTAGCAAGAACATCGAGGTGTCGAAATACTCCGCAGGTTCATGTGCGTCATGCAGGGTGTGACAGGAGATGGAGTACCAGACCCTACGGGTCACTTGAATTTCAAAGCCAAACAGGTTAAATTTGAATTGCATTTTTGTTCCTTTCGTGCCGGGGCTTGCCTCAGCCGACTGAAACCTTGAACCCGCCCCTTTCGAGGCGGGTTTTTTTTGCTCAACGATCGATGTTCCTCCCGCCAACCGGGAACAGCACATCAACCAGATCGAGCACGTAGCCAAGGCTTTCGCCGAGGAACACATCGACCTTGTCAATCATGGTTTCGCCCAGCTTGTTCAGAACTCGAAACATGACTTTCTCCTTTAGAAACAAAGATCAAGATTGCCCAAAAAGGGCGTAGGAATGCCGGTCAAACCAGACAAAGACGACAAACCGGCCGCACGGGGACAGACCGCGGCGAACGTTGCCAATGCGCCGAAGCATCGGCGCATACAAGTTGGCGTAGTGAAGGACGACCATCACCCGAAGCAGCGGACAGGCGGCGACTTGCATCAAGCGTTGGCCTCGACGTAGAACGAAACCACGTCATAGCCCAAGGCAAATTGCAGATCGCCATCGAATACAGCGTTGGCAATCGCTTCATTCAGCGCTTCACGGGACGATGAGCGGCCAGCATTGCGGAGCAGCTTGACTCGCGTACAGTTAGACGCGATGAACTCGCCCGTATCCCTATCCTGGGCGACGTAGACGCGGACGAAGTCGGCCAGCATGGTTACACCGGCGCTTGCGCTTGCTTGGAAGACAGCGGGCGGAAGCCTTCAACTTCATAGCCTTCGGTCGTCAGCTTCAAGGCCAATTCCGCTCTCACCGGGAAAGGCAGATGCTTGAGCTTGTCAAATTCATCCGACTTGCCGAACTTGAGTTGCACACCGTTTTGGCCGACGGCGTTACCACGGCGCTCAGATACGTCCATCACGACAAACAGCGTGGTGGAGTCGTAGGACTTGCCTTCGACATCGCCCTTGAAGGACTTGGCACCGAGAATTTGAAATTCGCCTTTAACTTGCATTTTGATGCTCCTTTGCTATGGGCACTCACCAAGCGGACGCTGCCGCATCAAGGCTGACCCGGGGTTTGAAAGACTTGATTTCGTGTATGGCCTTTTCCGATAGGGCCCAATGGGGGACTTTGGCGAAGGCAGGAACTTTGTCCGAGCGGGCGACTCGACGAAGGAATTCATCGACGCCGACCAGTTCAACGAGGTGGTAGACGTAGATGCCGCATTGGTGGCGAAGCCAGTTCCAGGCGCGATCAACGTTGGCCTGAACCACGCGGGATGTGGTTTCGATGCGCTCTTGGCGTTGCGAGACGAAGGAGAAAGCGGGATAAGCGGCCGCTAGGTATTCGCCGGGGCGGGTAATCGCATCGAAGGGGATTACACGATCAACGCTCTTGAATTCGACCTCAATGCGTACCCATTCGGAATCTTGATCGCCAAGTTCGCGGCCCTTCTCATAGACACGGCAGTATTTGCCGTTTTTGCGGTTCCCTACGTAGAAGGAACGACCCTTGCCATCAGGATGTTTCCAGTCGCCACGATGTTCGCAGCGGGGGTTACGGCCACCACAGTTGAATAGGCCGTCTGTGTGGTCTTGGTCGGCTCGATCAACGCTATAGGTTTCGCCGGTGTAGTCGTCATGAGCCAGATCGAGGCGGGTGATACGGGGACGGCTAGCAGACTCAAGGAACTTGACAAGGCGATCTTCCCAACCTTCCCTAGCCGCAGCCAATCCAGTCCCGGTCAGAGTAATCAGGATGGTGCGGTTTTGACCGCCGTAGCAGACGCTGCCCCAGGTTTCCGGGAGAGTCCAACTTTCCTTGTAGAAGTTCAGACCGTATCCGAGCTTACTTTCAATGCCAAAACCGAAAATCTGTTGAAGACGGTTTGAAATGACGATGGCAACTTGCTCGGAATTGACCGGCATGTAGCAGCCGCCTTCTTCGACAACAACAACTTGACCGGCAGAAAAGTCATAGCGTTCCGTAACGTCATCCGGGAACTGGTCAAAGGTTTCCTCGCCAATGGTGAAATTGAGCCAATCAACGAAGGCCGCATCACCGCCGTAGCCTCGACGAATCGGAACTTGCTTGATAACACCGTCTTCAAGGACCAGCTTTACCTGACCGTAAGGACTGTTTGACTTTCCCCCCCTGTTAGTAGGGGGGGGAACAGCGCCAGTGGTCGCGCCACGCGCGACAAGCTGGCGCTGTTCTGCCTCCAGAAGTTGACGCGTGATGTCAGCAGCAGCAGCAAAATCAGCAGAAGTGCAACGGCCAAGCTGGTCAAGTTGATCCGGAGTCATTGCGATATTCCGTGCTGACTGATCCAAAAAAGAACCGCACGAAGGGCAATTGCTACGCCGAGAAAGAAGGAAAGCAGCCCGACAATCCTAGGATCGGCAAAAACAAAAAGAAGCGCCTTGAGGTAGGGCGCTTGGCGATAGCATTGGAATTTTCTACCGGAGGGGCAGAGATGGACATGGATGCAGCAATCGCAGGAATGTTTGGACCAATTGGCAATTTCGCCATCGGGTTTATTATCTTGCTCACGGTCTTGGCGCTGATCCTGCTGAGCCAGCACAAACGGATCAGCAAGGCTGCATTCAAAAGAACCATGACTATCGCAACCGCGATTGGACTGATCATCGCGATTGGGTATTTCTACTCGCTGACTAGGCATTAAGCACCCGAAGATGAACATGAAAACTTTGATTGGCTTCGCCGCTTTGTTCGTGATCGCTATTTTTGTGATCGCCGTGATTGCGAAACTGAAGGGCAGCGGCAGCAAGGGAAAGACCCCCTATTTCCTCGCCAAACCAATGACGGCACCTGAACAGGTACTTTTTCACCGGTTGCGAGAGGCCTTCCCCGATGCGGTTGTGTTGGCGCAAGTGTCGATGTACGCCGTCATCGGGATTCGGAAGAAAGGGAACCGGAATGAACGAAGCCAGTTCAACCGGATCAAGGCGAAGTGCATGGACTTCGTTATATGCAATCCGGATTTCAGCGTGCGGGCAGCGATTGAACTGGACGACGCCAGCCACCGAAACGAAAACCGGAGGAAAAGCGACCTGGTGAAGAACGAGGCTTTCGAGGCGGTCAATTGCCCGCTGATACGGTTCGACGTTCGGCACATGCCGGGCGTGGAAGAAATCAGAGAGGCAATGCAGAAGGTTCATTATTGATCCGCTTGAAGCCTAGAGCCGGGAATCGGCCTATGGAATCCGCACTTGCGGACGGTTGAATTAAATCCGCATCTGCGGACGTTGTCAAGACCGCAATTGCGGACTATCGTCAACTAACCTTCTGAGGAGAGAGATATGAAACTTGGCGAACTACTAGACGAAACCAAGATTGCTCTTGGCATAACGACGGATGGCGAACTAGCCCGTACGCTAGGTGTGTCCAAGCAAAGCGTCAGCGACTACTACAACGCTAAACGCGCGCCAGATGACTTTGCATGCCTAAAAATTGCAGAAGCACTGAGCAAGCCATTAGACACAATCATTGCAACAGTGAAGGCAGAAACGGAAAAGGACGTAAAGCGCCGTGAGGCTTGGGAAGCCTACGTAAAGCGACTAGGCGGCCTCGCAGCATCGATTTTTGTCTGTGTTGTAACGACCACAAATTTTGCAGTTGAGAAAGCAATTCAGCTTGCTTTGCTAAGTCCATGATGTTAATTTGAAAGTCCCAAAAACCGACGCTCAGGGTTTCGCTGTGAACGAAACGAATTGTTCCAAATTCAAGAAACACGCAGCTGCACTCGCGGTCGCGTCCAGCCTTTCACTGACTCCGTGGCTCGCTCAGGCGGCGGGCTTGGGGAAGATCACCATCCTCTCGGGCTTGGGGCAGCCGTTGCGCGCTGAGTTGGCTATCACGGCCAGTCCCGACGAGTTGTCCGGCATGACGGCCCGTCTGGCGCCACCGGAGGTTTTCCGCCAGGCCGGCATCGACTACGCCGGCGTGCCGCAGGATCTGCACTTCGCGGTCGAAAAAAGACCGGGTGGCCAAGCGATTGTCAAGGTCAGCTCGGTGAAACCGGTCAATGAGCCCTTCCTCGATTTCCTGGTCGAACTGAACTGGCCGGCTGGGCGTCTGGTCCGTGAGTACACCTTCCTCCTCGATCCGCCGGACGTGGTCGTCAAGCAGGCTCCGCGCGCGGTAACGGTCGATACCCGTGTTGTCGATACGGTCCAGGGAGGTGGTGCGCAGTCGGACCCGGGTACCATAATGCCGCGCCGTGCTGCACCTACACCTGCACCGGCGCGCGTGGCTGCGGCCGCACCGAAGGAGGCGGCGAGCAGCCAGACGCGGGTCGTCAAACCGGGTGACACGCTGCGCAGGATCGCCAGTGAAATGCAGTACGAGGGGGTTTCCCTCGAACAGATGTTGGTTGGACTGTTCCGCCATAATCCGGAGGCTTTCTCCGGCAACAACATGAATCGCCTGAGGGCGGGCGCCATCATCAACCTGCCCGACCAGGAAGCCGTTGCTGCCATTCCGGAGGCCGAGGCTAGGCGTGTGTTCAACACCCAGGCCGCTGATTGGAACACCTATCGCCGGAAGTTGGCGGCAGCCGCCGCTGCGGCGCCGGCTGCCGAGGCGGCCGGCAGCCAAGCCAGTTCAGGCCAGATTACGGCGCGAGTGGAAGAAAAGGCCGCGCCAGCCGAACAAGCCAGGGATCAGGTCAAGGTTGCCCGTACCGACGCGACCACGCCCGCGGCGGCCGCCGGTAAGGCCGCCGCTGAGGCTGAGGCTGACCGCATCGCCCGCGACAAGGCGCTCAAGGAAGGACAGGAGCGCGTGACAATGCTGGAGAGAAATGTCGCCGAACTTCAGAAATTGCTTGAGTTTAAGAATCAACAACTGGCTGAGTTGCAACAACAGGCGGCGCGCAAGGAAGCGGTGATACCCGAGGCGCCGGCCAAGGCAGTTGAACCGCCGAAACCGGCCGAGCCGGCATCGGCCGTCGAGTCGCCCAAGGCCGAGGAAGTGCCAGCCGAACCAGCGCCAGCGCCGGATGCCGCCGAGGCGCCGGAAGTCGCTGCTCCGGTTGCGCCGGCACCGGCGCCTGCTCCGGTCGAGCCACCGAAGGCCAAGGCTCCGCCGCCGGCGCCAGAACCAGAGCCGGAACCCGAGCCCGATTTGCTCGATTCCATTTTCGGCGACCCGCTGCTAGTCGGCGGTGCCGGCGCCCTTGCCCTGCTGGCAGGCGGTTATTTCATCTATCGTCGCCGGCGCGCCGACGGTTCGACCATGGAAACCGAGGCGACCCCCGCACTTTCCAGTCTCGGTCCGAACTCGGTGTTCCGCATGACCGGTGGCCAGAGCGTCGATACCGGCAATACGCCGCCGCAGACCGGCGACTTCAGCCAGACCGGGCCGGGCACTATCGATACTGATGAGGTCGACCCGGTTGCCGAGGCCGATGTATACATGGCCTACGGCCGCGACACCCAAGCAGAGGAAATCCTGCTCGAAGCTCTGCAGAAGGATCCGCAACGCTTGGCGATCCATGTCAAGTTGCTGGAAATCTATGCCAACCGGCGCAGCGTCAAGCAGTTCGAGACCTTGGCCAGCGAACTGTATGCGCAGACCGGCGGCGCCGGTCCCGAGTGGGAGAAGGTGGCCACCCTTGGCGCTGGTCTCGATCCGCAGAATCCGCTGTATTCGGGGGCCGCACCTAAGGCTTCGGCCTTCGATGCCAATGCGACGAAGATTGCGGCGCCTGCGGGTACCGGCTCTGCCGATGTTGGCCGGACGACGGTAACCATGGCGGCCGGTATGTTGGCGCAGATGGCTGCGGCGGGTGGTTCCGCCGAACCGAATAGGCCGGCCCCTGTGGTGGAGGAAGAGGAGCACGACACGCTGGTGCTCGGTCAGCCGCTGCTTGCCGAGCCGCCGGCAACGGTGGAGCAACCGGTCGATCCGGGCAGTCTTGATTTCGATCTTGGCGTTCCTCAGGCCGGGGAGAGGCCAGTGGTCAGCGCCGCCGCAGAAACGCCGGCGGTAACCAGTGATGACGACGTGGTCCTGGATTTCGACATATCCGGTGATGTGCCGTTGGAAGCGGCAGCGACCGTGGTCGGTGACCTGCGCCTGCCTGACCGGGACGCCGACAAGCTTGCTCCTGCCTTCGGCGGGTCGGCAGCAGCGCGGTCCAAGAGCAATGATGGTGGTGGTCACGATTTCTCGGCCGCCGGTACGCTGGTCATGCCGCCGCCACCGAAGAACGACATCGACTTCCTTGCGGAAGCGGCGGTCAGCACTTTTGTCGGCGAAGAGAAGGAGAAGGCCAAGGAGCCGACCGCATCGACCCAGCCCGCAGCCGCGCGGCTGGCGGCCGATCTTGATGCTGCGGCAGCGACTACCGTTGTTAACCCCGTGTCGGCGGACAATTTCGGCATGGCGGCACAAATCGACACCTTGTCCGGTGAACTTGGTGACGCGACGTTGATCGCTTCCCACTCCTTCGCTGCCGGGCTCGGGCACGACGACCAGAAAATGGTCGAGACCATGCTCAGTCCGGCGACCGATGCCGATGGTGTCGAGTTTGACGTCAGCCTGACCGATTCGGTCTTCCTCGGAGAGCCGATGGTGCCGCCGGAGTTCGACATTGGCTCGATCAATCTCGACCTGGCTGCTCAGCCGGCTCCGGCCGAGGCAGCTGCTCTGACATCGACAGATGTGACCCCGGCGGCGCCGGATGCACAGTGGGAAGAGGTGAACACCAAGCTCGACCTGGCCAAGGCCTATGAGGAAATGGGTGATCTCGAGGGGGCCCGCGAGTTGCTGCAGGAAGTGCTGGCCGAAGGCTCGCCCGACCTCGTCGAGCAGGCCAAGGCGGTCCTGGTCCGCATAGGCGAGTAGAATCGCGGCTTGCGAACGGCACATGGCCCCGCAAGGGGCCATGTGCATTTGGGGAGTCCGCTTTTTTGCATCCGTCCTGTGCCCTGATCGTCTGGCTAGCTGCTGTGCTGGCCTTGCCAGCCTTCGGTTATATCGGCTCGCTGGCGCTGGCGGCCGTGCTGCTGCTGGCCAGCGGCGGTCTGCTGCGCCCGTGGTGGAGCATGGTCCGCCGTGTCCGCTGGCTGTTGCTGACGCTGTGGCTGATCCTGGCCTACAACGTGCCCGGCGAAGCCTTTGCTGATCTGCCCTGGGCGCCGACCTACGAAGGCATCGCCGCTGCCAGCCTGCATGCGTTGCGGCTGATCGTCATGCTCGGCTGCCTGGCCTGGCTGTTTCATCGTCTCGGTCGTGACGGCCTGGTCAGCGCCTTGTGGGGGTTGCTTCATCCTTGTCGCGCCCTCGGCCTCGATACCGAGCGCCTGGTCGTCCGTTTATCGCTGGTGCTCGATAACCTGCAAACGGAACGGGAAAAGGGCGCCTGGCGGCGCATGCTCGGGGCTGCCACGTTGCCGGCCGAAGGGCCGGCGTCGCTGCATCTGGCGCTGCCGCGCTGGGCCATGCGCGACTCCCTGCTCGCCGGCTTGGTCGCGGCCGGGCTGCTAGCGGTGCTGTGCGCATGAGAATCGCGCTCGGCATCGAGTATGGCGGCGGCGCCTTTCGCGGCTGGCAGAGCCAGGCCGGCGGCGGCACCGTGCAGGATGCGCTGGAGGTGGCGCTGGCCGCCATCGCCGGCCAGCGCGTCGGCGCCCTGTGCGCCGGGCGGACCGATGCTGGCGTGCATGCGACGCAGCAAGTGGTGCATTTCGATGCGCCGGTCGAGCGGCCGCTCAGCGCCTGGGTGCGCGGCGTCAATGCGCACCTGCCGGAAGGCGTCGCGGTGCGCTGGGCGCAGCCGGTGGACAGCGCATTCCATGCCCGTTTCAGCGCCCATGCCCGGCGCTATCGCTATCTGCTGCTCAATCGGCAGCAGCGGCCCGGGTTGTGGCAGGGGCGGGTCGGCTGGTTCCATCTGCCGCTCGATCTGGCTGCGATGCAGGCGGCTTGTGCCGCCCTGCCCGGCGAGCACGACTTCTCCGCCTTTCGCGCCGCCGGCTGCCAAGCCAAGTCGCCAGTCAAGCGGATGCGCCACGCTGCGGTGCGCCAATGCGGGGCCTTGTTCGTCTTCGATTTCGAAGCTTCAGCCTTCCTGCACCACATGGTGCGCAACCTGGTCGGTACCCTGGTCTATATCGGCAAAGGTGCCCGGCCGCCGACCTGGATCGGCGAGTTGCTGCAGATGCAGGACCGCCGGTTGGCGGCGCCGACCTTCTCGCCCGCCGGCCTGTATTTCCGCGGACCGGTCTACGAGCCGCAGTGGGGCCTGCCGGAGCCGGCCGACGACGTATTCGATGGATTGTTATGAGAACCCATATCAAAATTTGCGGCCTGACCCGTGAAGCGGATGTCGATGCCGCCGTTGCCGCTGGTGCCGACGCCATCGGCTTCGTTTTCTACCCGTCCAGTCCGCGCTATGTGACGCCGCAGCGGGCGGCTGAGTTGGTGCGGCGGATTCCGCCCTTCACCGATGCCGTCGGCCTGTTTGTCAATGCCTCCGTGGAGGCAGTTGCCGCTACCTGCGCGGCGGTGCCGCTCAACCTCTTGCAGTTCCACGGCGACGAGGACGCGGCGTATTGCCGTCAATTTTCAAGACCTTGGCTACGCGCGGCACGGGTGAGGCCGGGGCTTGATCTGGTAGAATTCGCGCGCTCCTTTCCCGATGCCCGGGGATTGTTGCTGGATGCCTTCGTCGACGGTTATGGCGGCGGCGGTCATGTTTTCGACTGGACGCTGATTCCGCCGGATCTGCCCGGCTTTCTGGTGCTCTCCGGTGGCTTGACGGCGGCCAATGTCGGCGACGCCATCCGGCGCGCGCGGCCGGTGGCGGTGGATGTTTCCTCCGGCGTCGAAGCGGGCAAGGGCATCAAGGATCACGACAAAATCGCCGCCTTCGTCGCGGCAGTACGGAAAGCCGATGAGTCATTATAACTTCCCCGACGCCAAGGGCCATTTCGGTCCCTATGGCGGCGTTTTCGTTGCCGAGACGCTGTTCGGCGCGCTCGACGAGCTGAAGGCAGCCTATGCCGAGGCCCAGGCCGATCCGGCTTTTCGTGCCGAATACGAGTACGAGTTGAAGCATTTCGTCGGCCGGCCGTCGCCGATCTACCACGCCAGGCGCCTCTCCGAGATGTTGGGCGGGGCGCAGATCTACCTCAAGCGCGAGGATCTGAACCATACCGGCGCCCACAAAGTGAATAACTGCATCGGCCAGGCCCTGCTCGCCAAGCGCATGGGCAAGCCGCGCGTCATTGCCGAGACCGGTGCCGGCCAGCATGGCGTCGCTACGGCCACGGTGGCTGCCCGCTACGGTTTCGAATGCGTGGTCTACATGGGAGCCGAGGATGTCCGTCGCCAGGCAGCCAATGTCTATCGCATGAAGCTGCTGGGTGCCAAAGTCGTGCCCGTCGAGTCTGGTTCGAAGACGCTGAAGGACGCGCTGAACGAGGCGATGCGCGACTGGGTCACGAACATCCACAACACCTTCTACATCATCGGCACGGTCGCCGGTCCGCATCCCTATCCGATGCTGGTGCGCGACTTCCAGACGGTCATCGGCGAGGAGTGCCTGGTGCAGATGCCGGAAATCGCCGGCCGCCAGCCGGACGTGGTGATCGCCGCGGTTGGCGGCGGTTCCAACGCGATGGGCATCTTCTATCCCTATATCGACGTGCCGGACGTTCGCTTGGTTGGCATTGAGGCGGCCGGCTGCGGCATTGCCAGCGGCAAACACGCTGCCTCGCTGACGGCTGGCGTGCCCGGCGTGTTGCACGGCAATCGTACCTATCTGCTGCAGGATGCGGACGGCCAGATCATCGACACGCATTCAATTTCCGCCGGCCTCGACTATCCGGGCGTTGGCCCCGAGCACGCCTGGCTCAAGGACATTGGCCGCGCCGACTACGCGCCGATCGACGATGCCGAGGCACTCAAGGCCTTCCACGACCTGTGCCGTCTCGAAGGCATCATTCCGGCGCTGGAATCGAGCCATGCGCTGGCCTATGCGATGAAACTGGCGCCGACGCTGGCCCAGGACAAGATTCTGCTGGTCAACCTCTCCGGTCGGGGTGACAAGGACATGCACACGGTGGCCGAACAATCCGGGATAGCCTTGTGATGTCAAGAATCCAGACCGTTTTCCAGCGCCTCGACGGCGAAGGCCGCAAGGCGCTGATTCCCTTCATTACCGCCGGCGATCCGGCCGCCGAGCTGACCGTGCCGCTGATGCAGGCGCTGGTCGCCGCTGGCGCCGACATCGTCGAACTCGGCGTACCGTTTTCCGACCCGATGGCTGACGGCCCGACCATCCAGCGTGCCTCCGAGCGCGCTTTGGCGCGCGGCATGAGCTTGCGCAAGGTGTTGCAGTTGGTCAGTGCCTTCCGCACCGTCGACGACAAGACGCCGGTGGTGCTGATGGGCTACGCCAACCCGATTGAGGCCATGGGCCTCGATGCCTTCGCCGAGAAGGCCGCTCAATCGGGCGTCGACGGTGTACTGGTGGTGGACTATCCGCCGGAGGAAGCGACTGAGTTCGGCGCCGCGATGAAGGCGCACGGCCTCGATCCGATCTTCCTTATCGCGCCGACCTCGACACCGGAGCGCATCGCCCAGGTGGCGGCCATCGCCAGCGGCTATGTTTATTACGTATCGCTGGCCGGTGTCACCGGCTCGGGTGCGCTCAATGTCACCGCCGTCGCCGAGCGCCTGCCGGCCATTCGCGAAAAGACCGGCCTGCCGGTCGGCGTTGGTTTCGGCATCCGCGACGCGGCGACCGCCGCGCGCATCGCCGGCTTTGCCGATGCCGTCGTCGTCGGTAGCCGGATTATTGAAGAAATCGAAAAATCGACCGCCGAAACCGCCTGCGCCAATGTCGAGGTGCTGGTCGCGGAACTGCGTCGCGGCATGGATAGTGGGAAATGAGGGTGAAAAAATGAGCTGGCTGACCAAACTGCTGCCCCCGAAAATCAAGCGCGAACAGAGCGGCCAGCAGCGCCGCAGCCATCTGCCGGAGGGCCTGTGGAGCAAATGCCCGGCGTGCGAGGCGGTGCTCTACGCGACCGACTTGGCCAATAACCTGCAAGTCTGCCCGAAGTGCGGCCACCATCACCGCCTCAACGCCCGCCAGCGCCTCGACGTGTTGCTCGATGCCGAAGACCGCCACGAGATTGGGGCCGAGGTGGTACCGGTCGACAGCCTGAAATTCAAGGATTCCAGGAAGTATCCCGAGCGCTTGATGGAGGCCAACCGCAACACCGGTGAAAGCGATTCGCTGGTCGTGCTGCAAGGGGCGATCAAGAGCAATTCAGTGGTCGCCGCCGCCTTCGAGTTCGACTTCATGGGTGGCTCGATGGGCTCGGTGCTTGGTGAGCGCTTCGTGCGCGGCGTGCAGGTCGCGGTCGAGCAAAAAATACCCTTCATCTGCATCACCGCCTCGGGCGGCGCCCGCATGCAGGAAGGCCTGTTCTCGTTGATGCAGATGGCCAAATGCACGGCGGCCCTGACCAAGCTGGCGGAAGTCGGCCAGCCCTACATATCGATCCTGACCGACCCGACCATGGGCGGTGTCTCGGCCTCGTTCGCCTTCGTCGGCGACGTGGTCATCGCCGAGCCGAACGCCTTGATCGGTTTCGCCGGTCCGCGCGTCATCGAGCAGACGGTGCGCGAAAAACTGCCGGCAGGCTTCCAGCGCTCCGAGTTCCTGCTTGAGAAGGGCGCTATCGACATGATCGTCGACCGCCGTCAACTGCGCGACCAGGTGGCGCGCACGCTGGCGTTGTTGCAGAAGTTGCCGGCGGCGGCGTGATGCGGGGCGATGGCTGTCAGAAATGGCCGGTGGCCGGCATTACATGTTAGGGCGCACTCACAGTCATCACTGTTGACGGATCAATGGATCTACGAAACCGTATCGCTGGCGGCATTGCCATAGCGCTTGGCGCGGCAGTATTAGCAATACTTCTCGCTGAAGGTCGATGGGACAGCCACGGCACAGAGAGGCCGATCAGTTCTCTGCTTGGGGCGCTAACGTTCATTGGCCTTGGTGCATGGTATTTGTTCAAGGGCAAGAAGGCAGAGCCATGGGCTCTCCATAGAGGCGAAAAGGTGCTTCGATTAGAAACAAAGCGACCAGGCCCCGATATCAAAGCTATTTCAGAAACTCTGGAGCACGACCCGGCATTCCAACGCGTGTGCAGAACGGAAGAAAAGAAGTGGCGCCAGATCGCACTTCAAATGGAACAAGAGATTGGCAACAAGCCTACAGAGCCAGCAAAATAAATCAGCAATGACAAAGGCAATCCAATTGCCACGCTCTAATTCCGTATCCAAGCGAACGGCTTTCGGCTACCTCTTGCCTTGTGCGGCGGACAAAAGATGACCCTCAACGACTGGCTGGCCCACCTCGAAAACCTGCATCCCAAGGGGCAGGCCGGTATCGAGCTGGGCCTCGAACGTATCCGCGCGGTCAAGATGCGGCTCGGGCAGACGCAGCACTGTCCGGTGATCACCGTCGGCGGCACCAACGGCAAAGGCTCGACTTGCGCTTATCTGGAAAACATCCTCGGCAAGGCCGGCTACCGGGTCGGCTGTTACACCTCGCCGCACCTGTTGGCGTACAACGAACGGGTCCGCATCAATGGTGTTCCGGTTGGCGATGATGTGTTGTGCGCCGCGTTTGAAAAAATCGAGGTGGCGCGCCGGGCGAGCGGCGTGGCGCTGACTTATTTCGAGTTCGGCACGTTGGCCGCCTGGGAGGTTTTCGCCGCCGCCGGCATCGAGGCGGCGGTGCTGGAAGTTGGCCTCGGCGGACGGCTTGATGCTGTCAATGTCTACGAGCCGGATGTCGCTGTCGTTACCACGGTGGCACTCGATCATACCGACTGGCTGGGCTCCGACCGCGAGGCGATCGGCTTTGAGAAAGCCGGCATCTACCGTGCCGGCAAGCCGGCCCTGTGCGCCGATCCAGACCCGCCGCAAAGCTTGCTCACGCATGCGGCGGCGATCGGTGCCGACCTGCGCCTGCTCGGCCGCGATTTCGGCTTTGCCCGGCCGCCGGCCGATGCCGCCGAGAACCGCCTGCAGTGGCGCTGGTGGTGCCGCAGCGGCGACCGGGTGCTCAAGCGTTCGCTGGCCTACCCTGGCCTGCGCGGCCCGACGCAGTTGTCCAATGCAACGGTGGCGCTGGCGGCGCTGGAAGCCATCGCCGACAAGCTGCCGGTGACCATGCAAGCCATCCGCCCGGGGCTGATTGAGACCGAGTTAGCCGGCCGCTTTCAGGTCGTGCCCGGCAAGCCGGCGATCGTCCTCGACGTTGGCCACAATCCGCAGGCGATCAAGGTGCTGGCCGACAACCTGGGCAGCATGGGTTTCTTCGAGCGCACCCACGCGGTGGTCGGCATGCTTGCCGACAAGGACATCGCCGGCGCGCTGGCGGCACTACGCGGCCGTATCGACGTCTGGCATGCGGCGACACTGGGCGGGCCGCGCGGTACGCCGGCGGAAAAGCTGGCCTCCATCATCGCTGCCGGCGGATTCGGCGGCGAGATCGTCTGCCATCCATCAGCTACCGCGGCGATGCAGGCGGCCAAGGGGCAGGCTAACGAAAGTGATAGAATCCTAGCCTTTGGTTCGTTCTACACAGTGGCCGAGGCGCTCTCGGCGCTGCGCCGGAAAACCTGATTCATGGAAGACAACGACGCCCAGTTGCAACTCGAAAAACGCGCTCGCCGCCGGCTGGTGGGCGCCGTCGCCTTCGTTTCGGTCGTTGCCATGGTGTTGCCGATGGTCATGGATCACGAGCCGCGCCAGGCCATGCAGGATGTCGAGATTCGCATTCCCGGCCAGGACGAAAAGCCGTTCGCGCCGCGCTTCGCCGCCGAACCGGTCGAGCGTCCGGTTCCGCCTGCCCGCCCGGCCGAAGCGCCGGCCCCGGCTGCCAAGCCGGATATCCAGCCGAACACTCGGGTGCTTGACGTGGTCCGCGATAAGGATGACGGCAAGCCGGCCGCGAAGACACCGGAAAAGCCTACGGCCAAGCCGGTGGAAAAGGTGCCGGAAAAACCGGCGGCTAAGCCGGCCGACAAACCGGCGGACAAAGCCGACGACGAGGCCCGCCGCGCCGCCGCCATCCTCGCTGGCCAGACGGGCGATGCATCGCCGGCTGGGAATTCCGGCGAATATCTAGTGCTGATCGGCGCCTTCGCCAGCGAAGCCAATGTGCAGAATCTGAAGACCAAGCTCGGCGAGCTGGGCATCAAGGTGTACAGCGAGCCTCTGGATACGCCGCAGGGCCGGAAGACGCGTGTGCGCGCCGGTCCCTTCGCCGGCCGTGAGGCTGCCGAGAAGGCGCTGGCCAAGATGCAGAAAATCGGTGTTTCGGGCGTCGTCGCGCCGCGCCAATGACAGTTTTTGACTACGTGACCATCGCGGTGATCGGCTTTTCCCTGGTGTTCGGATTGTGGCGCGGCGTGATCGGCGAGATGGTCGCCTTGCTGGCCTGGGTCGTCGGCATTCTCGCTGCTATCGAGTTCGGTGAAGAGACCGGCCAGGCGTTCCTGACCGGTGTCGCCGATCCGGCGGTACGCTCGCTCGGTGGTTGCGTGCTGGTCTTTCTCGGCGTGCTGCTGGCTATGTCCCTGGTTCGGCTAGCCGTGCGCGGCATGGTCAAGGCGCTCGGCCTGACGGTCTCGGACCGGTTGCTCGGTATGGCCTTCGGGTTGGCGCGCGGCGTATTGGTGATGATGATCCTGGTCGGTCTGGGCGGCATGACCGCAGCGCCGAAACAGGATTGGTGGCGGAGGGCGGCGCTGGCGCCGCCGTTGGAAACCGCCGTATTGATCGCCCGGCAATGGTTGCCGGACGATTTGGCGAAACGGATTCGATTCAGTTAGGCAGGAAACTTTATGTGCGGGATTCTCGGGGTCATGGCCAACACGCCGGTCAACCAGTTGCTCTACGACGGCCTGATGGTGCTCCAGCACCGCGGCCAGGACGCGGCCGGGATCGCCACGGCCGAAGGCA
>JAISPT010000029.1 GCA_031274715.1 Azonexus sp. | reverse complement strand
TACAGCAAGCAATTGGTGACGAGGGCCAACTACATCTGCGCTAATGGTCAGGTCTCGCAATGTGGCACCAGCAGCCAATGGGTCACGGCAAGTAGTAGCTCCTGCACGGGGGGGAGTGGCGGCAGCGGTAGTTGGTGGAGCTGGGGCGGCGGCGGCGGCGGTTGGGGCGGCGGCACCTCCTACCAGTCGATTCCTGGCCTGCCGCCTTGCACCAAGTGTGAAGGCAAGTGTTGCGCAGCCTTGGAGGGAGGCGGGGGGCTGGGTTCCCAGTAAAGCCCTTAACACGTGAAGGAGGCCGTCCCCTGGGGGACGGCCGGAACAGAAGAAAGCAGCATGGCGCGGCCGATCACGGCCGACTCAGGGAGTGGGAGATATCCAACAGAATGAACCTATTGAATTGCTGGGTTAGTGAATTGAGAAAAAGGATTGTTTTTTTTCGTGCAGATGGCTTTACCCTCATCGAAATGCTGGTGGTCCTGTCTATTGTTGCCCTGCTGATGACTTTGGCCCTCCCTCGTTATTTCGGATCGCTGGATCGTTCACGCGAAACGGCTTTGCATGAAAATCTCAAAGTCATGCGGGTCACCATCGATAAGTTCTATGCCGACAAGGGGCGCTATCCGGATAGCTTGGATGAGTTGGTGGAACACAAGTACCTTCTCGTTGTCCCGGTGGACCCGATCACCGAGACTGAGCGGACATGGATTACCGTGCCTGTGCAGGATGCCAACCAGAAAGGTATTGCCGATATCAGGAGCGGTGCGCATGGGCAGGACAGCAACGGCCGTTCGTATGACTCGTACTGACATTGGTCGAGTACGCTGCGGCGGTTTTACCTACCTTTGGGTATTGTTCCTGGTGGCACTTATGGGTGTTGGTTTGACGGTGGCGGTCGAGATTGATTCAGTAGCTGCGCAGCGGGAGCGTGAGCGCGAGTTGCTGGTGATTGGGCGGCAGTTTCGTACTGCCATCGGCCGTTATTACGAAACGCAGTTGACTGGTGGACGAAGAGAGTACCCCGCCAGCCTTGAGGATTTGCTTCGCGACAATCGTGCGCCAGGGGTACGGCGCTACCTGCGCAAGATATTCGTGGATCCGATGACCGGAAAGGCGGAGTGGGGTTTCGTGCGTGCGGGCGGGCGTATTGTTGGCGTGCATTCGTTATCGGAACGCGAGCCGATCAAGCAGGAAGGATTCGAGCCGGAAGATATGGGTTTCCGGGGCAAGAAGCATGTGAAGGAATGGATGTTTACCTATCCACCGGAACTAATAGTGCAAGGCGATGGCGAGATAGTCTTGCCGGTTATGGAGCCGCTGAAACAACAAGGCAACCATGGGGGTAATGGAATCAGTGGGAAAGAAGTCAAAACTGGAATTTAGGCGGCGGATTCAAAGACTCGCTTTATTGGCGATGGTTCTGCCGCTCCCGGCGTATCACGTCCCGGGATGGGCACAAGGGAAAAACTACACCTCGGTTGAAGAGGCGTTCAAGGATGTCAAACGGGCAGGAAGCATCTGTCCACGCGAGGACGGGACGGCACCGAATGCTGGCATGCCGATACTTGGTGCCGGCGCTACGCCGGATTTGGGGTGCGCCTTATCACCCTCAGAAGCTGCTGCTTTACAGGGAGGCTCGGATACGGTGTTGATCGACACTCGGCCGGCACGGGAGTTCGCGCTCTTCCACATCGATAATTCACTCAATCTAACGACCAGCGAATTGCTGGTGAAATCCTTCCTGCAAAACAAATCACTGATCCTGGCAGGGAGTGGAAAAGGGGAGCGTGAGTTATACGCCGCCTGTGGCGAATTAAAACGAGCGGGTTTCAAGCGGGTAAAAGTACTGCGTGGCGGCCTGTCGGCCTGGCTGGCACACCAACAGCCTGTGATTGGCCGTATGGAAGCGGTGGAGACCATGGTGCGTTTGACTCCGGCACAATTGTGGGCAGAGACACGCTTCGATGCCAACTTGGTGCTGTTAGCGCCAGGCATGGCGACGTTACAGAAGGAATTGCCGAAAGCCGTACTTTTGCGCGAGGATAGTCTGGATGCGCTGAAAGTCATTGTCGAGAAGCGGTATCGGGATACTAAGCGCAAGCCTTTGACGTCGGTTGTGCTGGTGGCTGACAGCGCGATGCAGGATCAAAGTATTGGCCCCCTGATCCAGGCGCTGAAGCCGGTTCCAATACTGGTGTATGCAGATTCAGCCGAAGCGCTCCGGCAGTTCGTTGCTTCGCAGGAGACGGCGTGGAGGGCTCAGGCACACGGCCCGAAGCAGCCAAAATGCGGGCTATGAACATTTCGTTTTCTACACGGCGGAAATGGCTGCGAGGAGCCGGCGCTCTTGTCGCTGGTGCAGTCCTGGGCCTGCCGACCGTGGTTGCCGATGTCACAGAGGGAAGCAGGCGGCGACTGCGTTTTTCGATCACGCTGAGCAATCCGGAATCCCTGCTACTGAAGGATCAGCGGTTCTGGATGTATCTGCCGGTCGGTTACTCCGGGGGCCAGAAATTGCTTACGACCGAGGTATCGGTTCCACATCGTTTGCACAACGATGCATTCGGGCACACATTGCTCGAATTGCATTTCGATCAGTTTCCGCCTTTGGGGCAGAAAGTGGTTGGTCTGGCAATCGAGATAGCCATGAACTCGATGCCGCACCCAAGTGCCAATAGTGGGGACTGGCTGGGCGCCGAGCGTTTCATTGAGTCAGAGGCGCCGGGTATCGTGGCTCTCTCAGGAGAATTGCGGCATCCTGATCCCTGGAAGACAGGACGAGTGATATTCGATTGGGTAGCCAGAAATTTAACGTATGCCGGCTATCTTGCCGACGACTACGGTGCTCTTTATGCGTTGAACCGCCGACGTGGCGATTGTACCGAGTATGCCTACCTGGCGACTGCTCTGGCACGGGCTTGCGGTATCCCGGCGCGTATGGTCGGCGGTTATGTGCTGGATCGCGATGCCGCGCCCCGTGCCGAGGATTATCACAACTGGGCGGAACTGTACGTAGATGGCGGCTGGCGCTTGCTGGATGCGCAAAAAGGCAACTGGCTACAGCCGGTCGATCAGTATGTTGCTTTCCGTTATCACCGGGCCGAAATGCATAACCCTTTGGGTTCCGCGCACCGCTTTCGGGTTGAGGGGGGGCTGAAGGTGCGGATGTAAAAATAAGATAAAAATTTCACGAAAGATATCAATGCGTGATTGCTTATCTATTGAAGTTGAACACAATGAGAAGGCGTATGTGTGATGGCGCAAGGGGTTGTTGTTTGCATGAAAACGTGACTTGATCAAGGGGGAATTGTGAAGCGATTCTTGTTTTTTATGATTTTGGTATTTGTGGCTGCTCAGGCTCAAGCGTCGATAGTGGTGGGCTCGCACAATGGTCCCAGCTGCTATCCGTTTAGTTGTTTTGCTTCGGATGGTGGTATTGTGTTTCAGCAAGTCTATGATAGTTCAGCATTTTCCGAAGCGTTTGATTTTAACAACGTCAGTTTTTTCCTGTGGTCTGACGGAATCATGGATAGCGCGACTTATACCATTAGCTTCTCAACGACCAGCAATCCGGTGTTAGGTTTGGATGCGGACTATTCCAATAACATTGGTGCCGACAACGTCTTTTTTGGTACGTATAGCTTGAGCGGCTCGATGCCTTCGGTTCTGTCTCTTGCCGGCAACATGTTTCACTACGATCCTCTCATGGGAAATTTGCTGATGCATGTGGTTGTTGATTTTGTCGATAGCAGCGGTAATTTCCCTATGTTTTGGGCAGACTACTTTGGAGTGTCGACCAGTATTCTGGTAGTCGACTCTTGGGGAACTGACAACACTATCGGTGCTCTGGTTACACAATTTGGGCTCACTGAAACTGCTGTTCCGGAGCCTAACGGAATTTGGCTTTTGGGTTTGGCTCTATTGGGGGTTGTCTGCCACCGCAAGTATTTTTCCAAATCTTCATAACCGGTGCAGCGGATGGCGTTTGCTCCTACTTCGGGCTGTAGCGTAGCCCGACGAAGGTGTTGAAACCGGGTGTGTTGTAGCCGCGCGCGGTTTCATACTGCTTGTCGAACAAGTTGTTCAGCCGAGCTTCGACCGCCAGTTCGGGGCTGATTGCATAGCGGGCAGTCAGGTTAACCAAGCTGTAGTCTCCCATCTGGTCGGTTTCGATGTTGGTGTTGTAGTGCTTGCCGATGCCAAGTACTTCGAGGCCCGCCGCGATCTCAGCCATAGCTCTTGCTGCCAAATGGGGTTTCGTCGACGCAGCGCCGTTTGTTGATTACCAGGGTCAGCACGAAAAAGAAGTTGCACATCAGGTTGCACATCCTGGGCAAGACCATGGGGATTTCCCTACCTTCCTGCTCGATACGTACCATGAGGCGGATCGCCTTCTTGGCTGCCGAGCGAGCCAGGTGTAACTGCGGGATTGGCTGCGTTCCCCGGGGAAGCACAAAACTTTCCAGTCTTTCACGTACTTCCTCGCGGTAGTGGCGTAGACGTGCTTGCAGCCACGCCAGATCGGCCTCCTCAATGGCAAGTCGACCACGGATCGAGCCATTGACGTGAAACGCCAGCGGCTGCACGCGATCCAGGTCTGCCGCGATGTCGGGCATGTCGGCGGGTAGCAGGGAGCACGCCGCCCCGATGTGGCCGCACAATTCATCGGTGACCACCTCGAAATCACACAGGTTCGAGGTCTCGTAAATGAATGGATAGCAGAGTTCGTCGCGGTTGCGGCCAGGTTTCATTGGCTTGCCTTATTTTGTGGTGATGACCGGTGGCTGGGCTGCCAGGTCGACATGGACCGGGACCCGAAAAACTTCCGTCAGTCCGTCTTCCGTCAATACCTCAGCGGGCGTGCCAAAAGCATGAATCCCGCCATTTTCCATCAGGCAAAGCCGGTCGCAGTAACGTGCGGCCAGGCCAAAATCATGGATTGCAAGTATCACGCCATTGCCTGCGTCCGCGTAGCGCCTCAGGGTTTCCATAACGCTGCGCTGGTAGTACAGGTCGAGGCTGGCAATCGGCTCATCGGCGAGCATCAGGCGAGGGCTGCCGGCCAGGACTCTGGCTAACCAGACGCGAGCTCGTTCACCACCGGAAAGGCAATCCACTTTCCGCTTGCGAAATTTGCTGACTCCGGCCTGATCCATGGCCTCGAATACCACGGAGGTTTTGCAATCTCCCCAGGGCAGCCGCCCAAGGCTGACGACATCCTCTACGCTCAAGGACCACGCACTGTCGCACGACTGGGGCAGCAAGCCGATGTTTTGCGCACGTTGCCGGGGGGTCATGCCGCCGATTTCCTGACCTTCAAATAGACATTCGCCAGAGTACGGCAGCAGACCCGCCAGACAGTGCAGCAGGCTCGATTTTCCGGAACCATTCGGGCCAATGATGCCGAGCATCTCCCCGGTATCCAGCGCAAAACCAATGTCGGCCAGACGCGGCGGCAGGCTGAGATGGTGAATGTCGATCAGAGCCATCGCTGCCGGTCCTTCCAGATCAACCAGATGAAGAGTGGTGTGCCGAGCAGTGAAGTCAGGACGCCCAGCTGGATTTCCTGCCCGGGGGGAAGCAGTCGTACACAGATGTCGGCAAGTCCGACCAAGGCTGCGCCAAACAGGGCGGAAGGCAGTAGCAAGCGGTCGGGACGGTGAGCGACCAGCGGACGGACGAGATGCGGGACGATGAGTCCGACAAAACCAATGTTGCCGGCAATCGCTACCGACGCTCCTACCAGAAGGGCAGTACCGAGGACGACCATACGGCTGCCCCTGGCGAGGGCAAATCCCATGCTTTGGGCCACCTGCTCACCGAGACTCAGGGCCACCAGCAGCTTCCTCTGTCGCCAGATCAGGGCGCCGCCAACGAGCAGCGCGGGCAACAGGAATCCCAGGTGCTTCAGGCTGCGCTCCGAAACCGAACCCAGCAGCCAGAACACCAGTTCCTGCATGGCGAAGGGGTTGGGAGCGAAATTCAGCACTGTAGCCAGCGCCGCGCCGGCCAGGGTCGAGATCGCCAAGCCGGCCATGATGACTAGGGAGGTGCGGGCAGATCCGGCCAGACTGAGCATCAGCAACAATGCCAACCCGGCCCCGAGTAGCCCGGCCACGGCAGGGGCTACCTCGCCAGCGGCGGGAAACAGCCCGAAATAGAAAACCGCCGCCGCGCCCAGGGCAGCGCCTTGGCTGGCGCCGGTCAGGCCGGGGTCCGCCAGCGGGTTGCGCAATAGTCCCTGAAGCGCCGCGCCGCTGAGTCCCAACGAGGCGCCAACCGCCAAGGCAAGCAGGGTCCGCGGCAGGCGGATTTCTCCGATCACCATGGCCGCGGGCGTGTTGAGCCCCTGGAGCCAGTCGCTCAGTCCGGAGAAGACGCCAACCGGCGTTGGCCCCACGGCCAGGGACAAGAAGGCCACAGCCACGACGGCGACAAGGGAGAGCGGCAAAATCACTGAAGCCACCGATGCAGTTGCCCGACCAGTTCCCATGTCCACGGGCCAGGACACTGCCAGCGCCAGTAGTCTGTGGTCAGCCAGTGTTCTCGGGGTACGGCTTGGCGCAGCACAGGATGTTCCGCAAAGCGGTTCGCCAATGCCTTGCTGCGTGGTGCGGCCCACAGGATGGCGTCGGGTGGATCGGTCACGATGCGCTCCAGATCCAGGCTGAGGTAACCGTCGTCGTGCAGATAATTGGTCCAGCCGGCCCGCTCCAGGATGGCGTCCTCAAAGGTGCCACGCCCCGTACCGATGCCGTTTGCACCCAGCAGCAACAAGCGCTTGGGTCCCGTCTCCGCTTTCATGGCGGCGTGCGGCGTGCTGGCAAGCGAGAGAGGTTTGCCAAGCAGGGATAAAAGCCTTTCCTCATATTGGGTGACGGTATCCAGGCTGGTAGGCAGGGGCAGGACTTCAACGCGAAAACCGAGTGTCTGCAAACGGCTGCGCAGTTGCAGCGCGTTGTATTGGCCGGTTATTACCAAGTCCGGTCTCAATTCGACGATGCGTTCCAGCGTGGCATCATGAGCTGGCCAACTGTTGTCCAGCCAAGCCACAGGGTATTGGCGGTGCATGGGTGAAAGCGCTGCAACCTGGGTACGATCCGCGTAACGGGCCAGCATCCAGTCGGTGCAGAGGTCGAGTGAAACGATGCGCGCCGGGGCTTGGGAATAAGCCGCCGGCGCGGTAAGGGCAGCGCACAGGAGAACGATGAAGCTTTTCACCCGGCGAGCAAGGTCTTAGAAATAGTCATACCGCAAGCCAAGGTAGAAGTTTCGCCCCGGTCCGGGATAGTTCCAGTACACCTCGTTTGCCTGGTCGAACAGATTGCTGACCTCCGCGCGCAAAGTCAGCTTGCCGACTTGTTTGATATCGACAAGCTCCTTTTCCAGGCTCCAATTGACGACGGTTCCGCTGGGGCGCTCGAAATAGGTATCACCGGGCGGCATGGATACCGTCCCGCTGAAATCCTGCGTCAGCGCCTTGCCGTAATAGTTGGCGTTGAGACGGCTCTTGAGCTTCAAACCCGGATGCGCGTAGTCGATGCCATAGCTCACCATCCATTTTGGCGTATTGGGCATGATGTTGCTTTCCCCGCGATAAGCGATGTATTGCGCGGGGTCCTTGTTCTTCCGCGTCGTCAGCCAGGTGAAACCGAGATAGGGTTTCAGGCTGTATCCTTGCTCGAATGCCTTGCCAATATCCCAGCTTACCGACCCTTCAAACCCGGCGACCTCCGATTTTTTCAGATTCTGGTATTGATAACACCAGCCGCTACCACATGTGCCGGCAGGGTCATACAGGGCGATGATCCTGTCCTTCCAATCGGAGTGAAACCAGGTCAGGCTGGCGCTGACGCTTTTCCAATTCACGTCGGTGCCGAATTCCCAGGTTTTGCTTTCTTCCGGCTTGAGCGACAGGTTGCTGCTGTAATAATAGCCCCCGCCGATCTGCTGCGGCGAAGCCATTCTGAAACCGTCGGCATAGTTGGCGCGAAGTTTGAGCCAGTCGAGCGGCAGATAACTGACGCCTGCCGATCCGCCGGTATGGCTTTTCTTCTGTGTATCCAGTATATCGCTCGAGTTTTCAAACCGGTCGTGGCGCAGACCGAGCGAGAAAACCAATCGTTCATCAAGGAGACGAAGTTTTCCGGTGAGGTAAGCGCCGGTATTCTTCATCGTTCCGTCCGGCATATCGCCGCTGTATTCGTCCCACCCGGAGACATCGTATTTATACCGATCAACCCCGGCGGACAGGGTGTACAGCGAAGCATTATAGTTCACCTGGGCGTTGAGAGCCTTGATGTCGATGGCGGTGGAATAGCTTTTGATTCCCGTGTCGGGATAGGCGATATTTTGTTTGTCCTTTCCGGAAGAATAATTGAACATCCAGTCCAGATTTTTCTCATCCGTCGCCCCGGTATAGGAAAACGCATTATTGGTATTGCGTTTGAAATGCTTGTTATACAGGCTGTTCGGGGTGTTGCATTGAGAGGGGCGGATGCCATCGCTCGGGCAGGTATAGTCATATGCCGGCAAATCGGATTTGATTTCGCCCTCGTTACGATTGATGCCGATACGATGGTTTTTGTAGAAGGTGTAACCGAGATCCAGATTGTAATTCTGGTCCCTGTCGACCGCCGTGTTATACCAGCGATGCCCGCCGGAATACGTCATGTCGTCGCGGCTCTCATGCGTGCCGCCGAAAGCAAAGTCAAAACCATTTGCCGCGCCGCCAAGGGCAATCTTCTGGCGTTGCAACGAATCGCTGCCGATGCCGACCTCGACCGAGGCAAACGGTCTGGCGGCATCGCCGCGCTTGGTGATGATGTTGATGACGCCGCCCAGCGCGGAAGAACCGTACTGAACCGCCGAAGATCCGCGAATGATTTCCACCCGGTCCACATTGGCCAGCCCGGCGAGCGCCAGATTGCTCATGCCGGCCCGGCGACCATTCAGCAGGATCAGTACCTGGTTTTCCATCTCGTTGGTCATCGTCAGGTTGCCCATGCCGCGAATCTGGACATTGCTGGTGTCGCCCATCGTGACGACATGAAAACCGTTCTGCGTCAGCAAATCGGCGACGGAGGTTGCGGTCGAGGCTCTGATGTCTGCCGAATTGATGACAGTGATATTGCTGCTGACTTCGCTTTTGGCTTCCAGCATACGGTTTGCTGTTACCACCACCTCGCCTAGGGTAGTGGGCGTTTCTCGTGATTCGGGTGATGACTGGGCGTACAGATTTCCTGCGAACAGCGGCAGCAACAGCGCAGCCACAGGCTTGAGGCGGGTTTGCATGGTTTTTCTCCCTGCCGGCAGGCGTCCCCGCATGCCGGCACAGCATTGATGGAAAATGCCGGGAGAAAGGGCTGAGCGTGACCGCCAGCACCGCTTCCCCGCAGCACTTTGCTTGTTGTCGCAGGCCGGTCTCCGGACTCGCGAGTTTTGACGCGCCGCCTTCCCGGGGGAAACCCAGTGGCATCGTGGCACGCCCGCACTCGCTTACCGTTGCGGGGGCAGTAGCGGGATTGTCTTTTGTTGAAGACGCACCGCTTTCCCGTTTATCCACCGCGAAAAGCATCGCGGCGGCACCTGAAACGGGGCGCATTATACCGGATCGCCGTGGATAAATGTCCGGTTTGCGGTCATGTACGGCATTGCACCCTCGGTATTGGCGCATATCGGACAGTTTTTGCGAAGAAACGAACTGTTTCAGTGGTCGGTGGTCAGTCTGGTGAGTGGTATCGGGGAGCGGGTGGACGTTCGGCCGGCGCTTCGGCCACAATGGGCTGTCGGTATCGCTGGAGAGGATGCGGACAATGAAAAGGAGAGCGTATGTCGAGCTTGCCGCGTGTTGAACCGGATCGTGCTGCTGGGTATCGGCGTGTTTGTCGCTTGCTCTGGCCGCTCGTGGGGTGTTCGGCAAGTCGACGGATCGGAGTTGGTGCATGAACGGTTGTGATTGGAGCGTTCTCGGTTTGCCGCCGGGGGCCGACGGGGCGGCGGTCAAGCGCGCCTATCGTCGGCTGGCGATGCGCTGGCATCCGGATCGCAATGCCGATCCGGCGGCGACCGAGCGTTTCCGGGAAATCCGCGCCGCCTACGATCGTTTGCTGGAAACCGAGGCTGCCGATGAAGACGAGGCGGCGGAAGTGGCACCGGCGGAACCCGAGCCTAGGCCGGCCCGCGCTGCCGATATCCGCCTGAATTTGGAGTTATTCCTGGAGGAAGCCGCCGTCGGTTGCCGCAAGACACTGGCCTACGTGCGCGGCAAAAACTGCCCGACCTGTGCCGGCAGCGGTCAGGCTGGCATCGCCCGCAGCCGCTTCTGTACCGCTTGCCATGGCAGCGGGCGTATCCGCGCCGGCCGGCAGGGTCTGGCCCGTTGTCCGGATTGCGACGGCCGTGGTTTTTTCAGCGAGCGAATCTGCCCCGATTGCGATGGCAGTGGTCGCCAAGCCGGCGAGGTCAGCCTCGAGGTCCGAGTGCCGCCCGGCATGTTGACCGGCGACGAATTGCGTTTGGCCGGGCAGGGCGAAATGGCGACGGAGGAACGGGCGGCCGGCGACCTGTACCTGACCATCGTGCTGCGCAGTCATCCGCTGTTTCGTCTGGCCGGACGCGATCTACATGCCGCCATGCCGGTCAGCGCGCTGCTGTTGCTGACCGGCGGCGACGTCAATCTGCCGTCGCTGGCCGGTGTCGTGCGCCACCGGCTCGAACCGGGGCCGCTGGAGACGCGAGAAATCCGCCTGGTCGGGCGGGGTTTTCCCGGGCGAGGCGGCAATCCGGCCGGCGATCTGTGCTGCGAACTGCGGCCGGTTTTCCCGCGTCGGTTGAATGCCCGGCAACGCAAGCTGCTGGCGCAGGCCGACGCGGCGCTGGCAGACGATCTGGCGGAAACCCTGCCGGAAATCGCGGCATGGCGGCGGGAACACCTGCCTTCATGAATCCGGCCAAAGGCGTTTGTCAATGAACGGGAAGATTCGTATCGTCGGGGCCGCCAGCGGGCTGGGCGCCCAGGACCGGGGCTGTGCCGACGGGCCGGTGGCTTTTCATCGCTCGCAGGCCTGGCACGAGTTGCAAGGCCATCCGTGCCTCGACTGGGGGCCGCTGCTATTCGCCGCCGATGCGCGGGCCGGTTCGGCAATGGCGCGCATCGCCAGCTTCTGTCGGCGCTTGGCCAACGAGGTGGCGCGAGTTCGGGTGGCTGGCGATTTTCCGCTGGTTATCGGTGGCGACCATTCGATTGCCGTCGGCACCTGGAGCGGCGTTGCCCGTGCCGTCGGGGCGCCGCTCGGTCTGCTGTGGATCGACGCGCATCTCGACAGCCATACGCCGGAAAGCAGCTATTCTGGGGCCGTGCACGGTATGCCGCTGGCCTGCCTGCTCGGGCGCGGCGACAAGCGCCTGCTCAACCTCGGCCTGGCCGGAGCACAGGTCAGCGCGGCACATACCGTGGTGCTCGGGCCGCGCAGTTACGAGGCAGAAGAAATGGCTTTCCTGCGCGCCCTGGGCGTGCGCATCATCGAGAGTGACGAAATTGCCGCCCGCGGCTTTGCCGCCTGCCTGCACGAGGCGCAGGCCATCGTCGCGGCGGCGCCGGCCGGCTTCGGGCTGACGCTCGATCTGGATGTCATCGATCCCGGCAGCGCGCCCGGCGTCGGCAGCCCGGAACCGGACGGCCTGTGGGATGGCGACGTGCTGGCGGCATTGGCGCGGCTGGCGACGTTGCCCGGTCTGTTGGCGGTCGAGATCGCCGAATACAACCCGGACCGCGACCAGCAGGGGCAGACGGCGCGGCTGATGGCCGAGCTGATCAGCGAAATGCTGCCCGGCCTGGTCGAGCGGCTTTAGGGCTGAGGGTCGGGGACGAAACCGTAGCGTACCGGGAGTTCAGCAGCGGCAGTCGCTTGTAAGCGGTGCTCGCCCCAGAATACTTGGCTTTGCCGTCCGGCCATCAGGTCGAGCAGGGCTGCCTCGGTGGCTGGTTGGCCGGTTGCGTCGCAACATTCGGCGAGGAATTGGGGTAAATCGCGGTCGTCGAGTAGACCAATGCCCAGTTCGGCGGTGAGCAGGACGTTGCCACCCTCGTCAACGAGGGCGGCATGCAGCGGACCGGCCGCAGCGCCGGTGTGGCTGACGAAGCTGGCGTCGGCGCGGCGGAAGATCCACGGTGTACAGGCGAGACGAACGAAGACCCGCTGCGGCCCGTTCTGCATGAACCAGCGGCCGGTTTCGTCACAGCCGTACTGCTGGTTGATGAATTCGATCAGGCCGTGGTGGGTAACGCGCTCTCCCCGCAACCGCCAGTCGCCACGCCGGTCGAGCGCTAGCCAGTCGTAGCAGGCCGGGACGTTCGGCCACCTAGCGATGGCGGAGAGATCGACGGCCATCAGTCGGCGTAGCTCTCCACCGGCGGGCAGCCGCAGTTCAAGTTGCGGTCGCCGTACACATCGTCGATGCGATTGACGCTCGGCCAGAACTTGTTGGCCGCCACCCAGGGTAGCGGGAAGACGGCCTGCTGGCGGCTGTATGGGCGCTGCCACTCGGCATCCATGACGTCGGCCTGGGAGTGTGGGGCGTTTTTCAGCGGATTGTCGTCGGCAGTCCACACACCCTTTTCGATCTGGCGGATTTCCTCGCGGATCGAGATCAGCGCGGCGATGAAGCGGTCCAGTTCGGCCTTCGATTCTGATTCGGTCGGCTCGACCATGATCGTGCCGGCCACCGGGAAGGACACCGTCGGAGCGTGGAAGCCGTAGTCCATCAGGCGCTTGGCGATGTCGATTTCGGTGATGCCGGTGGCGGTCTTGAGCGGGCGGATGTCGAGGATGCACTCGTGCGCCACGCGACCGTTCTTGCCGACGTAGAGCACCGGGTAGTGGTCCTTGAGCCGGGTCGCGACGTAGTTGGCGTTGAGGATGGCGACCTGGGTCGCTTTCTTGACGCCGGCGCCGCCGAGCATGGCCAAATACATCCAGGAAATCGGCAGGATCGAGGCGGAGCCGAACGGCGCTGCTGAAACCGCGCCCTGGCCGATGTGCGGACCGTCGATCGGGGCGACGACGTGGTTGGGCATGAACGGCGCCAGGTGCGCCTTGAGCCCGATCGGACCCATGCCCGGGCCGCCGCCCCCATGCGGGATGGCGAAGGTCTTGTGCAGGTTCATGTGGCTGACGTCGGCGCCGATGAAGCCGGGCGAGGTCAGGCCGACTTGGGCATTGAGGTTGGCGCCGTCCATATAGACTTGGCCGCCGTTGGCATGCACGATGGCGCAGATGTCGCGTACCGCTTCCTCGAACACGCCGTGCGTCGACGGGTAGGTGATCATCAGGCAGGCCAGGTCATTTTTGTGCGCTACGGCCTTGGCCTTGAGGTCGGCGACATCGACATTGCCGTGGTCGTCACAATCGACCACCACCACCTGCATGTTGGCCATTTGCGCGGTGGCCGGGTTGGTGCCGTGCGCCGACTTGGGGATCAGGCAGACCTTGCGGTGTTCCTCGCCGCGGCTGGCGTGGTAGCGGGCGATGGCCAGCAGGCCGGCGTATTCGCCCTGGGCACCGGAGTTCGGCTGCATGCAGACGGCGTCGAAGCCGGTCACTGTCTTCAGCCACTCGGTCAGGCCAGTGATCATCTCGTGGCAGCCCTGCGTCTGCTCGCGCGGGGCGAACGGGTGAATGCCGGCGAATTCCGGCCAGGTGACCGGGATCATCTCGCTGGTCGCATTCAGCTTCATGGTGCAGGAACCCAGCGAGATCATCGAGTGATCGAGTGCTAGATCCTTGTTCTGCAGCGACTTCAGGTAGCGCAGCATCTGGTGCTCGGTGTGGTGGGCGTTGAACACCGGGTGCTGCAATACGGCATCGCGGCGGATCAGGGCAGCGGGCAGGATCGGGTCGGCGGCGACGACCTGGGCGTCGATGGCCTCCATGTCGAGGGTGACTTGGGCGATCAGCTTGAACAGCGCGGCAACATCGTGGCGCGTCGTGGTTTCGTCGAAGGCGATGCCGAGCACGCCGGCTGAGACGCGGCGCAGGTTGTAGCCGGCGGCCAGGGCATCGTGGTAAACCGATTCGGCGCGAGCGCCGAGGTCGAAGTGCACGGTGTCGAAGCACTGCCGGGTCAGCAACTTGATTCCGGCTCGCTTCAGGCCTTCGGCGAGAATCGCGGTCAGGCGGTGGATGCGCCAGGCGATGGTGCGCAGGCCCTCGGGACCGTGATAGACGGCGTACAGGCCGGCCATGTTGGCGAGCAGCACTTGCGAGGTGCAGATATTGGAATTGGCCTTCTCGCGGCGGATGTGCTGTTCGCGCGTTTGCAGCGTCATGCGGTAGGCGGTCTTGCCGCGGGCATCCTTCGAGACGCCGATGATGCGGCCCGGCATCGAACGGACGCCGGCTGCGCGGGTGGCGAAAAAGGCGGCGTGCGGACCGCCGAAGCCTAGCGGAATGCCGAAGCGCTGGCTGGAACCGAGTGCGATGTCGGCGCCCATGGCGCCCGGCGATTTAAGCAGCACCAGCGCCATCAGGTCGCTGGCGACGGCGATGGTGGCACCCTTGATTTTCAGGCAGGCGATGATGTCCGTCAGATCGCGGATTTCGCCGTTATCGCTTGGATACTGGAGCAGGGCGCCGAAGAATTCACCGTCCGCCTGCGTCTCGGCCGGTGCAATCATTAGTTCGAAACCGAAATAGGCAGCGCGCGTCTTGACCACGTCGATGGTCTGCGGGAAACAGGCGGCGTCGACCAGGAAGCGGTTGGACGGCGATTTGGAGATCCGCCTGGCCATCGTCATTGCCTCGGCGGCGGCAGTGGCTTCGTCGAGCAGCGAGGCGTTGGCGATTTCCATGCCGGTCAAGTCGGTGACCATCTGCTGGAAATTCATCAGCGCTTCCAGGCGGCCCTGGGCGATCTCGGCCTGGTAGGGCGTGTAGGCGGTATACCAGCCGGGATTTTCCATGACGTTGCGCAGGATCACCTTGGGCGTCAGCGTGTCGTAATAGCCCATGCCGATACAGGACTTGTTGATGACGTTCTTGCCGGCGATGGCCTTGAGGTCGGCCAGCGCCTCGTGCTCGCGGCGCGGGGGCGGCAGCGGCAGGTCGGTCGGCAGGCGGATGGCGGCCGGCACAGTCTGGTCGATCAATTCGTCCAGGCTGGCGGCGCCGACGGCGGCTAACATGGCGGATATTTCACTGGCGCAGGGGCCGATGTGGCGGTCGATGAACTCATCGTGCTGCTCCAGCGCGGAGAGCGGTTGGGCGAAAGGCATGGGCAGGGTCCGGAAAAATGATGCTCAGGCGGCGTCGGCGACGGCCTGGTAGGCGGCGGCGTCGAGCAAGGGTTCGAGATCGGCGGCGTTGTCCGGCTTGATCTTGAACAGCCAGGTGGCGTAGGCGTCCTGGTTGACCGATTCCGGCGCGTCGGCGGCGGCCTGGTTGATCTCGGTGACGGTACCGGCGATGGGGGCATAGACGTCAGCGGCGGCCTTGACCGATTCGACGACGGCGATTTCCTGTTTCGCCGCGAAATGCGCACCGACTTCCGGCAGTTCGACGAAGACCAGGTCGCCGAGGGCTTCCTGGGCATGGTCGGTGATGCCGATGGTGATGCTGCCGTCGGCGTTGAACAGCAGCCATTCGTGCGAGGTGGTGTACTTGAGGTGGGCGGGAACCTTGGACATGGTGATCTCCTGAATGGGGGGGATTAGATAACAGCCTTGCCGTGACGGGCGAATACGGGTTTGACGACTTTGGCCTTGAGCAGCTTGCCACGGATGTCGACCTCGACGCTGTCGCCGACCTGCACGCCAAGCGGTAGGCGGGCCAGGGCGATGGATTGCTGTAGCGTCGGCGAGAAACTGCCGGAGGTGATTTCACCGTCGCCGTGGGCGGTGACGACTTTCTGGTGGCCGCGCAGTATGCCCTTGTCGCGCAGAATCAGGCCGAGAAAGGCTTGCTGCTGGCCAGCGGCCAGGAGGGCGGCCTTGCCGACGAAATCACGCTCGTCCTTCAGGGCGACGGTCCAGGCCATGCCGGCGTCGAGCGGCGAGACGGTCTCGTCCATGTCCTGGCCGTAGAGATTCATACCGGCTTCCAGGCGTAGCGTATCGCGGGCGCCCAGGCCGCAGGGTGCGACGCCGGCGGCCTTGAGCGCGTTCCACAAGGCTTCGGCCTCGCCGGCGGGGAGCATGATCTCGACACCATCCTCGCCGGTATAGCCGGTGCTGGCGATGAAATACGGCCCGACCTCGGCGGCGAAGAAGGGTTTCAGTTCGGCGATCGCCGTCTTGGCTTGGGGCAGCACCTGCGCCACCCGGGCGCGGGCGTTCGGACCCTGCACGGCAATGATGCCCAGGGCGCCGTCGCCTTCGCGGCGCGGCACGATGCTCACGTCGAGCTGCCATTCGGTGGCCTTGGCCCGCATCCAGGCCAGATCCTTGTCGGCGGTGCCGGCATTGATGACGAGGCGAAAGCGCGTGTCGGAAAAGGAATAGATGATCAGGTCGTCGATGACGCCACCGGCCTCGTTCAACATCGCCGAGTACAGCGCCTTGCCCGGCACCGTCAGCTTGGCCACGTCGTTGGCTACCAGCCGCGACAGGAAGGGCCGGCAGTCGGCGCCGGCGAGATCGACCGGGCACATGTGCGAGACGTCGAACATGCCGCAGTCCTTGCGCACCGCATGATGTTCCTCAATCTGCGAGCCGTAGTTGACTGGCATATCCCAGCCGCCGAAGTCCACCATCCGGGCATTGAGTGCGCGGTGGGCAGCGTTGAGCACGGTTTGCTTCAGCATATCAATCCTTTGCAGGCTTCATTCAAAGCCAATTCTGGAAACGGAAAAGGGGTGAAACGAAAGAAGACTATTATTTCTTACGTTTCACCCCTCTGTCCTCGATACCTGAGAGATTTGCCCCATCGGTGGGCGCTGTCGACGCCGCTCTCCAGAGTTTGGAGCTTGCGCCCCAGTTCCGCGGTCCTTTTGCCTGAGCGTTTTCGGGTGAAATTGCGCCTTCGGCGGCAGTCGGTTACTGCGCTCTCCCAGGGAACGGCACGCACTATAACGGGGCGGCCGGGCGGTGGCAACAGCCCAGGGCAATCGTCATGTCAAGCCAAGGAGTTGAGTGCGATAAGGATCAGATGTTGGGACGCTCGTTAGTCGCGCACGCTCAATCAAGCGCCCCGCCTAGAGACTGATAAAGCGCTGCCGTATCGGTGAAACGGCTGGCCTGGGCCTGGATGCGCGCAAGCTTGGCCTCTTGATAGACCTGCTCCGTGCCGAGCAGCGTTAAGCGATTGATGGCGCCGGCGTCGAGTTGGATTTGGGCTAAATCGCGGGTTTTCTTTGCGGCAGCTTCCGCCCGTTCCGATGCCTGCAAACCTTTTGCGTCTGCATCGAGCGCATACAGACTGTCCGCGACGTTTTGGAATGCGCTCAATACGGTTTGCCGATATTGCGCGATGGCTTGTTCGAGCGCGGCTTCGGCGGCGCCCTGACGATGCTTGAGCGCGCCAAAGTCGAAAATCGGCTGCGTCAGCCCGCCGAGCAGGTTCCAAAAGATATTGCCGTCGGTAAACATCTTGCTGAACTGCGTCGAGGTGCCGCCGTAGGCGGCGGTGATCGTGAACTGTGGCAGACGATTGGCGATGGCGACGCCGACTTCGGCGCTTGCCGCCTGGACTTGCGCTTCCGCTGCACGGACGTCGGGCCGGGTTTCTATCAGCGTGCTCGGCAAGCTGAGCGGCAAATGCATTGGCAGCTTCAGCGAATCGATATCGATGTGAATGTTGATCGTGTCGGGTGGCTCGCCGATCAGCGTGGCGAGCAGATTGCGTGTTTGCTCCAGTTGTTTTTCGAGCGGCGGAATCGCCGCGTCGGCCTGTGCGGCGGCAGTATCTTGTGCGGCCACATCCAGACCCGATACGGCGCCAGCCGCGAGCTGTTGCTGCACCAGGGTGCTCGCATCGTGGGCGGCGACCGAGGCTGCTTGCATGGCGCGCAATTGCGCTTCCAGGGAGGCAAGTTCGATTGCGGTGGAGACGATGTTCGCCGCCAGCGTCGTATAGGCGGCATCCAGTTCGAAGCGCTGGGCAGCTTCTTGCGCGGCGAGGGATTCGACAGCTCGGCGGTTCAGTCCGAATACGTCCGGCGTGTAGGAGACACTCAGCTGCGCGGTATGCAGGGTGTAGAGCGCGTCGCCGGAATCGAGCGTGGGCGAAATGGTGCTGACCGCTTCGCGCTGGCGGCTTGCCGAATAATCCGCCTGCAGCGTGGGGAAATAGCCGGCGTATTGCGCGGCTCGGTTTTCTTGCGCCTGGCGCAGGGCGGCCTTGGCGGCATCGAGCGTCGGGCTGCGCTGGAAGGCGTGTTCGACCAGCTCGTTGATTTCCGGCGAGCCGAAGGCTTGCCACCATTGCGCGGGGACTTTCGCGTCGCTATCGAAATGCTGCACGTCACCCGCGCCCGCCGGGGTGCTGGCGATCGGCATACGCGTGTAAGCCTTCGGCGTATAGGCTTTGGCTTCGGAGAGTGGCGGACGGCGATAGTCGGGGCCGACTGCGCATCCGCCGGCGCATAGGGTGACGATGGCCAACCAGGGCAGGGCGCTTGTCTTATTCATTGTGGTCCTCCGCATGGTTGCGCTTGGGTTTCTTCGCTTGGCGCCTGACGGAACGTTCGAGCACGATGACCTGCAGGGCTGGCGCGACGATCAGCAGCATGATCGGGCCGAGCAGCATGCCGCCGACGACGACCGTGGCGAGCGGCCGTTGTACCTGGCTGCCGATACCGGTCGAGAAGGCAGCCGGCAGCAGGCCGATGCAGGCGGACAGCGCCGTCATCAGCATTGGCCGCATGCGATGCTCGGCGGCGGCGCGCATGGCTTCGAGCACGCTCATGCCGTCGAGCATCAAGTGATTGAAGTAGGTCAGAACCAGAATGCCGTTCATGACCGATACGCCAAACAGCGAGACAAAGCCGATCGCCGCGGAAATGCTCAAGTCCAGGCCGGATAGATACAAGGCGATGATGCCGCCGGCAATCGAGAAGGGGATTGCCGCCAGGGTCAGCAGACTATCGCGCAACGAATTGAAGAGCGTGAAGAGCAGCAGCAGGATGATGCCGAGTGCAATCGGGATGACGATCGTCAGGCGATCCTTGGCTTCTTGCAGGGCGCCGAATTCGCCCGCCCAGGCGATGCGGTAACCGTGCGGTAGCTCGACGTTGTCGCGCACGCGCGCTTGTGCTTCGGCGACGGTGCCGCCGAGATCGCGGCCGCGTACGCTGAATTTGACCGGGACGAAGCGCTGATTTTTTTCGCGGTAGATGTAGGAGGCGCCGGTATCGAGCGTGATGCTGGCAAGTGCGGAAAGCGGGATATAGGCTGTTGCGCCGTCGGCCGTTGCATAACCGACTTTGATCTGGCGAATCGCCTCCAGATTGTCGCGGTACTGCGGCGCGAGCCGCACCGTCAGCGCGAATTGCCGGTCGTCCTCAAGCACTGTTGTTGCCTGCGTGCCGCCCATGGCGGCCGCGATGACGGCGTTGACGTCGTCGGTGTTGAGCCCGTGGCGCGCGGCTTTTTCGCGGTCTACCGTGATGTTGAGGTTGGGTTGCCCGAGCACGCGGAACACGCCGAGGTCTTCGATGCCCCTGACTTGCCGTAGCTCGTGAAACACATGGTCGGCAAGCTTTTCCAGCATTGCCAGATCGGGGCCGATAATCTTGACCGAGTTCGCGCCCTTGACGCCGGACAGTCCCTCTTCGATATTGTCTTGAATATATTGAGAAAAATTGAATTCGATGCCAGGGAATTCGTCGGCGAAGGTTTTTTGCAATTCGCTGACCAGCTTGTCTTTCGTATAACCGCGCGGCCATTGGTCGAAAGGTTTGAGCGGCACGAACAGCTCGGCGTTATAGAAACCAGACGCGTCGCTACCGTCGTCGGGGCGGCCATGCTGCGAGACGACGGTGATGACCTCGGGATGCGCCTTGACCAGCTCGCGCATGCGCTTGACTTTGTCGACGCCGGCTTCGAGCGAAATCGTTGTCGGCATCGTGGCGCGAATCCACAAGTTGCCTTCTTCCAGCGCAGGCAGGAATTCCGAGCCGACGAACGGCAGCAGCGAGCCGGAAAGCGCAAGAAAGCCGACGCCGATGGCGAGCGTGGTTTTGCGCCGCAGCAGCGCCCAGTCGAGCAAGGGCGTATAGGCGCGGCGAATGGCGCGCACGATCAGCGTTTCTTTTTCCTCGATCTTTTTCGGCAGGAGCAACGCGGCCAAGACCGGCGTTATTGTGAAAGTCGCGATCAGCGCGCCGGAAAGCGCATAGGCGTAGGTGCGCGCCATCGGCCCGAAAATTTGGCCTTCGACGCCTTGCATCGTGAACAGCGGAATGAACGCGGCGACGGTGATGGCGGACGAGAACAATACGGCGCGGTCGACCTGCAAGGCGGAGAGGAAAATCATCCGCAGACGCGTCGGCCAGACATGAGCATGACGCCCGGTCATCGTGCTGCCAGCGGGCGACTGCGCGAGATGGTCGAGCAGTTCGGCGCGCTCCTCCTTGCTCTTCTGGAAATTGCGGAAAATGTTCTCGACCAGAATCACCGCCGAATCGACGATGATGCCGAAGTCCACCGCGCCGAGCGACAGCAGGTTGGCCGACTCGCCTGTCAGTACCAGGATGATGATGCTGAAGAATAAGGCGAACGGAATATTGGCGCCGACGATGATGGCGCTGCGCAGATCGCCGAGAAAAATCCACTGGATCAGGAAGACCAGCAGACAGCCGAAAATCAAATTGTGCAGCACGGTGTGCGTGGTGACGCTGACGAGCGTGCCGCGATCGTAAATCGGCACCATCTTGACGCCGGGCGGCAGCGTGCCGTCGCTGTTGATTTGCTCGACTTCGTGTTTGAGCCGGGTGACGACTTCGTTGGTCTGCTGCGTGCGGTTCATCACGACGATGCCGGTGACGACATCATCCTGATCATCGCGTCCCGCTCGGCCGAGCCGTGGCGCATAACCGATGTCGACCTGGGCCACGTCTTTGACGCGAACCGGCGTGCCGCGATGTTGCGTGAGCACGATATTGCCAATGTCGGCGGTATCGCGAATCAGCCCGACACCGCGGATATTCACCGACTGCTGCCCGATGTTGACGGTACGTCCGCCGACGTTGGTGTTGGCGTTACCGATCGCCTCGATGATCTGTGGCAGCGTGATGCCGTAAGCCTGAAGCTTGGCGAGATCGGCGTTGACCGTATATTCCTTCGTTGTGCCGCCCCAGGTGACGACTTGCGCGATACCGGGCACGGTCAGCAGGCGCCGGGTCACGACCCAATCTTGCACGGTACGCAGTTCGGTGAGCCCGTAATGCTCTGGCCCGACCAACTGGTAGCGGAAAATTTCGCCGACCAGACTCGACGCCTGGATTTCCGGCTGTACGTCGTTTGGCAGGTTCACGTTCTGTTGCAGGCTCAGCGCGGCTTGCGTATAGGCGAAGTGATAGTCGACGCCGTACTTGAACGTCACGCGCACGAAAGACAGACCGTAAAACGACGTCGAGCGAATACTGTCGACGCCCGGCGTCGTGGCCAGCCCGATTTCCATCGGGCGCGTGTAATAGCGCTCCATTTCCTCGGCCGAAAGCCCGGGCGCCTGGGCCGTGATTTCCAGAATCACCGGCGCGGGATTCGGATAGGCTTCGACGTTGAGCCGGTCATAGGCGACGAAACCCGCCACGGTGAAAGCGAAGAGCGCGAGCAGAACGATCGTTCGCCGCGTCAGTACGAAAGAGAGAATGCCGCTGAGCACGTCGTTCCTTTATGCCTTGTTATGCCGATCGTTCAGCGTGTTTGCAGCGCCAGCGCATTGCTCAGGAACAACGCGCCATCGGTGGCGATTTTTTCTTCCGGCGACAGACCTTGCGTGATGTGTACGAAATCGTTTTGTTGCAGGCCGGTGCGTACCACGCGCCGTTCAAAGGTATTGTTGTCGCGGGCGACAAACACCGTCATGGTGCCGTCGCCCTCGCGCACAAGGGCGCTTGGTGGGACGGCGACGCCTTGCATCGGCTGGCTGGTTTGAATGCGGAAAGACGCCATCATCTGCGCGCGCAGCAAATGCTCCGGATCGCGGATATCGGCGCGCACGGCAACCGTGTGAGTGTCCGAATCGACGGCGCTGCCGATATGCGTGATGTGTCCATCGAAGCTGCGCTCGGGGTAAGCCGCAATGGTCGCGGAAATCGCTTGGCCAAGGCGCAGCTTCGGCAATTCGGTTTCGGGCACATTGGCGATCAGCCAGAGGGAACTGGTATCCGATACGGCGATCGGCGCAGGTGCATCACCGGGCTGAACGAATAACCCTTCTGTCGCATTGCGCGCGGTGATCTGGCCGGCGAGCGGGCTGGCGATCGGCAGAATACCGTCGATTTTGCGGGACGCTACCAGGGCATCGATGTCCTTGTCCGTTTTGCCGAATTGGCGGATCGCTGCGTGCGCGGCGCGGTAATTCGCCGCAGCGTTTTGCTCGTCCGCGACGGCCTGCTCATAGTCCTTCTGCGCTACCGCCTGCGTGGCGAGCAGGCCTTGAGCGCGTTCTTTGGCGGCCTGCGCCTGCTTGAGTTGCCCGGCGGCCGAGATCAATGTCGACTCAGCTTGGATCAGATCGGCGCTCTCGATGAGAAAAAGCATTTGGCCGCGTTTGACGGCGTCGCCCGCTTGCACGAGCACCTGCCGAATCCGCCCGGCCCAGGGCGCGAACACCTGCACGCTGCGGTCCTGATTGAAATCGACATAACCCACGGCTTCGCTGTGCGGCACGAAGGTACGCGTCGTGACGGCGCCGACGCTGATGTGCTGCCGCTGCTTCTCGGTAATCGAAACGGTATTCGGGGAAGGCGCCGCAAGTGCTTGGGGCAACTGGTTTTCTGTGCCGGAGTATCTAACCGATAGGAAAATGCCCCCAATGCCGATGAGACAGCCGACAAAGAGGTAACCGAGATAAGGTTGGAGCTTCATTTCTGTTTTTTTATGCGGAAAGAGGAGATGGCGAACCATCCCCAAGTCTTCTCTCAAGGGTTGAAGCAGGGAGCGTAGCGATGGCGGGGTGGAAGCAACAGTTACGGTTTGGAAAGCTTGGGCTGCCGGCGCTTGCCGTGAAACAAAATGAAGCATCGCGCCCAATCGCCATGGACGTTCCCGGTGCGAATGCTGTAGTGCCGTGCCCGGATCGCCTCGCGCAACTGATCCAACAGTTGGGGGCCTGTCTTACATCCGCTAAATTTTAGGTTTGCCTATCAAGCATATTCTCGAAGACATCGGCCGCTACGTGCTGTGGCAGAAGGGACATGGTATTCTATGTTGATAAAAGGCCTTCAAAAACCCATCATGATCGCAATCGTGGAGCACGCCGCTCGCCGTCCTCGTCGCTGCGGCATTGGGCGTGCGCTGCAAGCCGCTGTACTGGCCTGCATGGCACTGCTGATAGCGGGCTGCAGCCCGAGCTACGAATCACCGCTGGTGGTGGGGACCAACGCTTGGCCGGGCTACCATCCCCTGCACCTCGCGCGCGACCTGGGCTACCTCGATGGGCTGTCACTGCGTCTGGTTGAGCTCGGCTCCAACACCCAGGCCATGGATGCCTTGCGCGTAGGCAATCTGGATCTGGCGGGCTTGACGCTTGACGAAGTGCTGACGCTGCTCCAAGAAGGCGTGCCGCTCAAGGTCATCTGGGTGATGAACATTTCTGCGGGTGCCGATGCCATCGTGGCGCGCCCAGGCATCAAGCACATGACCGATCTGCGCGGGCGGCGCATTGGCGTAGAGCAAACGGCGGTCGGCGCGTACATGCTGCAAGGGGCGCTGGAGCAGGCGGGCATGCAGGTCAGCGAGGTCATCGTGGTTCCGCTGCCGCTGGACGAACACGAGGCCGCATGGCGCGAGCAGAGTGTGGATGCCCTGGTGACCTTCGATCCGGTGCGCCAGGCCTTGCTCAACGAGGGAGGGCATGTGATTTTCGACAGCCGTGCCCTGCCCGGTGAAATTGTCGATGTGCTGGTGGTGAGAGAGTCCATCCTTCAATGCTGCGCCCCGCGCGTGGCCGGGCTGGTCGATGGCCAGCGCCGTGCGCTGACGTATATCGAGCAGCACCGCGACGATGCGATGAGTCGTATGGCAAAGCACTTTGGTATCAGTGCAGCGGATATGTCCGCCGCGTTCGATGGAATGATTCTGCCCGACCATGCGGCCAATCATCAGTTACTCAGTGGCCCATCGCCGGGCCTGTACACCACCGTTCAGCGCCTTGCGCACGTTATGAAAGAGCGCGGTCTGCTGATGCAGATCCCGGGCACATCGGCGCTGCTGGACGGCAGGTTTACAGGTGAGACAAGTGAGATAAAACCGTGAGCCCGTCGCAGCCCCGCCGTAGCCTCAAAACCTTCAGCCTGCGCTTGTGGCTGCCCCTGTCGCTCGTTATCACCTGCGGGCTGATTTTTCTGGTTTTGCTGGTGCTGGCGAAGATTAACTACGACCGGGAAATGCAGCACTTCGTCAACCACGTGGCTCACGAAGAACTCCTGCGTGCTCAGCGTGACTTGGAGGCGGCCTTTCGCCGCCAGGACAACAGCGGCCTGGGCAATGTCATAGGAGATCTGGGCTTGAACCCTGCTATCTCCCACGCTGCGGTGGTGGACGGCACGGGCGTGGTTTTGGCGGCTACCCAACTTGCCTGGCGAGGCCAGGATGCCGTAGCCGTGGTGCCTGACTACGCGGCCAGCAAGGTTGCACAAACGATGCAGGCCCGACACGAGTATCTGGTGCTGGACATGCCCCGGCGGTCTCTCATCGCCATGGCTCCGGTGGCATTGGCGTTGCGCCCGGGCGAGATTCGTACCGGCCGCCAGGGCGTGCTCTACATTGCCTATGACCTCTCGCCTGTCAGCGCCCGGATCTGGAAGCCTTTGCAGGAGCAGGCAATGGCCTTCGCTGCTGTGATGGTGTTCGCCACACTGGGGCTGGCTGCGCTGGTGCGCAAGGGGGTCATCAAGCCCGTGCAGGCGTTGCGCGAGAGCATGGAGTGCATCGGCGCCGGTGGCCTCTCCGTTGCCCTGCCGCAATGGCAGGGAGATGGTGAGTTCCGTGACCTGGGCGTGGCTCTGGATGGCATGGCGCAAGCGCTGCAGGCAAGCTCCCGCGCGCTGTTCGAGAGCGAGATACGCTACCGCCAGCTTTCGGACGCAGCCCTTGAAGCGCTTTTCCTGTACAAAAATGGACAGATCATCGACGCCAATGCGGCCGCCAACCGTCTGTTGAGGGTTGAGCCCGGCGCCTTGGTGGATCGGTCCATGCTGTCCTTGGTTGCCCCGCAGTGCATTGATTTTGCAGGTCAGCGCATCCTCCAGGGCATGGAGGGCGTGTGGGAGATCGAACTGATCGATGCCCAGGGCAATGCCATTCCCTGCGAATGCAGCGTACAACAGCGCATCGTCGACGGGCACGCCATATGCATCCTTGCGGCGCGCGACATCCGCCAGCGTCTGGCGGCGCAGGCAGCAATTCGCAAGCTTGCACACTTTGACCCGCTCACGGGGCTGCACAACCGCCGCTGGTTGCTCGACCAGATAACCCAGGAGCTCGTCGAGGTCGAACACCATAACCACCACGCGGCCTTGGTCACGATAAACCTCAATGCCTTCCAGGCGGTCAATAGTTCCCTGGGCATGGCGGCAGGCGATAGTGTGCTGCGTACCATGGCTCGGCGCTTGAGCAGCCTGCAGGAACAGGGACAGACCTTGGCGCGGGTGGATCGAGACACATTCGCCATCCTCCTCGTCAGCCTCGAAGGCAGTCTGGATACAGCCTCTGCCCAGGTAGTACGCAGCGTCGAGCGGCTGTTGGCGGCAATCGGCGAACCACTCAAGATCCAGGATCAGGTGCTGCACCTGAGCGCCGATGCTGGTGTGGTCATGATTCCCAACGACAGCCGTGACCCGCCGGAGCTACTGCGCGAGGCCGAAACCGCCATGTACCTGGCCAAGCAGGTCCGTGACGGCCATGTGCGCTTTTTTTCCCACGTCCTGCAAGAAGCCGCCAGTGCCAAACTGGCACTGCGCAATGACCTACGTAGCGCGCTGCAGGAGGCAACGCATGGCAAGGCCGGGCAGCTGGTGCTGCACTACCAGCCGCAGGTCGATAAAAATGGCCAGTTGCTGGGGGTGGAAGCACTGGTGCGCTGGCAGCACCCGACACGCGGCTTGCTGCAGCCGGGGGCGTTCATCGCCGAGGCAGAGGCTAGTGGCCTGATCGTGCCGCTGGGCGCCTGGGTGCTAAAAGAAGCCGCTCTGTGCCTGCGCCGTTGGCAAAGCGCGGCGGACACTCAGTCTTGGGCCAACACGCTGATCATGGCGGTCAACGTAAGCCAACTGCAATTTCGTAAGCCAAATTTTGTGGCATGCGTCGAAGAAATCCTGGCCAGCACAGGTATCCAAGCCCATTTGCTGGAGCTGGAGCTGACCGAGAGCGTGTTGTCCGACGACCTGGAGGACACGCTGGAAAAAATGCAGATGCTGCGCCGCCTGGGGGTGCGTTTTGCGCTGGACGATTTTGGCGTTGGCTACTCGAGTCTGGCCTACCTGCGGCAACTGCCTATCGACAGGCTGAAAATCGACCGTTCCTTCGTTTTGGACGCCGACGCGCCATTGCCCACCACCCAGGGCAAGCACCCGATGGTGCTCATTGGCGCCATTGTGTCCGTGGCGCACCAGTTGAACCTGTGCGTGGTTGCCGAGGGCGTGGAAACTCCCTCCCTGCTCGCCTGCCTGAAACGAGTAGATTGCGACAGCTTTCAGGGCTATTACTTCAGCCGGCCGCTGCCCGAGGAGAACCTGATCGCCTGGGTTGCAAAGCACCAGCCTACCGCGTGATTCCATTTGGCTTGGGCGTTAGGTAGCAACCCATAACCCACTTCACTTGGCCGGGATCAAATGCAAATCGAACACCGCATTTCTGTCAGTGCGTCCCCCGAACAGATTTTTGGTATCTACGAAGATGTTCGGAACTGGCATGCCTATTCTTTGGGATAGTGCAACATTCTATTTTACGCCCATCAAACACATTTCTGGAGACCTGTCCATGAAACACGCTCCCCGCCGTACCGTCCTGTATCTTCTCATGGCTTCAAGCCTTGGTTTTGGCCTGCTCGCCCTGCCGGTACCTCAAGCCGCGGCGGAGATCATCATCAGCGGCATCGAGGTCGGCCCCTTTGACGGCAACCTCGATACCGGGTCGGCCAGCGGCAACACCCTGACCATCACAGGCTCTGTAATCCGGGCCGTCGTCGGGGTACCGGGGACTGGGGAGGCTCATGGCGGCGCCGCGGGCATGGGCACGGCTGAAAACGCCGCCGGCAACACCGTCAATGTCAGCGGCTCGGTGGAAGATGGCGTCAGGGGCGGCTTCATCCTGAGTGGTGGCACCGGCAATGCCACGGGCAATACGGTCAACATCAGCGGTGGCTCGGTGGGCGAAGACGTCATAGGCGGCAGCGTATTTGGTTTCGGCAGCCCCGGCTCGGCCACGGGCAATACGGTCAACATCAGCGGCGGCTCGGTGGGCCAGTCCGTCTTAGGCGGCAGCGTCGGCGACACCGGCAATGCCACGGGCAACACGGTGAACATCAGCGGCGGATCGGTGAACGGGGGTGTTTTCGGCGGCTTGAGTAACACCGGCAACGCTACAGGCAATAGCGTCACTATCAGCGGCACACCCACCCTGGCCGGCTCGACCCTCTACGGTGGCTACAGCTTCGGTGGCGGCGATGCCTTCACCGGCAATACCCTGAACGTCAAGAATGCGGGTATGACCGTTGGCGGCGTACAAAACTTCCAGAACATCAACTTCACCTTCCCCGTCGCACAAACTACTCCCGTGCTTACTGTGACCGGAGGAGCCGTCTTGGGTAACGGCGCAGGAGTAGGCACTACCGTCACCGCCAACACCATGAGCGGAGCGGCACCCCTGGCCCCCGGTGCTGCCGTCACCCTCATTGACGGACCCATAACAGGCGATCTCGCCTCAACCCAGGCCACCGGCAAGTACGGTGCAACCCTGAGTTATGACTGGACGCTGACTCAAACGGCGAGCAGCCTGGACGCCACCCTGGACAAAGTACAGGCCGTACCCGAAGCCAAAGCGCTTCTCGAAGGCAGGCTCGCCGGTCTGGCTTTTGTGCAGGATTCCCTCATCCATCGCAACATCCGCTTCATCAAGGGGATGAAACCGGATGCAGGAACGTCCAATGTGCGCTCCTTCGTCCTCGGTGAAGCCGCCTCCACCCGGTATGACACCGGATCGCATGTCGATGTCGATGGCGGCTCCATCATGGCTGGCGTGTCCTGGACCAATGCCATTTCATCCGGCACCATGATGCTCGGCGGCTTTTTCGAGGCAGGATGGGGTTCTTATGACACCTTCAATGGTTTCAGTTCTGCGCCTTCTGTCAAGGGCAGTGGTGACACCAAATACTACGGTGTCGGCATCTTCGGGCGTCATGACTTCAACAGCAACGGTCCCGGCAATGCCTATACCGAAGGTTCTTTGCGAATCGGTCATGTGGATACAGATTTCGACACGGCTGATTTGGGCGGTAGTGGCAAGGTCAAGTATGACTCCGGTTCCACCTACTATGGTCTCCATCTGGGAGCAGGTTACCTGTGGAAGGTGAGGGACAATGCCACGGTTGATCTGTCAGCGAAGTACATGTGGACGCGGATGGGCAGCGACAGCGTGACCTTGAACACGGGCGATCCTGTCAAGTTCAAGGCAGCAGGTTCGCACCGTATTCGTGCGGGAGGCCGATTCACCTTTGAGGCAACCGAAGTCGTCAGCCCGTATTTTGGTGCGTACTATGACTACGAGTTTGACGGTAAGGCCAGGGGTTCGAGCTATGGCTTTGGCATTGACGCGCCGAGCCTGAAGGGCGGCACAGGCATTGGCGAGTTTGGTCTGACGATCAAGCCCTGCAAATCCCGTCCGTTGTACCTTGACCTGGGCATCCAGGGCTATCTCGGCACACGTGAGGGTGTGACAGGCTCATTCCAGTTGCGGTATCAGTTCTGATGACGCGGCAGTAACAGGTTCAGAGAGCGCCCGAATCAAGTCGGGCGCTTTTTTTAAATAGGGGAATAAATTAGGCCGCCTTGTCAGAGAACGGAACAACTTTCGCCCCAACTTTCAGATCGTCCAGATAGTCAGCCCATGTCTGCATCATACACCGCCTCTCAAAGTGGAGTTTAAATGCCAAATTGGTTCCGCTTACCGAGGCTCTGTGCTATGAATCTATTTGGCATGCACATCATTTCACCGGATCTGCGCGAAAAGCCGCTCAGGCCGGTGAGTTCAGGCGTTAGCAGCAACCAATAACCCACTTCACTTGGCCGAAATCAAATGCAAATCGAACACCGTATTTCTGTCAGCGCGCCCCCCGAACGCATTTTTAGTATCTACGAGGATGTTCAGAACTGGCATGCTTGGGACCCAGATACAAAGAGTGCATCTCTGGACGGCCCGTTTCGTGTCGGCTCACGTGGAAAGCTCACTCCAAGCAAAGGCAATACCGTAACAATGATTCTCACGGCCGTTGTGCCAAACCGGTCGTTTACCGTCGAATCCAAGGTTCCATTCTTTCGCATGGTCTTTGAGCACGAGTTGCTACCTATCGGTTCCAACACGAAGGTTGTTCACCGGGTCACATTCTCCGGCCTGCTTTCGGTATTTCTTGGACCGCTACTCGCCAAACAGTTGAACGCCGGTCTTCCTCGAACGCTTAATAATCTCAAGCAACTCGCGGAGACCGCGAGTGCCGTCTAACTTTGTGAGCAAAGGCCATTCAGGCGAGCGTTGAAGCGCTTGCCAAAGGGAGGTCGATCACGACGCGCAAGCCGGGTTGCCCGTCTTCGAGGTGGAGTGTGCCTTCGTGCAGGGACACTAGCGCCGCGACAATCGCTAGGCCGAGGCCGTTGCCGGGCAGGCTGCGCCCGGTGTCGCCACGGTAGAAGCGCTCGATAGCGCGATCCCGTTCAGCGGCTGGCATGCCCTGGCCGTTGTCCTGGACGACGATCCTGGCGTGTTCGCCGTGGGTCGATACATGTACCGCGATTTGCGCATCGGGCCCGGCATATTTGATGGCGTTATCGAGCAGATTGGCGAGCAGATTGGCGATCAAATCGCGATCGCCGTGAATGAGCGGGTCGGTGTCCGCCTCAAAGCTTAGTGTCATGCCCGCGGCTTCTGCCGCGGCCTCGTAAAGCTCGACGATGTCGGCGCCGACATGCGCCAGGGAGAAATCGGAAAACGATTGCCGGTGCAGGCCTGCTTCGGCTTCCGAGATTTGCAGGAGCTTGTCGAACAAGCCGATGATGCCGTCGATTTCCGCGATGGCGCTGTGCGCGGTTTCTCGGAGTTGCTGCTCGGGGACCTTGAAATGCAAGGCGTTTTCCAAAGCGCCGCGCACGCGCCCCAGCGGTGTGCGCAGGTCGTGCGCGATGGCGTTGGATACCGTGCGCGCCGTGTTCATCAGGTGCTCGATGTCGTCGAGCATCCGGTTCACATCGCGGCCGATCCGCGCGAATTCGTCGTGGCCGCGACCGACGGCGATCCGTTTGCGCAGATTGCCGGCACCGATTTCGCGCGTGGTCCGGTGAATGACGCCGAGTTGGTGTTCCAGATGCCAGCGGAAAACGGCGGCTCCGATCAAAGCCAGCACGAAGGCGGTGGAGATGCCGATGGCCAGCGCGGTGCGGATCACGCGCGCCAGCTCGTTCATATCTCGCATGTCGCGCCCGACGACGAGCACGGTGCCATCGTCGAGGTGGCGTGACAACAAACGGCTGTGTGAAGGTTTGTTGAGCCGGGCGACCGGATGTTCGGCGATGAGGTTGTCGTTGCTGGCGTCGAGCACCGGCCATGAGGTGAGGTTGCCGGCGAGCTTGGCGCCGTTCGCATCGAGGAGCAGGAACTCTTCGGTTTCGATGTCTTTGTCGTCGCTGAGCAGGGCGTCGATTTCCTTCTGCAAGGCGAGGAGGCCTTGCTCTTTGTGTAATTCCGTGAGCCTGCGCGATTCCGCGTTCAGCTGCCGGTCGACGTTGCGCAGCAGCAGCCCCGAGGTGTTGACATAGAAAACCGCCGAGGCGATGCCGACCGTGAGCAGGACGAGCGCGCCGTAGCTAAGGACAAGGCGAAAAACGACCGAATGGCGGAAGTTAAGCACGCGACGTAGCGTCCTCCGGCGCCTGGAGCATGAAGCCGACGCCACGCACGGTGTGGATCAGGGCCGGTGCAAAGTCTTTGTCGACTTTGTTGCGCAGGCGGCTGATCTGCACATCGATGACATTCGTTTGTGGATCGAAGTGATAGTCCCAGACCGATTCGAGCAACATGCTGCGCGTGACGACTTTGCCCTGATTGCGCACGAGGTATTCGAGTAAGCGGAATTCGCGCGGTTGCAGCGCGAGCGGTTTGTCGCTGCGGAAGGCTTTGCGCGTGCGTAGGTCGAGGCGTAGATCGGCGATGCCGAGTTGATCGCTTTCAGTTTCCCGCGTCGCCCGGCGCGTCAGCGCTTCGAGCCGGGCGAGCAATTCGTCGAGCGCAAAAGGCTTGGTCAGGTAGTCGTCGCCGCCGGCGCGCAGGCCGCGTATTCGCTCGTCCAGGCTGGCCAAGGCGCTGAGCACCAACACGGGTGTGTGATCGCCGTGCGCACGCAGGTCGGCCAGAAGTTCGAGTCCATCGTGGCTATGCGGGAGGAGCCGGTCGAGCACGATGACGTCCCACTGTTCTTGCTCGGCACGCTCGCGGCCTGAATCGGCACCGCCACAGGCGAGCACCGTATGCCCCGAGCCGGTCAGTGCTTCCTGGATCAGCCTGGCGGTGCTGGGGTCGTCTTCGATCAGTAGGCAACGCATGTGAGATGTGCGGAGAATTGGGCCAGATCGGGATTGAACCGGACGCAGAGCAGGGTGTTGTGAGCCGCCCAGGCGGTGGTGAGCTTCTGGCGGAAGTCCATGGTCGAACCGGTAGATTAGCGTGGGCTTCTATTCTACTTGGTCGGTCCCCGAGGCCGGAACCGTACGGCCAACCCAGCGCCGGAAGGCAGCTTGCTTTAGATAACCCTGTAACAGTTGCCATGCAGGGAAACCGGCGGTAACCGTCCTTCATGATAAAATTTCCGTTTGCCCAGTGGCTGCCCTTCGTGAATCCAGTCAACTTCGATTTCCATTGTCATTCGATCGTCTCCGACGGCCTGCTGCCGCCCGAGGCGGTGGCGCAGCGGGCGGCGGCCAATGGTGTCGACCTGTGGGCGCTGACCGATCACGATGATCTCGGTGGTCTGGCCGTCGCCCGGGCGGCGGCGGCCGAGGTTGGCATCGGCTTCGTCAATGGCGTCGAGATTTCCATCGAATGGAAGGAAATACCGATTCACATCGTCGGCCTTGGTTTCGACGCCGCCGATCCGGTCCTCGGCGCTGGCCTCGACGAATTGCGCAATGGCCGCATCGAACGCGCCAAAAGGATGGGGGCGGCGCTGGAGGCCATCGGCATTCCCGGCGTCTATGAGGGGGCGCTGTGCTTCGTCACCAACCCGAGCCTGGTTTCGCGTGCCCATTTCGCCCGCTATCTGGTGTCGATCGGCATTGCCCGCGATGTGCCGGGCGTGTTCCAGAATTACCTGAGTCCGGGCAAGCCGGGCTACGTCGACCACCGCTGGGCGACGCTGGCCGATGCGGTCGGCTGGATTCACGGTGCCGGCGGCGTTGCCGTGGTCGCCCATCCGGGCCGCTATAAGATGTCCGGCGGCGACATGCGCAAGTTTCTCGACGATTTCAAGGATCTGGGCGGGCAGGGCATTGAGGTCACTTGCGGCAGCCATTCGCCCGACCACATGTTGCATTTCGCCCGGCTGGCCCGTCGCTACGCCTTGCACGCTTCGCGCGGCTCGGATTTTCACGGCCTGATAGAGAGTTATGCCGATCTCGGCAAGCTGCCACCACTGCCCGAAGACCTAAAGCCGGTCTGGCGCCTGCTCCGTTAAATTATGGCCCGCGTCGTCAACATCCATCCGGATTCACCGCAGTCACGGCTGCTGGTGCAGGCCGCCGAGTTCATCCGCAACGGCGACGTGGTCGTGTTGCCGACCGATTCTTGCTATGCCCTCGGCTGTCACCTCGGCGACAAGGACGCGATGGACCGTATCCGCCTGATCCGCCAGATCGACGAGCGCCATCATCTGACGCTGATGGTCCGCGACTTGTCGGAAATCGCCCATTTCGCCCGTGTCGACAATGCCCAGTACCGCTTGCTCAAGGCCACCACGCCGGGCAGCTATACCTTCATCCTTGAAGGCACCAAGGAATTGCCGCGCCGCGTGTTGCACCCGAAGCGCAAGACCATCGGCCTGCGTATACCCGATCACCCGGTTGCGCTGGCGCTGCTCGCCGAACTGGGCGAGCCGCTGCTGACGACGACCCTGCAACTGGCGGGCGACGAAGCGCCGCTGACCGAAGGCTGGGAAGTCCAGGAGCGCCTCGACGAACAGGTGGAACTGATCCTCGACTGCGGCCACTGCGGCAACCAACCGACCACCGTCATCGACCTGACCGGGCAGGCGCCGGAATTGCTCCGCGCCGGCCGCGGCTCGCTGGCTCCATTTGGATTCGACTGAACATGCTCGATCTCAACGCCTTGATCCAGACCATTGCTATCGCCGCGTTGCCGGTGATTTTCGCCATCACCCTGCATGAAGCGGCGCATGGTTACGCCGCCCGCCATTTCGGTGATCCGACGGCTTGGCAACTGGGTCGTATCAGCCTCAATCCGCTTCGCCACATCGACCCGATTGGCACCATCCTGATTCCGGCGGCGATCCTGCTGTTTTCCGGCGGTTCCTTCCTGTTCGGCTATGCCAAGCCAGTGCCGGTCGATTTCGGCCGTCTGCGCAATCCCAAGCGCGACATGCTGTGGGTAGCCCTGGCCGGCCCCGCGGCCAACCTGTTCATGGCCTTGTGCTGGGGCTTGCTGCTGAAACTGGCCTGGGAGCTGCCAAGCAATATCTTCACGCTGCCGTTGTCGGAGATGAGCAAGATCGGCATCATCGTCAATTGCGTGCTGATGGTGCTCAACCTGCTGCCGCTGCCGCCGCTCGACGGCGGGCGCGTCGCCGTCAGCCTGCTGCCGCACCGGCTGGCCTGGCGGTTCGCCCGGATCGAACCCTGGGGTTTCCCCATTTTGCTGCTGTTGCTGTTCACCGGCATTCTTAGCCAGGTGATGACGCCGCTGGTGGTTTTCGCGGCGCGCCTTATCGAATCCATCTTCGGACTTTACTGATCGACCATGTACGCAGAACGTGTTCTTTCCGGCATGCGCCCGACCGGCGCCCTTCACCTTGGCCACTACCACGGCGTGCTCAAGAACTGGGTCAGGCTCCAGCACGACTATCCCTGCCTGTTCTTCGTCGCCGACTGGCATGCGCTGACCACGCAGTACGACGATCCTCGGGGCATCGAGCAGGCTTCCTGGGACATGCTGATCGACTGGCTGGCAGCCGGCGTCGATCCCGAGCGGGCGACGCTGTTCATCCAGTCGCAGGTGCCGGAACACGCCGAACTGCACCTCTTGATGTCGATGATGACGCCGCTCGGCTGGCTTGAGCGCGTGCCGACCTACAAGGACCAGCAGGAGAAGCTGGCCGGCAAGGATCTGACCACCTACGGTTTTCTCGGCTATCCGTTGCTGATGAGCGCCGACATCCTGATCTACCGGGCCGACAAGGTGCCGGTCGGCGAGGACCAGATTCCGCACGTCGAATTTACCCGCGAATTGGCTCGTCGCTTCAACCACATGTACGGCTTTGAGTCGGGTTTTGCGGACAAGGTCGAGGCGGCGCTGGCGACGCTGAACAGCAAGAACCGGCGCAGCTACAAGGAGGCGCGCACCCGTTTCCAGCAGAATGGCGACAAGGAAGCGTTGGCGCGCGGCAAGGCGCTGCTCGGCGAAATCGCCGATCTTTCGCACGAAGACCGCGAGCGGCTGGCCGGTTCGCTCGAAGGCACCGGCAAGATGATCCTGGTCGAGCCGGGTTACTTGCTGACCGAGGAATCGAAGATGCCCGGCCTCGATGGCCAGAAAATGTCGAAGTCCTACGGCAACACGATCACCTTGCGCGAATCCGAGGCATCGGTGGCCAAGAAGGTGCGTAGTATGCCAACCGATACCCAGCGCGTGCACCGCACCGATCCGGGCGACCCGGCCCGTTGCCCGGTGTGGCAATTGCACCAGGTCTATTCCGACACGGTCACCCGGGAGTGGGCGCAGCAGGGCTGCAAGACTGCCGGCATCGGCTGCCTCGACTGCAAGCAGCCGGTGATCGATGGCATCCTGCGTGAGCAGGCGCCGATGCGTGAACGTGCCCAGATTTATCTCGACCAGCCGGCGCTGCTCCGTGACATCGTTGCCGCCGGTTGCGACAAGGCCCGCCAACTGGCCGGGGAAACCATGCGCGACGTGCGTGCCGCGATGGGCTTGGCTTACCGCTGATGGCGGCGTTGCGGATATTGACTGGCCAGCAATGAATACCGCTGTCGACGTCCCGCAGGCGGTACTGTTCGAGCCGGTGGCGCTGGTTTACGGCCGGCCACTCGAACAGTTGCCGCAGGATTTGTACATCCCGCCGGATGCCCTGGCGGTGATGCTCGATGCCTTCGAGGGACCGCTCGACCTATTGCTCTATCTGATCCGTAAGGCCAACGTCGATATCCTCGATATTCCGATGGCGCCGCTGACCCGCCAGTATCTCGACTACATCGAAAGCATGCGCGCCAGCAATCTGGAACTGGCGGCCGACTATCTGGTAATGGCGGCGATGCTGATCGAGATCAAGTCGCGCATGTTGCTGCCGCGCCCCAAGCTGGCCGGTGACGAGGCGGCCGAGGATCCGCGCGCCGAACTAGTGCGCCGGCTGATGGAATACGAGCAGATGAAAATCGCCGGCCAGAAACTGAACGAGCAGCCGCAGGCCGGCCGCGAATTCTTCTGGGTCGAAACGCTGGTCGAGAAGTCGCTGCACGTCCGTCTGCCGGAAGTCTCAGTCGATGACCTGAAGGAAGCGTGGCTGGCGATCATCCGCCAGGCTGGTCTGAAGAAACATCACAAGATCGCCCGCGAGGAGTTGTCGGTGCGTGAGCACATGGGCATCATCCTGCGCGCGCTGCGTGAGCACGGCGGCTTCGTCCAGTTCGAGACACTGTTCGCCGCCGAGATGGGGGTGCCCGGACTGGTCGTGCATTTCCTGGCGATGCTCGAACTGGCCCGCGAGAAACTGATCGAGCTGACCCAGAGCGAAGCCTTTCAACCCATTTACGTCCGAGTGCACAGCGGTGGAACCGAGCCAGGTCAAGAAGATTCTTGAAGCGGCGCTGCTCGCCGCGCGCGAGCCGCTGACGCCGCACGATATGCGCAAGATGTTCGCCGACGAACTGTCTGCCGACACGCTGCGCAAGCTGCTCGATGAACTGCGCGAGGAGTGGGCCGGGCGGCCGGCTGAACTGATCCAGCTGGCTTCCGGCTGGCGCTTCCGCACCCGGGCCGAGTACATGCCCTACCTGGAGCGCCTGAATCCGGAAAAGCCGCCAAAATACTCGCGGGCCCTGCTCGAAACTCTGGCCATCATCGCCTATCGTCAGCCGGTCACGCGCGGCGATATCGAGGAGATTCGCGGTGTTGTGGTCAATACCAACGTTATTCGCACGCTGGAAGAGCGCGGCTGGGTGGATGTCGTTGGGCACAAAGATACCCCTGGCCGGCCGGCGCTGCTGGCCACCACCCAACAATTTCTCGACGATCTGGGCCTGCGTAACCTCAGCGAATTACCGCCGCTGGAACAGATCAGTCAGACACTGGAGTTGAATCATGAAAACCAATAAACGCACACCTTTCCGTTCGCCGCAGGGGCGCGATGCCGATGCACCCGCCGCCGCGGGCGGTCGCGGCCGGCAAGGTCAGGAAGCAACGGCAGAAGGTGAAGCCCAGCCGCCCGCGCCGCGCCGGCGCCAGGGTGTCGCTCCGACCGGACGCGCCAATCGCGGCACCATCGGCCGCAACGGCAAGCCGCTGGTCGAGGCCAAGCCGGAGCGCTTGCAGAAGGTACTGGCCCAGGCCGGTGTCGGTTCGCGGCGCGAGATGGAGGAATGGATCGCCGCCGGCAAGGTCAGCGTCAACGGCGAAGTCGCCACCATCGGCCAGTCTGTGGTGCCGACCGACAAGGTCAAGATTGGCGGCCGCCTAGTCAACATCCGCTTTACCGGCAGCGCCCGGCCGCCGCGCGTGCTGATCTACCACAAGCCGGAAGGCGAGATCGTCTCGCGCGACGATCCGGACGGCCGCCCGTCGGTGTTCGCCGCCTTGCCGCGCATGCGCGGTGGCCGCTGGATCGCCGTCGGCCGGCTTGATTTCAATACCTCCGGCCTGTTGCTGTTCACCACTTCCGGCGATCTGGCCAACCGCTTGATGCATCCGAGTGCGCAATTGGTCCGCGAGTACGCGGTGCGCGTGCTCGGCGAGCTGACGCCGGAGGCGCAGCAGCAATTGCTCAAGGGCGTCGAATTGGAAGACGGGCCGGCCAACTTCTCCAGTCTGGCCGATGCCGGCGGCGAGGGCGCCAACCGCTGGTACCGCGTCAGCCTGTTCGAAGGGCGCAACCGTGAGGTGCGGCGCCTGTTCGAAGCGGTTGGTTGCACGGTCAGCCGCCTGATCCGCGTGCGCTACGGCCCCTTCGCTCTGCCGCCGCAATTGAAGCGGGGGCGGGTGCATGAATTAGCGGAGACCGAGGTCAAGGCGCTGTTGCGCGAGCTGGGGAAAAGCGGCGGAGTGATGCGATAGTAGGTAGCCGTGTTTCAGGAGGGCATTGAATGGACAAGCATCAGCTCAGCGAACGCGACATCTGCACCAAGTTCATCACCCCGGCCATCCAGCATGCGGGCTGGCAGCAGCACCAATTCCGAGAAGAAGTGAGCTTGACCGATGGCCGAATCCAGGTGCGTGGCAACCTGGCCGCCCGTGTCAAAAACCCTGATGCCAAGGGCGGCCCTAAGCGCGCCGACTTTGTACTCTACGCGCGGCCAAATCTGCCTCTTGCGATCGTCGAAGCCAAGCAAGCCAAGTTCCCTATCGGCCACGGGATGCAGCAAGCGTTGGCTTACGCCGAAATGCTCGACGCACCCTTTGCTCTCAGCAGCAACGGCGATGGCTTCCTGTTGCACGACCGTACCGGCCTGACCCAGCCGGTTGAGCGCGAACTCAGTCTCGACCAGTTCCCGACTCTGGATGACCTCTGGCCGCTCTACCAGCAATGGAAAGGGTTGCTTGAACCGGCAGCAGTGAAACTCGTCGAACAGCCGTATTACGCTGACGCCAGTGGCAAGGAGCCACGCTACTACCAGCGCGTTGCCATCAACCGCGCCATCGAGGCCATCGCCAAAGGCCAGCAGCGCGTGTTGCTGGTGATGGCCACCGGCACTGGCAAAACGTACACCGCATTTCAGATCATCTGGCGGCTGTGGAAGGCCAAAGCCAAGAAGCGCATTTTGTTTTTGGCTGATCGCAACATCCTGGTCGATCAAACCATGCAGCAGGATTTCGCCCCGTTTGGCGAAAACATGCACAAGATCACCAATCGCACCGTCAAGAAGAATCACGAAATCTATCTGGCGCTGTATCAAGCCGTCACCGGCAAGGAAGAATGGAAGCAGATTTACCGCCAGTTCCCGGCGGATTTTTTCGATCTGGTCGTCATCGACGAATGCCATCGCGGCAGCGCTGCCGAGGATTCCGACTGGCGCGACGTGCTCGACTATTTCAGCGAGGCGACCCACCTGGGCCTTACAGCGACGCCCAAGGAAACCAAGGATGTGAGCAACATCGCCTATTTCGGCGATCCGATCTACACCTACTCGCTCAAGCAAGGCATTGAGGACGGTTTTCTCGCGCCCTACAAAGTCATCCGCGTCGCCACCGATGTCGATGCTCTCGGCTATACGCCTGAAAAAGGCAAGCATGACAAGCACGGTCAGGAAGTCGAACAGCGCCAGTACAACACCAAGGATTTCGACCGCACCCTCGTACTCGAAAAACGCACCCGGCTGGTTGCCAGCCGAGTCTGGGAATACCTCAAGGCCACCGACCCGATGGCCAAAACCATCGTGTTCTGCGACGACCAGGACCATGCCGAGCGTATGCGGCAAGAACTGGTCAAGCTGATTCCGGCAGCCGCCAGCAATCGCCGTTACGTCATGCGCATCACCGGGGACGATGCCGAAGGCAAGGCCCAGCTTTCCTACTTCATCGACAACGACGAACCGTATCCGGTCATTGCCACCACGTCCAAATTGCTCAGCACCGGCGTGGACGCCAAAACCTGCAAGCTGATCGTGCTCGACCAGAACATCAACTCCATGACCGAGTTCAAGCAGATCATTGGCCGTGGCACGCGCCTGCGCGAGGACTACCACAAGCTCTACTTCACCATCATGGATTTCAAGGGCGTCACGCGCCTGTTCGCCGACCCGAATTTCGACGGCGAACCTGTGATGATCTATGAACCCATGCCGGACGAGCCCGTCGTTCCGCCAGAAGAGGCCACGCCGCCTCTAGGTGTTCGCGAACCTGATCCGCCGCCATATCTACCGGACGCTACAGGTGGCAACGACCACCCGCCCGGCGGTGGAGATGGCCAACCGCGCGCCAAATACGTTATCGACGATGTGGACGTGCGAATCGCGGTCGAACGTTCGCAATACCTCGATGCTGACGGCAAACTCATCACCGAGAACTACCGCGTTCTGTTGAAAGACCAGATTCGCAAGGCGCTGCAAGCCGAATTCGGCAGCCTCACGGACTTTCTGCGCCGCTGGAATCAAGCCGACCGCAAGCAGGCCGTGCTGGAAACGCTGGCCGAACACGGCGTTCCGCTTGAAGTCTTGCAACAAGCCATTCCCAACGGCACGGAACTCGACGCCTTTGACCTCGTCGCGCACGTTGCCTTCGACCAGAAGCCGCTCACCCGCCGCGAACGCGCCAATCGCGTGAAGAAGCGCGATGTCTTCGGCAAATACGGCGATACGGCCCGCGCCGTGCTCGAAGCATTGCTGGAAAAATTCGCCAACCACGGCGTGCAGGAAATCGAAGACGCCAAGGTGCTGGAACTGCCGCCCTTCGACCAGTTCGGCAGCAAAACGCAAATCCGGCGCGGACTGTTCGGCGGCGTCGAAAATTACATGCAGGCCGTGCAGGAACTTGAACATGCGCTCTACGATGCGCCCCAACAAAAACAGGCTTGAGAACGAATCGCCATGAATCTCAGCAGCACCATCAAATCCATTCAGGACATCATGCGCAAGGACGACGGCGTCGATGGCGACGCCCAGCGCCTGGGGCAACTCACCTGGATGCTGTTTCTCAAAGTCTTCGACCAGCGTGAGCAGGAATGGGAAGACAACGCCAAGGAGGCCGGGAAAAAATACAAGTCACCCTTGGACAAGGATTTCCGTTGGCGCAATTGGGCCGCTTACATTACCGATAAAGATGGCAAGAAAAAGCCTCAAACGGCCGCCAGCGAAATTATCAGCTTCGTTAACAATGACCTGTTCCCCGCGCTGAAATATCTGACTGGCAGCACTGCACAACACAAGGTGATCCGCAGCGTCTTCGAAGACGCCAACAATTACATGAAATCCGGCGCCCAACTGTTGGCCGTGATTGAAAAGCTCGAAGAAGCCATCGACTTCAACGACTTCAAGAACCGCGCTCAACTGGGCGACGTGTACGAGCAACTGCTCAACGATTTGCGCGGCGCGGGTAATGCCGGGGAGTTCTATACCCCGCGCGCGATCACCCAATTCATGGTGGATCGCGTCAACCCGCGTTTGAAAAAGAAGGAAGCCGTACTCGATCCGGCTTGCGGCACGGGCGGTTTTCTGACGGCAACCATTGAACACTTCGGCAAGCAGATCAGCGCCAAATCCAAAGCCAGCGATAAAAGCCTGATCGAAACACTGATTCGCGGCATCGAGAAAAAGCAGCTTCCGCACCTGCTCTGCACCACCAATATGCTGTTACACGGCATCGACGTGCCCAGCCAGATCGAACACCGCAACACCCTCAGCGTCGGTTGGAACGACTGGCACCGAAACGATTTCGTCGATTGCATCATCACCAACCCACCCTTCGGCGGCTACGAAGACGACACCGTCGGCAGCGGCTACCACCACCCCACCAAGGAAACCGCCGACCTGTTCATGCAGCTCATTGTCAAGCTGCTCAAGGAACATGGCCGCGCCGCCGTGGTGTTGCCTGATGGCTTTTTGTTCGGTGACGGCATCAAGGCGCAAATCAAGGAGCGCCTGTTGCAGCAGTGCAAGCTGCACACCATCGTGCGCTTGCCCAAGGGCGTGTTCGCGCCTTACACCACCATCAAGACCAATCTACTGTTTTTCACCAAAGGGGGAACAACAGGCGACGGGTCCGAACGCTTTCATACCGAAACCATCTGGTTTTACGAGCACCCCTATCCGCCAGGCTACAAAAGCTATTCCAAAACCAAACCGATCCGTTTTGAGGAGTTCGCGCCGGAAATCGAATGGTGGGGCGAGGAAGCGGACGATTTCACCACTCGCACCGAAAACGCTTTCGCATGGAAGGTAAATTTTAAGGCCAAGCGCGCACAGGCGCTGGTCGCCGCGCAGCCGCACTGGACACGGTCTGAAGAACTAAACAACGAGGCTGCCTCAGCCGAGGCTGAAGCTAAAACATTGCGTGCCAGTCTTTTCGCCATTACCAATGTCAGGCAACGCGAAAAGGCCGAAACGAAAATCGATGAGCTACGCAAACGCGCAGAGACGCTTCGCGTACAGGCCCGCGATGCACAGGCCGCAGGCGACCGCCTTTACTGGCCAATCTACAACCTCGACCTCAAGAACCCCAACGCGCCAGAAGAAGAAAGCCACGATCCCGACGTGCTGCTGGAAAAATACAAAACGCTGCTCGGCGAGATCGAGGAAACCGAAAACCGCTTGAAAGGCGAACTGGCCGCCGCGCTGGCACACCACTTCGGGGCGGACGAGACGCAAGCATGAGTCCGCCGCGCAAAAAACCTGAATCTCAGCCCGCCCAGACAACCGATGCGGCGCTATTGGGCGACATCTGCCAGCTCATTGAACAAGGTCGCCAGCACCTCGCCACCGCCGTCAACAGCGCCTTGACCCTGCTGTACTGGCAGGTCGGCCAGCGTATCCGCGTCGAAGTGCTCAAACAGGAACGCGCCGCCTACGGTGAACAGATTGTTCGCATACTGTCGGGACAATTGCAGACCGACTATGGACGCGGCTTCTCGGAAAAAAATCTGCGCCACATGCTGCGTTTTGCGGAAACCTTCGCTGAGGAAAACATTGTCTTGACGCTGTCGAGACAATTGACCTGGAGCCACTTTCTCGAACTGATCTATCTGGCCGACCCGCTGGCGCGCGACTTCTATGCCCAAATGAGCGCCCACGAAGGCTGGAGCGTGCGCCGCCTGCGCGAACGCAAGGACACCCGCTTGTTCGAGCGCACGGCGCTGTCCAGACAACCCGATGCCCTGCTGGCGCAGGAACTCGCGACGCTGCGCGAAACCGGCGAAATTACGCCCGCTCTCGTGCTGAAAGACCCCTATGTGCTGGATTTCCTCGGCCTCAACGACCGCTACCTGGAGCGCGATCTGGAAGACGCCATCCTGCGCGAACTGGAGCAATTTCTTCTGGAACTGGGTGCGGGCTTCAGTTTCGTGGCGCGACAAAAACGCATCCAGATCGATCACGACGATTTTTACATCGACCTGCTGTTCTACAACCGCCGCTTGAAGCGCCTCGTCGTCATCGACCTCAAACTCGGCGACTTCAAGGCCGAATACAAAGGTCAGATGGAGCTGTACCTGCGGTGGCTCGCCAAACACGAACTGGAATCCGGCGAAGCACCGCCGCTGGGCATCATCCTGTGCGGCGGCAAAAAGCGCGAGCAAATCGAATTGTTGGAACTGGACGCCAGCGGCATCCATGTTGCCGAATACATCACCGTGCTGCCGCCGAAGGAGGTGTTGCAGGCCAAGCTGCATGAGGCCATCGCGCGGTCACAAGTGCGGCTGGAGCAGCGCGGCACGGAGGATGCCTGATGGACGCGCAGCGGTTTATTGCGGAGTTTGGACATATTGCCAATGCGCCGGGCGGGGTGACGCGGCTGCGGGAGTTGGTGCTTCAACTAGCGACATCGGGGGATTTGATTGAAACAAACATTCCGGTTTCGGCAATGCCATTACTGGAAGCTATCTGGCGGCGGAAAGAAGCCCATCCAGAACAAAAGAAGGTCGTTTCAAAACAGTCCCGGGTTCCTTATGGCTTGGTAAAGGCTCCAGCACACTGGGCGATTTGTCGCCTTGGCGACTTAACGCTTACCATCACGGGTGGTGGCACTCCATCGAAAAACAATCCTGCATACTGGGGAGGCGCAATTCCCTGGGCAAGCGTCAAAGATCTGAAAGATCAAAAATACATCGACTCCACAGAAGATTATATTACTGAGGAAGGATTGCGAAATAGTTCGTCAAACTTGATTCCAATAAATAGAGTCATTGTTTGCACGCGGATGGGGCTTGGTAAAATCGCAATCAACCGTGTCGAGCTAGCGATCAATCAAGATTTAAAGGCATTGGAGCTGCCACCGGAGGTTAATCCAGATTTTTTCTTTATTCTCTACAAGACAAGAGATGTAAAAGGAACTGGCACTACGGTCTCCGGCATTAAACAAGATCAGCTATTAGCTCTTCCAGCGGCATTGCCTCCCACCGAAGAACAATCCCGCATTGTCACCAAAGTCGATGAACTGATGGCCTTGTGCGACAAGCTGGAAGCGCAGCAGAAAAGCCGCCACCAACTGCAAACCGCCCTGCGCCAGTCCACCCTGAAAGCCGTCGCCGCTGCCACGTCGCCCGATGAACTGAAAATCGCTTGGATGCGCTTGTCAGAAAATTTTTCTCACCTGTTTGCTGCTCCAGAGGATGTGGATGATCTTGAGCAGAGCATCAAAAAACTAGCTCTCATGGGGCTGATAACGTCAACGGAGCCGGGCGAAGCCATTTCGGAGAGCTTGGCTTTGAGAGCTGAATCGACAGCACCCGTGGACTCGATGGCGACAAATTGGAAAATACCAAGCCATTGGCTTTGGGCTAAATGTTCATGGCTTGGTGAGGCTCGTCTTGGGAAAATGTTAGACGCCTCAAAAAACAAGGGGGAACTCAAACCTTATTTAAGAAACGTCAACGTGCGTTGGCGGAAAATTGATCTACATAATGTGCTGCAGATTCGCGTTGAAAAGCATGAGCTTCCTCGTATCAGTGTAAAGCGAGATGATCTGATAATCTGCGAAGGAGGCGAACCAGGAAGAGCTGCCATCTGGGATTGTGACGAAGAGTTTGTGATTCAAAAAGCACTTCATCGTTTTCGGTGTGGTCCTGATGTTGCGCCAGGTTACATTCTTTTTTGCCTAGAACATGACTATTTTTCAGGCAGACTAGCTCGCTATTACACAGGGGCGACCATCAAACATTTAACTGGAAAATCGCTGGCGGAATATCTTATTCCTCTACCCCCGCTTAATGAACAACGCAGAATATTATCTGTTGCGAAGAGGATATCCTCTGTGATTGCAGACTTAAAAAAACAGCTTCAAGGTGCCAATCAGTGCGGAGAGATGTTCGCGCTATCTTCTGTCGCCAGCATTGCTGGCATCACCATTGCCCCCACCCAGGACGCCCCCATGAAAGCACCCAAAACCGAACTATCCGCACCGCTGCGTTCGGGCAAAAAGCCCACCGTCAAGGATCAAGCGCCGCTGGCCACCATCCTCACGCGCCAGCAAGGCGGGCTGAATGCCAAAGATCTGTGGCAACGCTACGGCGGCGAGATCGACGCTTTTTACGCCCAACTGAAAACCGAAGTGGCGAACGGCTGGATACAAGAACCCGAACCCGCCATGATGAACGAAATCTTCGAGTCGGCGAGCGCCTGAAATGCAACTTCATTGCCTGCGCCTGCCGAATTTCCGCAACCTGCGCGATGTCGAAATCCGCTTCGGCACCGTGCTTGCGCCCTTGTACGGCGCAGAGGCGGATGCGCAGCCTATGCCTATCCGTAGCCACGCCATCATCGGCCAGAATGGCACCGGCAAATCCAACCTGATCGAAGCCTTGGTGATGATCTTCCGCGACATTGACCTCGACCGCGACGCCGCCTTCGATTACACGCTGGAATACAGCATCGGCGAGCGCACGGTGCGTATCGAAGCCGACACCGCAAAGCAGAAGCGCCCCTTTGTGAAGGTGAACGGCAAGCAGCAGTCACAGAAATATTTGCTGGAAAACCGCGAATTGCTGCCTTCGCATGTATTTGCCTACTACTCCGGGCGCAATGAACGATTGGAGGAACTGTTTCGGGAGCATCAACGCCGTTTCAGCCGGCGGCAGGAAACCGTCGTCGAGGAAAAGCTATCCGCCGGTGATCTGGCGCGGCTCCAGAGTGCGTCCGGTTTTGATCCAGAAGCCGCAAAACGCCTGGAAAGCGACATCGAAAACCGCGACCGACATTTGGGCGATGACCGCTTGCGCCGCCTGTTCTATTGCCGGGGCGGGCACAGCCAGTTGGTGTTGCTGGCCTGTCTGCTTTCCAATGATCCGATGTTCCAGAAAATCATGGGCGATCTTGGTATCGAGGCGCTGGAATCGGCGCTGTTTGTGCTGAAGGAGCCGCATCGCCTGCGTGAGAAACGCCGTAACGGCAGACTCGACGACAATGATTTCAATGAGGGCGACCCGCGCTTCTGGTATGCGCGGGGCAATGTGGTCAGTGAATTTCTCGACAAACTCTGGCAGGTGGCGTGGGCGCCGATCGAGCAGGAAGCCGACAAACGCATCGACTTTCGTGGCCGCAGCGAAAAGCAGCGCCAGCTTTATCTGTTCGTGCCCAGCCACGAAAAACTGAAAGAACTCGGCGAACAACTCGGTAGTGCCGACAGCTTCTTTCGCTATGCCGAAGGCGCTTACATCGGCGACCTGATAGAAGAAGTGCGCATCACGGTGAAGAAACGCGATGAGGACGCCAAGGTGAGCTTTTCGCAACTCTCCGAAGGCGAACTGCAATTACTCACTGTGCTAGGCCTGATGCGCATCACCCGCGACCGCAACTGCCTGTTTTTGCTCGACGAACCCGACACGCATCTGAACCCGATCTGGAAGCTGCGTTATTTCGACGAAATCAAACATGCGCTCGGCTCGGACGAGGATGCCGCCAGTTCGCAAATCCTGCTGACTACCCACGACCCGATGATGATCGGCGGCTTGCGCAAGGAGCAGGTGCGAGTCTTGCGCAGCGAAGACAAGCGTACCGCGGTGCTCACACCTGTCGAGCATCCACAGGGTATGGGCGTGGCAGGTTTACTCAAAAGTGATGTATTTGGCTTGTCGTCCACGCTGGATCAACAAACGCTCGACGATTTACAGCGGCGCAACGAGTTGCTGGCAAAGCAAGCCAAGCAAAGCCTGACGCACAGAGAGCAAGGCGAGCTTGAACGGCTGCGTCACTACCTCGACGAGCTTGGTTTTTCACGCGAGTATCGCGACCCTATGTATCAGCTTTTCATCCAGAAGATGTACGAGGCACGCAGCCAGCCGTTAAGCCAGTTGTTGCCTGAGAAGGAATTGAAGGCACAGGAGGCATTGGCTGAAAAGATCGCGCAGAAGCTCATTATTGAGGAACGTACTGGCGAACTTGCTGAACTTGCCAAGGCGTTGAAGGTAAAGAAATAGCCATGCGCAAAGTTCATATCCCGGAGAACTCCACGCCGCCCGATGAGTGGATCAAGAAAGCCGAAGCAGCTACAAAGGAGCTGTGTGCCGCAAAGACTGACGTAGATCGAAAAGCCATCATCGAAAAATATGAAGGACTCTGGCGCGATAACAAGGTGCGGGACTGGCTGCTACAACTTTTTCACAACAAGTGCTGGTACACCGAGGCCAAGGAGTCGGTTTCCGCAGTTCACGTAGACCACTACCGCCCCAAAGGATGTGTTTCCGATTTTGATAAAAACCAGCGGGAGGGTTATTGGTGGCTCGCCTTTGATTGGCGAAACTACCGAGTCTGCGGTCAGCTCATCAACACGAAGAAAAATGACGTATTTCCGCTATGTGAAGACCATTGCGCGACAGCCAACGATCCTAACTCTCTCAAGCTGGAAGCGCCGCTATTGATTGACCCGATTACTGACGATGCGCGATTGATTTCCTACGAAATGGATGAAGACAGTTGCAGGGTAGTAGCGATAACCGGCATCGACCAAGCAGAACAAAATCGCGTTGACGGCACCATTGAAATTCTTGGACTGAATCGCCTGGACCGACTGAACCAGAATCGTGCCGATGTGTGGAGAAAGTGTGCCGATAAGATCAAGGATTATTCGTCGGCCTCGGATGAGCCTCAGAGTCTTAAACAAATTCGACAAGCAACGGTGATTGTCGATCTGAAGAAAATGATCGACTACAAGGAGGAATTTTCGTCGGTCGCTGAAGCCTGCATCCGCAAGACAGCACCGGAGGCTGTAAAAGCCAAGGTGTATGAGGCGTGGACATGACCGAAATCGACCTCCAGCCGCTCCTCGCTCGCGGCGAAGACAGGCACCGCCAGTTCAAGCGCGACGAAGCCAATGCGGATAGCATCGCGGTAAAATTGACTGTGTTTGTTAACAGCGTTGATGGCTGGCCATGCGTGGTAATTCGACATGGTTAGCAAACTCCCCATCAACCTCAACGACCTGCTACGCCAGCGTACGGTCGAAGGCGAACGTATCGAGTACAAGGCTGGATGGAACCCGGACGCGATCATTCGCACGCTGTGCGCCTTCGCCAACGATTTCGAGAACCTGGGCGGTGGCTATGTGGTGATCGGGCAGGATTGCGACGCCGATGGCCGCCCCGTGTTTCCGCCGCTTGGCTTGCCCGCCAGCCAGCTCGACAAAATCCAGCGCGAGTTGCTAGGGTCTGTTCACAGTAGCCAATTTGTGTTCCCATTCTGGGATTTGGATGTGACACATGGATCGGCGAATGTTGAGCGACACACAATGGTTTCGGATTGCTGAATTGCTGCCGGGT
>JAISPT010000022.1 GCA_031274715.1 Azonexus sp. | reverse complement strand
ACCCGGCAGCAATTCAGCAATCCGAAACCATTGTGTGTCGCTCAACATTCGCCGATCCATGTGTCACATCCAAATCCCAGAATGGGAACACAAATTGGCTACTGTGAACAGACCCTAGCGATCGGCGAAGGGTTTTTTCCGGAACTTGCGCTCGCCGGTATCCGGACGACCTTCGTCGGGCCGCAGGTTGATCGGCACGCCGCGCACGCGGGTGCGTTTCAAGGCGTTGGCCGCCTCGGCCGGCATGCCGGCCGGTAGTTCGACTGTGCTCGATTCGTCGTAGAGGCCGATACGGCCGATGAAACGACTCTCGATGCCGGCTTCGTTGGCGATGGCGCCGACGATGTCCTTGACCTGTACGCCGTGGTCGCGACCGACGTCGATGCGGTAGCGCACCATGTCGCCGCCGACCGGCGGGCGGCGTGGCTTGTCATCGAAGCGTGGGCGCTCGCCGCGCGACTCGAAGCGGGGTTGGTCGCCGCGCCCCTCGAAACGCGGCTTGCTTTCGCGCTCGCCGAAACTGGCCGGACGGCGTTCGTCGCGGACGGCCGGGCGGGGTGCCGGATCTTCGCCGGCGATCTGCAGTGGCTTGCCTTCCTGCGCCATCATGGCCAGCGCGGCGGCAACCTCCTCGGCGCCAACGTCCTGTTCCTCGGCGATCTGCGAGACGATGTTGGCGAAGAAGTCGAGACCTTCGGCATTGAGCACTTCGGCGACCTTCTCCTTGAAGGCGGCGACGCGCTTGTTGGTGACATCGGTGCGCGAGGGCAGCGTCAGCGGTGCGATCGGTTGCCGGGTAGCGCGCTCGATGGTGCGCAGCATGCGAATCTCGCGCGGTGCGACGAACAGGATGGCGTTGCCGGCGCGGCCGGCGCGGCCGGTACGGCCGATGCGGTGCACATAGGCTTCGGTGTCGTAGGGGATGTCGTAATTCACCACATGGCTGATGCGCGGTACGTCGATGCCACGGGCGGCGACATCGGTGGCGATGACGATGTCCAGGGCGCCGGATTTCAGCTGTTCAATGACGCGCTCGCGCATCTGCTGATTGAGGTCGCCGTTCAGCGCAGCGGCGCTGTAGCCGCGGGCGTTGAGCTTGTCGGCCAGCTCGACGGTGGCGGTCTTGGTGCGCACGAAGATGATAGCGGCGTCGAAATTGTCCTCGACTTCGAGGATGCGGGTCAGCGCGTCGAGCTTGTGCAGGCCGGAAACCTGCCAATAGACTTGGCGGATGGCGGCGACGGTGGCGGTGGCCGTCTTGATTTTGACTTCCTTCGGCTCGACCAGATATTTCTGTGCCACGCGGCGGATCGGTTCCGGCATGGTCGCCGAGAACAGCGCGGTCTGGTGCTGTTCTGGGGTGTGCTCGAGGATCCATTCGACGTCGTCGATGAAGCCCATGCGCAGCATTTCGTCGGCTTCATCGAGGACCAGTGTTTTCAGATGGTCGAGATTGAGTGTCTGGCGCTCCAGGTGGTCCATGACTCGGCCCGGCGTGCCGACGATGATATGTGCGCCACGCGCCAGTTGCTTCAACTGGATGGTGTAGCTCTGGCCGCCGTAGATCGGCAGCACGTGGAAGCCAGGCAGATTCTTGGCGTAGCTCTGCAGGGCCTCCGCCACCTGGATCGCCAGTTCGCGCGTCGGCGTCAGGATCAGCGCCTGCGGCTTCATCAGCTTGATATCGATAGTTTCCATCAGCGGCAGCGCGAAAGCGGCCGTCTTGCCGGTGCCGGTCTGCGCCATGCCGATGATGTCGTGCCCGTCAAGCAGAATCGGGATGCACTGGGCCTGGATCGGGGAAGGCGTCTCGTAGCCGACTTCGGCGAGTGTTTTGAGCAGGGATTGGCTTAAGCCGAGATCGGCAAAGCTGTCGACGGATGTCGTCATGGTGCTGTTTCCTTTTCTCGTCGCGCTTGCGTTTTGCTATGCGGGCGACGAATTGGCCCGGGGAGCGGGCGGCCTGAGTGACCCCGACGCAGCCTTGCCGGGGGAATAAATCAATGGGGTGAATCCTGCACAAGAACCTGATAAAACCGGCGGCTGCTCGGAATGACTGTGGGCGAACCATCACGCATTGAGCTGATTATTATACATTTTTTCATCGCGTTCGCCAATTCGACCGGAGCTATGGCGATTCGCGCCAGGCATGTGCCGGAGCGAACGCTGATCCGTTGTCTATGCCACCGTCAGTTTGTGGCGGCCCTGGCGGCGTTGCCGGGAGCGTATTGCGGCCGGCTGCTCAGGGTGCCGGATTGGTGTAGCGCAGGTGCAACTCGTCGATGGCTGCGAGTACCACCGGCGGCAGCGGCGTTTGCGTCGCCGGCAGGGTTTCCTGCAACTGGGCTAGCGATGAGGCGCCGATGATGGTGCTGGCGACGAACCAGCGCGAGCGCACGAAGCCAAGCGCCAGTTGCGTCGGCGTCAAGCTGTGCTGACGGGCCAACTCGGCGTAGGCGCGGGTGGCCGGGGTGACGTTGGGCTTGGTGTAGCGCTGGCCGAAGCTCGGCCACCGTGTCAGGCGGCCGGGAATCGCCGGGTTGGCCAGGTATTTGCCGGTCAGGTGCCCGAAGGCCAGCGGCGAATAGGCGAGCAGGCCGATGCCCTCACGGTGGCAGACTTCGGCCAGGCCGGTCTCGAAAGTCCGGTTCAGCAAGTGGTAGGCATTCTGCGTCGAGGCGATGCGTGGCAGGTCGAGTTCGTCGGCGAGGCGAGTGAATTGCATGATGCCCCACGGATGCTCATTGGAGATGCCGACATAGCGCACCTTGCCGGCGCGCACCAATTCGCTCAGCGCTTCCAGTTGGGTGCGGATCGGCGTGCATTCACGCTCCTTGTCCGGCTCGTACTGCCATTGACCGAACATTGGCTGGTTGCGTTCCGGCCAGTGCAACTGGTAGAGATCGATGTAGTCGGTCTGCAAACGGCGCAACGAGCCTTCGACGGCGGCATGGATATTGGCACGGTCGAGCGCCGGCGGTCCCCTGCGGATCCAGTCCAGGTTGCGCGCCGGGCCGGCGACCTTGGTGGCGATGACGATCCGCTCCCGCGCTTGCCGCGCTAGCCAGCGGCCGACGATGCTTTCCGAGGCGCCGCTGGTTTCGGCGCGCGGCGGAACGGCATACATCTCGGCCGTATCGAAGAAATTGACACCGGCAGCTAGCGCGTAGTCGAGTTGCCGATGGGCATCCGCCTCGTCGGTCTGCTCGCCGAACGTCATCGTGCCGAGGCAGACATCAGGAACGAGCAGATCGCTACGGCCAAGTGGGCGTTTCTGGAATGGGGTCATGGCGAGTTTCCAGGGTTGGGCGGGTCAGGGGTGTTCTTCCAACACGCCGTAGATCAGCACGTGACGCTCGAGCACGTCGTCGAAGGCCGCCGGGACGATGGCCAGGCGATGCTCAGCCGGTGGCCGGCAATGCTGGTCGACCCAGGCCTCGGCCGCCTGGCGGGCGGCGGCGAAAGTGTCGAACAGGCCGGCCAGATCGGGCGAGCGGACCGGCAGGAAAGCACCGCTGCGGCGGTCGAGCAATCGGTCGCTGCCGAGCATTTGCACGGCGTAACCGGCGGCCGGCCGTGGCAGCGGCAGATTATCGAGAGCAAAAGGATCGCCGAAGGCATCAGCGGCATGGTCGAAACAGGACATACGGCATTTTAGCGCGGTGCTGCTCGCCGCCGCCGTCTGGGTCAATGCAGCTGCCGCCACCCATGTCTTGGTCGACGTAATCTAATGGTCGCTGTGCAACCTGTCACCCTGACGCCGAAGATCAGGCAGGGATGTCGGGAACCAACATCTGTTCAAGCAGGAGGATGCGATCCTTCAGCAGCAGTTTGCGCTTCTTCAGGCGCCGGATTAGTAACTCGTCGGGTGGCGGATTGTCGACCAGGTGGGTGATCACTAGGTCGAGATCGTGATGCTCCGTCCGCAGCTCGTGCAACTGGCTATGGATGTTGCCGATATCGGTATCGCTCAACGGATGCATGGCCATGTTCGACTCCTGACAGCTTCTCGTGTTTTGCTAGAATAGCTTGAACACCCGACAGGAGGAGAGAGAAATGCAGCATCATGTGATTGTGTCCTTCGGCAAGGATTGCGAGTACGACTTCAAGCTCGCTGGCGGCGTTGCGGCCGACGAGGCGCGCGAATGGTTCGACCGCGAGTTCGATACCCTTGAATGCGATGTGTCTACGCCAACCGGCAAGATTCTTGCCGTCGACCGTATTCTCAGCGTCGCCAAATACGCCGGCGAGGAGCGCTTCCGCGATCAGAGTACCTGGGCCGAGCAATTCGCCAAGAACACCGCTGCCGTTCTCGGGCGCGATCTGATCCGCGTCGACGTCGAGCACTACAGCATCGGTTACTGATGAACAAAGCGTTCGTCCGGGAAAGCGACGGTGACGACGAAGAAGAACTTCAGGCGACACCCAGTCTTCCCGCCGGAACACGCAATTACATTACCCCGGCCGGCCATGCCCGTCTGCGCGACGAGCTTGAGGAACTGGTCAAGCGCGAACGCCCGCGCATCGTCGATATCGTCGCCTGGGCCGCTTCCAATGGCGATCGCTCGGAAAACGGCGACTATATATATGGCAAGCGCCGCTTGCGGGAAATCGATCGGCGCATCCGCTTTTTGACCAAGCGCTTGGAATTGGCCGAAGTGGTAGACCCGCTGCGCCAGGGCGACAATGACCAGGTTTTCTTCGGTGCCCGCGTCACCGTTGCCGATAGCGACGGCAACGAAAGTACCTACATCATCGTTGGCGTCGATGAAGCCGATGCCGCCGTCGGCCGTATCAGTTGGATTTCCCCATTGGCGCGTGCCTTGATCAAGGCACGCTGCGGTGACGCGATTCGCTTCCAGAGCCCGGTCGGTCCGCGTGATCTCGATATCGTTGAGGTCCGCTACGAAACCATCGACTGACGGCCAACAATCGCCGATTGTCGTTCTGTTCCGCCCTTTCTCAAAAGGGGTCTTGACGGCCTTTTTTTTCTTTATATAATGCGCACCTCTTCAGCGGTGGCGGGGTTTTCCGGCGGTTGCTGAAGAGTGAAGTGAGTGGATGAAGTTGAGATTGACTCTTGACTGT